>NZ_PVWK01000060.1 GCF_003003795.1 Stenomitos frigidus ULC18 | reverse complement strand
CTCGTTTCACTCATGACAACTTCTGCTGACAGCAGAGGTAAAGGGGTCTGCGTCTTTATTTTTGTCAAAAGTCCAATTTTAAATCACCAGGATAGGTGGGTAGACTCTGCGCCTCTGCACGCTGCAGCTGATTGAGAATGGGACGCCAGTCAATTTCATTGACGTTAATTTCATTAGCGGTAACAGTGGCGCTCATGAATTTCTTCTCACTCTTTGAATATTTGCCTCTAGCCTAAGCGCTACAGCTCATCAAAGCAAACACTCTTTTTTGTCCAAATCATCAATTAAATTTATGCACTCAGCGTCAGAGGAGTGAGATCAGCCCTTCAAAGACTTCAAGAGTCATAGTCTTTGAGTGGTCATAACACCTATGAACAGTAGGTTGCATGCTCAAAAGGAGCTAAATGTGACGTAGCCCCATGTCCAGTTTTCGCTCTACAGCACTCAGGTATTCTGCTGCCACTTCGTCTGCACAACCCATTGAGCGAATGCGACCGCGATCGAGCCAAATAGCACGATCGCACGAGCGGTGAATATCCTCCATGCTGTGCGAAACCAGCAACACGGTAGCGCTGCCGTCCCATAGCTGTTCCATCCGCTGCTTACATTTCTGCTTAAAACTCTCGTCCCCAACCGACAGCACTTCATCCAAAATCAAAATATCAGGCTGCACATCCGTGGCGATCGCAAACCCCAGACGTGCTGCCATCCCTGATGACAAGGCTTTAACGGGGGCTGAGGAATAATCCTCCAACTCTGCAAATTCCAGAATATTCGGTGCTCTGGTCAGCATTTCAGCTCGCTGAAAGCCGAGCAGCACACCATAAAGGACGATATTTGACATCACAGTCATTTCGGCATCAAAACCTGCGCCTAGCTCAATAAGCGGCGCAATTTGCCCCTTGACTCGCAAAGAGCCACGAGTCGGTTGCAGAATACCAGAAATCAACTTGAGCAAGGTTGACTTGCCGGAGCCATTAGCGCCAATAATGCCAACTTTTTCACCGGCTTTGACGGACAAGTTGATATCGTCGAGCACTAACTTCCGGGCAGGCTTGCGATATTTACCTTCCACAAACGACAGTAACGTTTTTTTTAAGTCGTACGAGAACTCTTCCTGAGTTCGTCGTGACAGTGAGACTTGATCGAGGCGAATTACTTCCATCTAGAGTAGGTCCATAAATTGCGGTCGCCACCACCTGAAGCAACTCCAGCCCAGCCCAAAAATGACAACGCTGCTCACCAACGCTCGCACTAGCATACTCACATCTGGAGGTTCTCCTGAAAGCACGATTTGACGAGTGCATTCAATAATAGGGAAGAGCGGATTCAATTCTAAGAGCGGCCTGACATGAGCTGGCACAATGGATGCCGGATAAAAGACAGGACTGCTGATCCACAATACAAAGATGACCAACTCGTAGAAGTAAGGCAAGTCTCGAAAGAATACAAATAAAGCACTAACGAGAAACCCAGCCCCCAGGCAAACCAGCGTGAGCGCCAACAGCGGCAGCGGAAAAATGGCTAAATTAATCAGACTCTTAGTCACAATAGTCGCCACCAATTCTGCCAATGGCATTGGAGCTGCCAGGTGCGTCAACACATGATGCCTGACATTGACCACTGTAACGATCGCCAGCAATGGCATGGGGCCGACCAGAAACTGAAAAACGTTTGCGGCATTGACTGCGACTGGAAAAACACTCACAGGCAACCGTATCTTGTTCAGCAACGGACCATTCCCCACAACGCTTGTGAGTGCTTGTGAGGTCGCTGCCGAAAAGAAATTGATAATCGTCAGCCCTGTAAAGGCAGCCATTGCATAACCAAACAGAGACCCGTAGTATTGGGTTGCGAAGACGCCACCAAAAATGGCCGTGTAAAGACCAGTCATGGTCAATGGATTGAGCAGCGACCAGAACACCCCCAGTACCGAACCGCGGTAGCGTGCACTCAGGTTACGCTCTACTAAAACACGAAGCAACTCCCAATACCGCTGTGCCTCAGAACGGGACAGGTTTTTCTGAATTGAGATTGCCATGTTTATGTAAAACCGAACTAGATTCTAATTGTAATTGCTGATCTAAATTCCCTGGAATCGGTGCCAATGTCAACTGTTTTACACACCGTTCACGACCAAATGCTTCCAGTCACAAGCGGGAACCAGGCATGAAGCCTTTGCGCACTGCCACTTAACAGACGACGCAAGCAACCTCATTGTTCCATGAGCTAAGGTTAGCGTTGTTCCCTGAGCTAAGACTGAACGAAGGCGCTTCATAAGAAAAAATTTACTGTTGGGCTAAGAGCCGGTTTTGCCAGAGTCTTGCTGCCATCTGACCGTTTACCTTGTGATCAAGGCGGGCAAACCTGCTCCTAAGGGGCTTTGGCTTGTTAGAAAGCGACCTAAGACATCGGTTCTGGTCTTGATGCTCGCTCTACAATGCCTGTCTCTTCCAATGCTTGTTGCATTGCCTGTCGCTGCTCCGAATCGTACCCCCAACGTTCTAAAAAGGTTTGATATGCGCCCGTTTTCGTTGCGATCGCTCGTGACAATTGCTCCGCTTCCGCCTGTACTTGCGGCAAATGAAGTCGTTGAATGAGCTGTGCAGTGCGCGATCGCACACGCTCCGATCCCATTGCCATCGTCTCATCTTGATTGCGGCGATGCGTGATTGCCATTGCCGTAGACATCACCAGATTCTTCACTAAAAGCGGTGCGACGATCGCTGGCGATGCTTGCAAAGCAACGATAATAGCGCGTGCTGGCTGGTCTGCTAGCGGGCGATCGTCGCTCAAGTACGTGACAAAAAACCCCCGTGCTCCATTCTCGCTGCCTACTAGAGCACGCACCGTAGACTCAAGCGCTGCTCCAGTCACGCTACCTTGGTTAAGGCCGTCTAAGAGGGTTTGGGTCAACGCGATCGCCGCTGCGAAACTAACGGTATCGGGGACGTCAGGAACGTTGAAACTAGACTCAACTGCCATCTTCTGAAGTTCTCTAGATATGATTAACAAAGTGTTCAGCTATCAGCTATTAGTTTCTTGGCTGTAGTTCGTCGTTCATCGCTTGCCGTTCCACTAGCCATTGGCTAAGAGCCTTTAACGGCTGACTGCTGACTGCTGAATGCTGACCGCTTATAGCTGACCGCTAATCGCTGACCGCTTTCCCAAAGTATGGCAATTATTTCCTCCAAGAAACAGCCCTCAGAGTCGGATGGACAACAGGAAAAGGCCTCGTTGCCCTTGGGGGATGCGATCGCGCCGGCTCCGACACAGCCAACCGCATCCCTATTAAAGCCAGAAGCCGCACCTGAAGAACGTGGCAAGCAGGAAGAGCGTTTGCGCCCTCAGCGACTGGCGGAGTATGTGGGTCAGAAAGATCTGAAAGAGATCTTAGATATTGCCATCCGTGCCGCGAAAGCGCGCAAAGAGACGCTGGATCATCTGTTGCTCTATGGGCCACCAGGTCTGGGCAAAACAACCATGTCGCTGATTTTGGCAACGGAAATGGGCGTTAATTGCAAAATCACTAGTGCTCCAGCGCTAGAACGCCCCAAAGACATTGTGGGACTGCTAGTAAACTTACAGCCGGGTGATGTCCTCTTCATTGACGAAATCCACCGCCTTAACAAAGTGAGCGAGGAACTCTTGTATCCAGCCATGGAGGATTTTCGGGTCGATCTCACGATCGGTCAAGGTTCCAGCGCCCGCACCCGTTCTCTCAAACTGCAGCCCTTTACGTTAGTGGGTGCCACCACACGGGTCGGGGCCCTCACGTCTCCACTGCGCGATCGCTTCGGGCTCATTCAACGGCTGCGTTTTTACGAACTAGACGAGTTGACGCAAATTGTCTTACGCACTGCAAAACTGCTTACCACTGCTGTGACGCCTGAAGGTGCCGCTGAAATTGCCCGACGGGCGCGCGGTACGCCCCGCGTTGCCAATCGATTGCTCAAACGGGTGCGTGACTATGTGCAAGTCAAAGAACTGGGAACCATCGATCAGTCGATCGCGGCTGAAGCACTGGAGCGCTTCAACGTTGACCCCTGTGGCTTAGACTGGACTGATCGCAGATTGCTGACCGTCATGATCGAACAGTTTGGAGGCGGGCCAGTTGGTCTAGAGACAATGGCAGCGGTAACGGGCGAAGATGCACAGACGGTCGAAGAAGTGTATGAACCCTACCTGCTGCAAATTGGCTATCTTAACCGCACTGCACGCGGTCGCATTGCAACCGCAGCCGCATGGAAGCATCTGGGGTACACTCCACCCAACACTCAACTTTCGGTACTTTAGACGTTAAGCCTTGCTCTACGTACCATCTCATTGACTAACCTTAACGAGAGAGTAAATTTTGAGGAAAGAGGAAACGACTGAAGCGGTAAGCCACCAGTTAACGGCGTCAAAGCGTGTGATCATCCAGTCAAAGAGCATCGTCAAGAAAGTGTTTGGTGTCGTCTCTATGCTATCTTTGGCAGCCCAGAGCGTCCTTTCCGATCGCAGAAACCTTGCCGCGTATTACTACATTAAAGGCAACGGTATCGAGATTGGAGCCCTGCATAACCCACTTACCGTCTCCAGCAAAGCAAACGTTCGCTACGTCGATCGCATGTCAGTGGCAGACCTCAAAACTCATTACCCAGAGTTAAGCGAATTGCCTCTGGTAAAAGTGGATATTCTAGACGACGGGGAAGATTTAACCCGCATTCCATCAGCATCTCAAGACTTTGTGATTGCTAACCACTTCATTGAGCATTGCCAGAACCCAATCAAAACAATTCAGAGCATGTTGAGGGTACTGAAGCCAGAGGGTATTCTCTACTTAGGCATACCAGACAAACGCTATAACTTCGATGTTCATCGTCCGCTAACCGACATTGGCCATCTTTTGCAGGACTACAACGAAGGTCCAGAGTGGTCCAAAAAGCAACATTTTCTAGAATGGGCAAAGTTTCCCACTTTAGGCTATACCTGCGATAGCGACGGCAAAAATGACCCTAGAATCGAAGCCGAAGCCAATCGATTCATGGAACAGGACTACAGCATTCATTACCATGTTTGGACTCAAACCGAAATTTTAGAGCTCCTGGTAACCTTACAAAAAACCTTACATCTTGCGTTTGAAGTCGAATTTTTCCTTAAAAACAAAGATGAAATGGTGCTCGTGTTGAGAAAAAATCCTTGACCTGTCACGATCGTCCCCGGCTCGTTTTGCTCTTCATTGGGTAGTCTTCTATGATTCGGTTTCTCTTTGTTTTGCTGAGTGTAGTGCTCACTAGCCTACTCACTTGGGCTCCCGGTTCAATGCTGGCAGCCGAGCAAACGCCTTCGACTGCTCCTGCGACACCTGCAGCTCCTCAGCCAGTGATGTCAACGCCACCGCAGGCAAAGACCTCAGCACCACCACAGCCAACTGCTTTAGATTTGTACAAACAGCTCGATGCGATCGCCGACAAAGCCTTTAAAGCTACCAATGAAGGAAACTTTCGTACAGCTGAGGACTATTGGACGCAAATTATTGAGAAGCTGCCGCAAACGGCTGCAGCCTGGAGCAATCGCGGGAATGCCAAAGTCAGCCAGAACAAACTGCAAAGTGCGCTGGTTGATTACGACAAAGCAATCGAACTTGCACCAGGGGCACCCGATCCATATCTCAATCGTGGGACAGCTCTCGAAGGCTTGGGTCGATGGGAAGACGCGATTGCTGACTATAACCACGTTCTAGAGCTCGACCCTAAAGATCCGGCGGCCTTCAACAATCGTGGGAATGCCAAAGCCGGACTGGGACAATGGGAAGACGCGGCGGCTGACTACAAAAAGGCAACTGAGCTTACCAGTGATTATGCGTTCGCTAATGCCAATTACGCACTAGCGCTTTACCAGTTGGGTCAGCAAGATCAGGCTGTTCGTAAAATGCGCAACCTGGTGCGCAAGTATCCCCAATTCGCTGACATGAGAGCCGCACTCACAGCCGCACTCTGGGCAAAAGGGAAGCAAGGTGAAGCTGAAAGCCAGTGGGTCTCAGCGGTTGGTCTAGACTCGCGTTATAAGGATCTGAGTTGGCTACAGAAAAACCGTCGCTGGCCCCCCGAAATGGTGACTGCAATGGAGAAGTTTTTGAAGCTAAAAGCGTAGGAGTGAAAGAGCAGAGAGCGAGAGGAGTTGCTAGTTGTGGGAGAAAAGTGAGCTGTTAACTGCCAAATTAGCTCAAAGAGTTCCTCCTCTCTCCTGCTTCACCAGTCGTTCGATCGCCCCTACCGTCAACTCCTGAACATTGTCATAAACAACCTGCGCTCCTGCTTGTTGAAGGGTTGAGATGTAGGTTTGTTTGTTTGCTGCGGTTTCTTGGACATGCGGTGGCAAAACGCCAACTGCAAACCAATGGCGATCGGAATAAAGCTGGCGGGCTTTAACGATCGTGTGCATATCTGCCACCGTATCTCCCACATAGATTACGGGCGCAGTGGCAGAGACAGTCGTAGCGTCGGAGGCACTCAGCAGGCGCACCGTTTGCACCAACCCAGTTGGATCGGGTTTGCCGGGTGCATCTTCCATTGCCACCAGAACAGGCGATCGGAGCGCCAAACGTTGCTCTAGAACGTAACGTGCTGATCCGGTTGTCGCCCCGCTGAAAAAGCCCCATCGAATGCCTGCCTGCGTCAACTGCTCCAGGTAGCTCGGCTGCACCAACAGCGGTTCATGGCAAATGTAGCCCGTCCAATGGGTGGGGTCAGTGCCACGATAGCGAGATTGAAAAAAGGCAACCAGTTCATCGTAATGAAGCAGGATGGCATTTTCAGCAGCGGCATCTCGCGATCGCCCCTGTGCCTCAAAATAGCGGTACAGCAATTCCTGTGAGGCTTCCCAGTCATTATTCCAGAGGCCTTCTGCTTTGAGCGCGTCAATATCCCACGGAGAAGGGCGGTACGCTCCATCAGTAAACTGTTCTACAGTATCTGCCAACGCGCGTCGATACGATCCACTCACATCCCGGATCACCCCATCAATATCAAAAATGACGATCGCGTCTAAACCCTCATTGACACATAAAACGCCTGCCTGCTCTACTTGTGCAGCTGACTTCATACGAATCACAAATGACGAAAACCCTTACACTCTATACCCTACACCCAATTCCAGCGTCTTTCGTGACGCCAAACGACTACTCTGGCGATCCATCCGACAGTGAGATAGAATGATAAACTGCGGAGTGATTGCATCACTGCAAGGCTAATCAATAAAGTTTGGGACATGCTGGAGGTTGGGTTGTCGAAGTTTATTTTGAAGGTTCTCTGGCTAGATGAAAATGTTGCATTAGCCGTCGATCAGGTGGTAGGTAAAGGAACTAGTCCTTTAACCTCCTATTTCTTTTGGCCACGCAATGACGCGTGGGAACAGCTGAAAGCTGAGATGGAAGCGAAACACTGGATCTCTGAAGTTGATCGAGTTGAGTTGCTTAATCAAGCCACTGAAGTCATCAATTATTGGCAAGAGGAAGGCAAGCGGCGACCCATGGCAGAAGCTCAGGCGAAATTTCCAGAGGTCACCTTTACAGGTAGCGCCTAACAAGCTGGCGATCGCATCCTCTGTTGTCGCGCAAATCATTTTCCGGTATCATGCCATCGTATACAAACGTTGAACAAGCGTGAGAGCTTGTCAAGTGACCCGACCGCCCTGACTTGTAAGTGATAGAGTTAGGGCGTGTTTTGTATTTATGTTTTTACCAGAATTAAGTTAACTGGCACGCCTATCCGTGGGGGTTCGCTGCATAAAACCGATTTATGGCTGATTGATCGCTATAGTTGTCGTCAAGATAGCTCAGCAGGCGGCTTTAAAGGATCGGAGATCGCTGCTCTCTGGAAGGCATTCCACCCCTTCCGTCGAATCTCAAGCACGATTGCTGTGTGTGACTACGGAAAATCACGTACATATATCAATCATTTGAGACTTTGGTCACAATTTGCTACGGTTTACTACAGTTAACACGCATTGTTTAAATTTCTTTGCGATTTGATAATTTTGCTTAGGCAGGTAGTTTCATGACCATTACCCCCGATCAGGTAGAGCGGATTGTTTGGAATCAGCATCATGATCCGTTTGAAGTGCTGGGCCCCCATGCCATAGAGAAAGATGGGCGGCCAGCCTGGGTAGTGCGCGCGTATCAGCCGGATGCCGATACGGTTTGGGTCGTGGTGCCAGAGCAACGGGCAGAATACCTGATGCAATCAACCCACCATCCTCACTTTTTTGAATGCACGATCGATATCCCTGAGCTGACCAACTACCAGTTCCGCTTGAAGGAAGGTGAGCATGAGCGTTTTATCTATGATCCATACGCCTTCCGCTCTCCCTATCTGACCGATTTTGATGTGCATCTTTTCGCTGAAGGTAATCACCATCGGATTTACGAAAAGATGGGTGCTCATCTCACTGAGATGAACGGGGTCAGCGGGGTTTACTTTGCCGTTTGGGCACCAAATGCACGCAATGCATCTGTTCTCGGTGACTTCAACAACTGGGATGGCCGTAAGCACCAGATGCGGAAGATTGGCAATGGCATCTGGGATTTGTTTATTCCTGAAGTGGGCGTCGGCGAGAGCTATAAGTACGAAATCAAGAATCAGGATGGCCATATCTACGAAAAGTCAGATCCTTATGGTTTTCAGCAGGAACCGCGGCCTAAAACAGCTTCGATCGTCACTAACTTAGACACCTACACCTGGAAGGACGATGAGTGGATGGCGCAACGCCGCCATACTGAGCCACTGACTAAACCCATCTCGGTTTACGAGTGCCATCTCGGCTCCTGGTTACACGCCGCTTCCAGTGAACCCGCTCTGTTGCCCAATGGTGAACAAGAACCTGTAGTCGTTGTCTCCGAACTCAAGCCCGGAGCGCGCTTTTTGACGTATCGTGAGCTCGCCGCCAAACTGATTCCTTATGTGAAAGACTTGGGCTTTACTCACATTGAGCTCTTGCCCGTTGCTGAGCATCCCTTTGACGGTTCCTGGGGCTATCAGGTTGTAGGTCACTATGCGTGTACCTCACGGTATGGCACCCCCCAAGACTTCATGTATTTTGTTGACCAATGCCATGCCAATGGTATTGGTGTCATTGTGGATTGGGTTCCCGGACACTTTCCCAAGGATGGACATGGCTTAGCCTTCTTTGATGGCACCCATCTTTACGAACACGCTGACTCTCGCAAAGGCGAACACAAGGAATGGGGCACGCTCGTATTCAACTATGCCCGCAACGAGGTACGGAATTATCTGGTTGCAAACGCGCTCTTCTGGTTTGATAAGTACCACATTGATGGTATTCGCGTCGATGCCGTCGCATCCATGCTTTACCTCGACTACTGCCGCGAACCCGGTGAATGGGTGGCTAACCAATATGGTGGCAGGGAGAACATTGAGGCGGCAGATTTCATTCGCCAGATGAATCACGTTCTCTTTAGCTACTTTCCTGGGGTTCTCTCCATTGCTGAAGAGTCAACGTCCTGGCCGATGGTATCCTGGCCTACCTACGTGGGTGGTCTGGGTTTCAACCTGAAATGGAATATGGGCTGGATGCACGACATGCTGGACTATTTCCACATGGACCCGTGGTTCCGTCAGTTTCATCAAAACAATATTACGTTCAGCATTTGGTATAACCATAGCGAAAACTTTATGCTGGCGCTCTCGCATGATGAGATTGTGCACGGCAAGAGCAACATGCTAGGGAAAATTCCGGGCGATGAGTGGCAAAAGTTTGCTAACTTGCGCTGTCTTTACGCTTATATGTTTACCCACCCTGGTAAAAAAACGCTGTTCATGAGCATGGAGTTTGGGCAGTGGAGCGAGTGGAATGTATGGGGTGATTTAGAATGGCATCTGCTTCAATATGAGCCGCACCAAAAACTGAAAAACTTTTTGTCGGTGTTGAACCAGCTTTATCGCAGCGAGCCTGCGCTGTATAGCCAGGACTTTGGGCAGGAAGGGTTCGAATGGATTGACTGTAGTGATAATCGCCATAGCGTAGTTTCGTTCATCCGGCGAGCCAAGGAGTCAGATGAGTTTGTCGTTACCGTCTGCAATTTTACACCTCAGCCCCATTCGCATTACCGTGTTGGTGTGCCAGAGCGTGGCTTCTACACAGAATTGCTTAACAGTGATTCGCGCGAATATGGCGGCAGCAACATGGGCAATTTGGGTGGCAAATGGACAGAGGAATGGGCCTATCACAACCAGCCCTACTCGATCGATCTCTGTCTGCCACCATTGGGCACATTGATCTTGAAGCTCGATCGACCCAAGACAGCAAAGGCACTGCAGGGCATCACTGAACAGGAATGAAAATAAATTGATAGCGAACCATTACAAGAAGAAAGCCTTTGTTGGCAGCCATTTGTAATGGTTCTTGTCCTAATAGCAGTACTTGCCGTCTTGCATTGCTGTACGCTCTCTCCCTGTGCGAATGACGCCCAGCAAGGTAGAGACGATAACGCAGCGCTTGAGTTTGCCACCTATTTTGCCTGATAAGGTTAGTCGTCCAAGCTGACCGTTAACATGCCCCTCATGGTCAAACTGTACTCGGCGGACAAGGCCCGACTGCTGCAAGGTTGTTTCTGCATCCATTTGGATGGCTGCGTCAAGGCTGCTCCAAAGGGACGTTGCAGGTGTGGTGCCTGCTGGGTGAATTGCCCACTGAACCACACCGTCGGGATTTTGGAAGCTGGCTTGCCAAATCACGCGACTTTGCTTGGCACGACTCTGAGCGTCTTGCATCACCAGTAAGACCTGCTCCTGCCCTCCGTTAAGGCGTTGCGCAGTTGTAAACGACGTCCATCCAGGAACCATAAGAGCGAACAAGATGCCCATGATTGCTACGATGATCAGAGTTTCAAGTAGCGTAAAGCCAGCCGTGTGCAACCGTTTGACAGCGTACCAGTGAGAGATAAGTGAACGTTGAAGACGATCGCTTGTAGCGTAACCATTCTTAGTCTGGTTGCCCTTGATCTGGTGATGCATGATAGAGCACTCTGATGATTGGAAGGATGATTATTTGTCTCTTTCAGATTGCCCAGAGCCTTTGAGATGCTAACGACTTCAGCGAAGGTTTGCCGGATCAGCAGAGCGGGGCGGTGTAGTCGCTTGAGGTAGGTAGCGCTGTCCGATAGCGCTCTTGCCGCATCACACAAGCCAGCACTGGCAAAAGGATTGGCTATGCATCAGGGGATTAAGCTCAAACGGAATCTACTGATGAGGACATTGAGAACCTTGGCAAAACGGCGATCCGCAATCTGGCGACGGTATAGGCGATCGCCCTGGAGTATCGGCCTCACGCTGGTGATCATCTGCCTGGTGGTGCGATCGCTCCCCTACCTGGCTCCGATTCACGCAGCCGCTCTAGTACAGGAACAACAGGCAATCGCCTTTACCGATCGCAACGGCTTACCACTGGGAACCGTTTTGACTCGTGACCAGGAACATACCGTTACGGTGCCGCTAGATCAGGTCTCGACAGCCTTCAAGCACGCGATTATTGCAGCCGAAGACGGGCGCTTTTATCAGCATGGGGCGCTGGATGGACGGGCGATCGTCCGGGCGTTCTTAGAAGCGGTACAAGCGCGTCAGTTGGTCAGCGGTGCCTCTACAATTACGATGCAGCTGGCCCGGATGCTAGAGCCATCGCCCCGCAAATTGCCAGGGAAGGTGAAGGAAATCTGGACATCCTGGCGACTGACGGCTGGTATGAACAAAGATGAGATTCTCCAGGCATACATCAACCGCCTGCCGATGGGCGGTAATGTCTATGGCATTGAAGCTGCCGCTCGCATCTATTTCGGCATTCCTGCAAGTGATCTCAACGTTGCTCAAGCAAGTCTCTTGGCAGGACTGCCCAATGATCCCACTCGCCTCAATCCCTATGATCGCTGGCAAGCCTTGAAGAGGCGACAAACCTATGTGCTCGATCGCATGGTTCAAGATCGCTACCTGAGTCGTGCCGCAGCCGATCGCGCCTTTCAAGAAGCACTATCGCTCCAGCCTCGACAGCAGGGCATTATAGCAGCGCCACATTTCCTCTTTTGGCTGGCTGATCAGCGATCGTCTCATCCCGCTGCAGTGCAGACGACGCTCGATCGCCCCTTACAGCAGTTTGTGGAAGCCCAGGTACAGCAGGTCATTCAAGCCTTAGCACCTCATAACGTACACCATGCAGCCGCTTTAGTGCTGGATAACCACTCTGGCGACGTATTGGCATATGTAGGATCGCCCAATTACTTTGCCGATGCCCAAAGCGGACGAAATGATGGTGTGCAGGCTCTACGCCAGCCAGGTTCCACGCTCAAACCATTCCTTTACGAACTTGCCTTAGAGCAGCAAGTCATACGTCCCAACACCGTCCTGGCAGATGTACCCACTCGCTACGCCATTCCTGGGGCCAAACTCTACACGCCCTCAGATTACAGCGAAACATTCCAGGGTCCTGTACGAGTACGGGTAGCACTGGCAAATTCTTTGAATGTGCCAGCTGTGAGAGTGCTGGAGAAAGTCAGCGTCAAGGCGTTTCTCGATCGCCTGCACCAACTCGGTTTCACGCATCTGACCCAAACTCCTGATTACTATGGCTTAGGACTGGCGCTTGGCGGCGGTGAAGTCAGCCTGTGGGAGTTGGCAAGGGCATATCTCGCGCTGGCGAATCGGGGCGAGGCGATCGGGGTGAGGAGAGAGGAGAGAGGAGAGAGGGGTGAGGAAGTAGACTTCGGCGTGAGCGCTCAGTCGAACGACGTCAGAAGTCAGAAGTCAGGAGTCAGAAGTCAGGAGTCAGCCGTTGAAACCAATCCAAAATTCAGAATATTCCCTTCGGGAACGCTTCGCGAACAAAACTCAAAACTCTCTTTACCCCTCTCTCCCCTCACCTCTTCCTCTACCTCGTCACTCATCACCGATATGCTCAGCGACGCTCATGCCCGTGCTAAAGCGTTTGGGGTAAATTCACTGTTGAGCCTGCCGTTTCCGACCGCTGTTAAAACCGGTACCTCCTCTGATTTCCGCGATACCTGGACAGTTGGCTTCAGCACGGATTACACCGTTGCTGTCTGGGTTGGTAATTTCGACGGGCAACCGATGCAGCAGGTCTCAGGAGTAACGGGTGCGGCTCCGTTGTGGAATCGCATCATGCTGCATCTTCATGAGCACCGGGAGCCGATCGCCTTTCCGCCGCCTATGGGATTGGTCAAACGTCCAATCTGCGCCTTATCCGGTGCCCGTCCTACGCCTGGCTGCCCATCAGTAGTGCAGGAGTATTTCGCTCTAGGCGATCTAAGCGAGTACGATCGCCAGCCTGATCCGTTCTACCAGGCAGTGGTGGGCAGTAAGGGAAATCGCGAATATCGCCTCAAACTGCCGCCCGAATACAACGAATGGTTAGCAATGCAGCCGCTTACACCGACAGCAGGCGAGTTGAGAATTCTCTCTCCCCGTAATGGCGATGTTTTCTTGCTGGAGGCCGGAGCCAGTCCTGACTCGGCTCAGCAGCTTCAGTTCAGGCTGGCGAACTCATCAACCCAAACGACAAAGTGGCGACTGAACGGACAAACACTCACAACCCCAACCCCAGACTCCGTTTTCTGGAGACCCAAGCCGGGTAACTGGACGCTGGAAGTGAAACGTGGCGATGTGAGCGATCGGGTTACGTTTGAGGTACAGGTGGCAGAACGCCGATCCACTCGTAAGGGCTTTTCGATCGCTCAGTAAGGCGGTAACCCACATTCCGCCCTTTCCACTGGCACACTCCGAATTAACTCAACCTCTGAGGTAAGCCACTGGTTCTACCAGTGCGACTCGCAAAGCTTTGAGCGTTCCCGGCGTAAAGTAACTGTCGGCTTCAACACAGCAAGTAGTACTGCCGACAGGTGGAGCCAAAGAACTGGAGAATCCGACGGCGATCGTCGGTGAGATTGATGACCTGCTGCATGCCGTCGAGCACCACATAGTGAACCGCCATGAAACACTGAAACAGCCAGCGTAGGGTCGGGCGTTGCGTCGCTTTGCCCAGTTGGTTGGGCAAGGTTTGGTCTGCTTGTTGGAGGGCTTGGCGGAGTTGACGCTGCCCTAAGTTGTACACCAACAAACATAAGCCCATGACCATCGCGAGTGCCATAATCCGCTCTGGGGCTTTGAGGAAAACGCTCGAAGCAAAGAACAAAGGGTCTTTGAGAAACCGAAAGCCTCGCTCGTTACCCTGTTGCGCCTTATATTCTTCCAGGGCCTGCTGTGGGCTTAATTGGTCTGCGTCTTCCACCCCATTCGTGGCCAGAATGAAGCGTCCGGCTCGTTGCTGGTGGAGGGCGACAACGCCCGCCTTGGGTGTTAACGATGCGTGGGGGTGGTAGGTAATTCGACTGGGCGGTGTATCCCGTTTCGGCTTACCCGGTTTCTCATAGTGCAACGTCTGCTGGACACCGATTGCTTCCAGTTGATGCCACGGTAAGGTCTGCTCAAACTTTTTCAGTGCCGCCAAAGCATCGGCTTCGCAAGCAAATGTTTGCGCACATAATCGTCGCAATTGCGCTTGCCCATGGGCGGCTGCCTTGGCTATCGTCTTCTCTAACTGCTTGAGGTCAGACCGTTTCCGTTCCTGGCTTTCGACCACAAACCATTGTTGCCTGACACCGCCATAGTCGCAGCAAACCGTCGCTATCCGATAGCCTTCCAGTTGAGTGCGCTCAAACGCCGACTCTGAGACCTGGTTGACTAGCTCGGAAGCCGTGTTGAGCGTTAATGGTACTCGAGTCAGCCACCGTAACCCGGATAACTCTTGCAGATTAGCTTCGCTGTAGAGGGCAGCATCGGCTACATACAACCCCTCAAAGTGCCACTGAGCCTTAAACGCTTGCATCAACCCAGCAAAGCGGGCTTTATCCGACTGGTTGCCATCGGCTAGCTCGAGAAACGCCGGTAGATCACCATCGTTCCAACACACCAGGTTCAGCACAAACTGTTTCAGGTCAGGTCGCCGGTCTCGTGAATAGCCATAGGTGATGGTAATCGGCACCGGGGCAGTCCCTTCCACCACGGGAGTTGCCGATAAATACTCTCCCTCCACGGCAAGGGAAGTCGAATCGAAATGGGCACTCTGGCGCTCGATGCCAAATTTGCGCGCTGCCACCATGCAAATGGTCGCAAACAATGGGCTTAAGCCGCCCAAGTACAAAGCGTCGAGGACTCGTCCCAATCGGTCGTCATTGAGATGCTCTGGCACTACACCTTCCCCGAGCAAGTGTGCCGTTGCTTTACCCACAAAAAATTGCTCAAACAGGTACAACGGAGCCGAGACCATCCCTAAGCCATTCAAAATCATGGCTTTCACACCACTCCTGGACTCACCTGCTCGCGTGAGTCTTCCCCCAAGTGCTGATTGACCTGCTCCACAATCTCTAACGCATCTACCAAGCCAGCGACGATGCCTAAATGATCCAGGTTCTGTACAATCAATGCGTCGTTCATACTGCACCTCCTCTCCTCCAAGCCTTAAGAGAATGCTGCTGCTATATTCTCAATGTGACAATTCAAGGGCGGAATGTCGGCGGTAAAGCTCTCAAACCGCGTCGATCAGTTGTCGAATTTTTTCTGCTGTAGCAGGTGCTAGCAGTACGCCGTTGCGGTAATGTCCCGTTGCCAGCAGCACATTGCGATAGCCAGGGAGCCGCTCGACAATTGGAGCGGGACGACCTTCAGGACGAGGACGCAAGCCAGACCAGTGACGGACGATCGTCGCTTCTGCCAAAACCGGACAAAACGCGATCGCCTGCTTCATGACCTGATTGAGAGCCTCTGAGTCGGCACTAGGAATCGACCCCGCAGCAGGAAATTCTACCGTTGCACCGACCCAGTAATCCCCTCCACCCAATGGAATAACGTGGACATCCTCGCCAGTGATCACAGGCTGCAACTCCGGCGTTCCCAATGGCTTCTGCAAGCGCACATGCACGGCTTGCCCTAAAACAGGTCGGATATCAACCGATCGCTGAAGCATGTCAGTGAGAGGCGTTGATCCCAAACCTGCGGCAATGACCAGCCAATCAGCCGTCAACGATCCATGCGTCGTCTGAACCTGCTGACACTGCTGCAAAGCAGCTTCTGATGGTTGGTCAGAGCAATCGCACGGTTCTTCCACTCCAATAACAGCCGTATCAAACTGAAACGTCACACCCTGTTGTGCCGCCGCCATCACCAGGGCTTGAGTCAGCGCTGTTGGGTCAACCTGACGGTCGTCTGGCGAATAAACCGCAGCCGTCACCCGCTCTAAATTGAGTTGAGGATAGCTGACAGCGAGCTGATCGCGATCGAGAATCTCTAGCCGCAAACCCTGCGATCGCCGCACTTCTACCAGATGCTGCCAGCTATCCAGCGTTTCGCCTTCAAAGCAAAGGCGTAGTATGCCTTGCTGATTGAACAAGATTGTTTGACCCGTCAGCGCTTCTAATTGAGGAATCCAGGCATTGTAACGTTCGATTCCCGTTAGTCGCATCCGCAGGTTATTGCCTTTCGTTTTCTGGCTAATGGCTCCCATCAAAACACCCAGCGCTGCACCGGTCGCCGCTTGAGCTGGCTGCTGGCGATCGACAACCGTGATGTCAAGCCCCTCAATGTGGCTCAATTCATACGCGATCGCGGCTCCGACAATGCCACAGCCGACAATGACAACGTTAGTCATGAGTATTGAGGAAGCTAAGTATCCGCTCTAACCTTGAGGCACGAGTTCCAGAAACGAGTCCAGCCCTTTAATTGCTTTATCAAGGCTACGAACGGCAGCTTTGTAATCACCCTTCTCGGCGGCAGCGTCGATCGCCACCAAATTTTTGAAGGTGTCTTTGGCACGATCGCGGGCTTTGACCTGATCACCCGGAAGCAGGCTGCGCGAAATGTAGGCCATCTTGGTCCGCAGTTCTCCCAGCGGTCCGTGAATGAAGTTACGTACAAACGTCCAGTTCTGCTTCTCAACCAGCGTTGCCAGCTCAGGCAAGCGATCGCGTAGCTCAACAACCTCTGCTGTATAGGTCTGAATTTCCTCAACCTGTGTAGTGGTATAAGAAAGCGTTTTTGCTTCCGCCACGCCGCTAAAACTCACTAACGTGACCGCGATCAGCATCAAAATAAACGCAATAGCAGACCGATACTTAACCATGATTCATTCCGATTCAACAAGGTCAACAAAGCGTATAGCGGACCCTACAGGATTTGAACCTGTGACCGACCGCTTAGAAGGCGGTTGCTCTATCCACTGAGCTAAGGGTCCTGGTGCTCAATACATACTATAAAACCAGCATAAACCAAGAAGTCTTGAGCTCACCCTGAACTTTGGCGATCGACCGCAGCGGTTGCATGAGCTGGATCCAAACCATGATCAACTTTTGTTTTCTGCGCTACTCTTGCTCTATCTGCACGATCGTTGCCAAGCGGAGGGCTAACGGTGCTAAAGCCTACATCAGGCTGTAGGCTTACCAAAGAGTCACTCCCTCTAACCTTATTAAAGTCCCTACAAATTTAGTCACAAACGTCTAGCGGATGTCAGTGTTCAATAAGTTTGGGGTTGAATGAGTTTGGGGTTCAATGAGTTTGGGATTCAAAAAAGTCCCTAACCTTGGAGGCGATGTAAACTAGCAGCCCGAAAAGGGGAATTGATTAAGGTATGGTGTGTTTTAGCTTGTTTTGATCACCGTCTGAACTTTAGGCAGTTTTTTGCTTCAGAAAATCACTAAGGCTGACTGTAATAGTTGATAGCGATTGAGCGATTTCCTTGACTCACTGGCGAGATTATGCGATCGAATCCCGCCCAAACGCCCAGCCCCGACAGGAGTTAATTGGCAGCGTCATGTTTATTCTGAAAAGGCAGGATGTTGAGATTACGAGTGTCCAGCACCCAAAGCGGGATCAGCAAATCCCGATTCTTACCTATCAGGGGCAAACCTTTCGCTTGCTGAGTATCTTCAATGCGAGCCAGGAGGAAGATGCCAAGACATTCTGGCGCGATCTGACGGACAACCAGGGCAAAGCCTGTGTGCTACTAGAGGAACCGGAACGCTACAGCGTCTGGGGCAAGATTCGTCTAGAGCAACTGGCGGTGGATACAGATGCTGGCGGTGGAGAGGCAACGGCAACACCTATTTACATCAGAGCCTGCCTGCTCATGCTACAGGGAGTTTATATCGATATCGAAGATTTGTTGGGCCATCGGCAAGCTGGTCTCTTTCAAAAGGACATTTCTGAAGTCTTTAAACAGTGGCGGTTTCCCCAGGCAGACTCACCCGAAGCAATTAAATATCTGCTGACGGTTGATCCCCTTGATGCAGCACAAATTCCACCCTGGCAAGAGCACCACCTGAATACGCTGTTACAAGAACTGCATCGCTTAGGGAAAGCTTATTTTGGGAATACTACGTTTGCAGAACGGGCGATCGATACGCTGCAAGATCTCTCAAGTAATGATCGGACAGTCTTTCAGGCCTGGCTCAACCAATCGCCCCTGGGCAAGATGTGGCATTAGCTTGAAGAAATGTTCACGCGTTGTTTCATCGCCGTCACTTTCGATTACGATGCGAGTCTTGCTGCAGGCGCGTTTGTTAGCCACCTGTCTAACACCTTATTCACATCCTTTTTGAAATTTGGTAGGCAGTTCCTTGGACAAATCATCTACTTCTCCTAAGTCGTTCCCATCGGTACAGACGATCGTCCTGGCTGAAATTGTCTGGGCCGTCCTGGCGCTTCTGTTCTTTCTCCTCTTCAGCGTGCCTCTGCCTGGTCAAGAGCGTCCACTCTGGTATTCGATCGGTACCACAGCATTCGAAGAAATCGCTTACTTTGCGGCCGCCTGGTTCTGCTTTAGAAACTGGCGCAGCCCCCAGATTGTCAGTGGTCGTAACGTCTGGCTCTGCATTGGGTCAGGCATGTTGTTCTACTTCCTGGGCAATTTGCTTTTTTTCTATTGGGAAACGATTTTAGGACAAGAAGCTGATGTCTCTCCCGGAGACTTCTTCTATATCCTTACCTACATTTTTCTCATCGTCGGTATTCTTCTGGCAGTTGCTTCCAGACGGCTTAACCTGGAACTCTGGCAGTGGGGAGTTGTCGCCGTGATTGCAGCAATCAGCATTGTGATTGCGTGGTTTGTTTCATCGCCAGTGTCTGGCAGTATCGAGCAATCCTTGTTAGTGCAACCGGTGGCAGCCCAAACAGCACCTGCAACAAAGCCCACCGCCAAACCAACTGCAAAGCCTACGGCAAAACCAGCGGCTTCTAAAGCTAGTCCCAAAGCCACTCCAAGCGTAAAAGCAACGCCAGCAACGCCAGCCGCTTCACCGTCTGCACCACCCATCGCCGTGCCGGCTCCTGCTGCTGTGGAGAAAATGTCACCACAGGCGGCACCTGGGAATCAAAATGCGCCTGTTTCTGCGGCTGAACAAAAAGCGCCACCGCCAGAGTGGGTTCTTGCTTTAGAAGAAACGTTAAAGCCATTCAAGCCCTACGTGAATGGTTACTACATCGTCTGCGATGTGTTGCTGTTGATTATCGCTACAACGCTACTGTTGGCCTTCTGGGGAGGGCGATTTGCCCAATCCTGGCGGATGATCGCCGCCGCTGCGTTTTCGCTTTACATTGCTGACATTTGGTTTAAGTACACGACAACACACTTAACCAATTATCAAAGTGGTGGTTTCTTAGAAGTGTTTTGGGTGTTTAGTGGCGTACTATTTGGCATTGGTGCAGCGCTAGAGTACGATTTATCGAGTCGTGCCCGCAGCCGAACCGGTGGACGTAGACGTGCATCGTCCTAAAGCGATGGTCGTCATCCAACGTCGCGATCGCCCAGGCCTGATCACCCCATTAACCGAGCAGCCATTCTGCATGATGTGCCGACTTTCGTTCTGATTGAGCAATCGGCTCTCGATCGAGAGCGCTTCAGCATAGAATGAAGCAAGTGGCTTGTTCTCTCCGCAGCCTAAAGCATGACCTCTCGAAAACTGTCCGAGTCTGATAAACAAGAAATCCTCCAACTCTATCGGCAACCAGGTGAGACAACGTCAACCCTGGCTAGTCGCTATGGGGTGAGCAACAGTACTATCAGCCGCATTCTCAAAACTAGTTTCTCTGAAGCAGAGTACGACGCGCTGATTCAGACAAAACGTGGCAACCGTACGTCTAGCGAGACGCCCTCTCTTTTAGATGTCGACCCTGGGATAGTGGATGCTGAGGTAGCAGGCTTTGAAAGCGTAGTAGATGCTAACGAAAAGCGCGGCGACCTTGAAGAGTCGTTCGCTACAGAGGCTACTGTTGCCGAAGCCATTGGGGATTCTATACAAGAATCGCTCTCTGTTACTGCTCCCCTAGAAGAGACGTTGCCGTCAGCGCTGACAGCAAATGGACGTCGACTTCGTAAGCGCTCTTCGACACCGCCTGCACCAATGCCTTTCACCCCCATTATTGCGCCACCGACAGTTGCGCCACCCCCATTTGCGCCACCGACAGTGAAGATCAAATCGCTAGAGGCAGACCGATCGCCGATCGCCGATCGTGATGACACCGCTTTGCCTGTAGAGGACATCAGCGACATCGATGCTGAGCCCCTATACGACGAGCTTCTGACAGCAGGCGCGGCTGAAGGGATCGTCATGGGCGAAGACTTGTTGCAGGACGAAGCCGATCTAGCGGATGAGCTGGACGATGATGACGATGACCTGGACGACGATGACCTCGATGATGACGAGCTAGACGACGATGACCTAGACGACGACCTGGAGAACGGCGCACTGTTCGCTGGCGGGCGAATTGCTGGCAAGGCGTTAGTGCAGGTACTGCCGTTAGCAGAGGCGTCTTTACCCCGCACTTGTTATCTGGTGGTCGATCGCTCCGCTGAGTTAATCGCCCGACCTTTGAAAGAATTCGGTGATCTCGGTCAAATTCCAGAAGCCGAGATTTTGTCAAAAACGCTGCCCGTTTTCGACAATCATCGTGTTGCTAAACGCTACTCAAATCCCCGGACGCAGCGTGTGATCAAGCTCCCTGACGCACAGGTACTCCAAAAAACGTCATCTCACCTTCAGGCAAAAGGCATCACACGCTTGCTGATTGACGGGCAGGTCTATGCCTTGTAAGGAAGGGTTTTAGCTCATCAGCCCTCACTTGTTAGTAATCTTCGTCGTCTTCTCGCTGAAAGCTCGATAAGCCTAACAGTGGTTGGGCGATCGCAGTGCCTAAAGTGCCCAGTGCCACGCTAAACGCCAGCACTAACCCCACTGGCATCTCGATCGACTGAAAGCCCAAAAACCGTAGCGAAACAGGGCTGAAGTTCTGGATCGCTAGAATGGCGATCGCGCTTATCCAGGCAGCAACGAGAAGAGCAGTTAAAAGAATGGCGAGAGCTTTCATGGAGAAATTGGAGAGCGAGAGAGCATCACCTCTATTCTTACAGCTTTGCTCAAAACTAATGACCCGCATCGCTGATAAAGCACAAAAAACCCACCAGCAGTGCTGATGGGTCTGTTACCTATGAGTGCTTCATAGGGGTTACAACACCGCGAACTTGAGCCAATCCGGAAAATGTTGCCGCGATCGCAAAATTAATCTCCCAGCCGCTACAAACGATCGGCTAGTTGCACAAGGCTTAACCTAGTGACGTGCTTCATGCCGTCGGATCAATCGCCCTGACCAACAGCGAAACGATGCTGGAAACAATCGTTAAGACGATCGCCCCAATCAACGCTGTCAAAAAGCCTGCCAGATGAAAGCCTGGGGTAATCGCAGCAACCAACCAGAACGTGAACGCATTCACAACAAACAAAAATAAGCCCAGCGTCACAATGGTCAATGGGAGCGTGAGTAGCGTCAAAATGGGTCGAACGATCGCATTCACCACGCCCAAAATAACTGCCCCAATGAGCGCAGCAGTGAAGCTATCAATCTTGAAGCCCGGCACAAAATGAGCCGTAATCACCAGCGATAGGGCTGTTGCCAGCCAAGTCAAAATAAAGTGCAGCATTGATCTTAGTCAGAAGATTTTTTGAGAAGCATCGTGAGGCGCTTGTCCGAAAGGAGACATTAGCCCATGTATTCATAAGAGTCACCGCATTAAACCAGCCAACCGTCAGAGTTAAATCAGGTGTCTGGATCACACTCTAGTATTAATCATCTTGCACTGATCGCTGCATGGAACGATCGCCCGTTATAGAAACCTCTTTCGCTAGCCCATCCAGGTCGGGATTGAACCAGGGCATCGATTCTACGGGCTTTTCTTGATAAAGCTGTTCCCAATTGGGAACTTCACGGGCTTTTGTCACGGCCACCGCTCCATGATTGAGTCAATCGTTGCCAACGTTCAGTTAAACGTTCCTGCTTTAAGGAGATTTCTGGCAAAGAATTTACCCAAGCTTCTAGAATATTCTTATGTTCTTGCAAAAAGTAAGGCACAAGCGTT
>NZ_PVWK01000059.1 GCF_003003795.1 Stenomitos frigidus ULC18 | reverse complement strand
TGGCGGTTTACGACAGCCGATGCACGCATCAAACTACAGCGACTTTACCCATCAACTGAAAATTGACAGACCACTAGAGGGTTGCCAGAGCTGAATCTGCGGCCACAAAAGCACGTTCTCCCCAAAAAAGACAACACAAGCAAGAGCAAACAAATGGGTGCTGCAATTTCGGTCAATCAAACAAATTTTGCTGCTGAAGTCATTGAAAAATCGCACCAAACGCCTGTGCTGGTTGATTTCTTCGCTCAGTGGTGCGGCCCCTGTCAGATGCTCAAGCCTGTACTCGAAAAGCTGTCGCAAGAGTATAATTTTGTCCTGGCAAAAGTGGATATTGATCAAAGCCCTGAATTAGCGCATACCTATGGCGTGGAGGGCGTCCCTGATGTCAAGGTTGTTGTCGATGGCAAGGTAACGGATGGTTTCGTCGGCATGTTGCCAGAACCAAAGCTACGCGAATTTTTGGCGCAACTACAGATTACGTCCATTCTGGATGAAGCACTGGAATCGATTTATGCGGATGCTGCGATCGGCAAGGTTGAGCAAGCCGAAACGTGCCTTCTCGCCTTACTAGAGCAGTATCCTGACAACCGTGGGTTGATTCTGGAAGCCGCTAGCTTTTACATCGATGCTGATCGCCTGGATGTGGCAGAGTCCCTTCTGGCAAAGATTCCGGAGTACGACAAAGCGTACTTTCCTGATGCCAAAACGCTGAGGGCGCGGCTTCGGTTCAAACAGATCGCATTGCAGCCCGAAGGCGAGAGTGACCTCGATCGCGCCTTTCAACAAGCCGCCAGTTTGGTACTTGAGGAAAATTATCCGGTAGCGTTAGAGCAGTTTCTAGCCATCCTGACCAAAGACCGAAAGTTTCGAGGTGACGGTGCCAGAAAAGCCATGCTGTCAATCTTTGACCTACTGGGTGACGACCATCCCTTAACGAAAGACTATCGCAAACGGTTAGTAATGGCGCTGTACTAAGTTGTTAACCTGCTGAGTTATCTGTGAGTGTGCAGTTAGAGGATGTTTTAAAAGTAGCCCTAGTGGCTGAAGTCGCGGCTACAGGGACAACAATACCCTTTTGTTTCGGTAGTCCGCGTCGGCAGACTTTATCTACGTAATCGCGGTTTTAACCGCCAGACACTTTTAAAGCATCCTCTTATAGGCTACTTGTTGAGTTGTGATGCTCAAACAAGTCTTGATTCTTGGCAAAGTATATATTGGAAACTGTGAGTGGGACGAGCTTGCTGTTGAGTCAGTCGTGGATCCCAAAAAACAGTAAAAATGATCTCTTAGATTAAAGCCCTATGAACGAGGAGCAATTAGAACAATACTGGCAAGCATATTTAGCAACACTTCCAAATGCTACATCTAGTGCCGAAATCTATGACGCGAGTCAATTTGGTGATCGCTCTGATCTGGCAGATAAACTTGGAAATTTAATCTTAAAAGGAGTTAAAACTGCCACCTGTTCAGCTTTATGGGAATGGGAAGCAGAGGGAAGCGAACTTCCTAAAGTGGGATTAAAAACTATTGTGCTTGATGGTAATGACAACCCACTTTGCATTATTGAAACAATAGAAGTGGTAATCCGAGCCTTTAATGAAGTGGACACCCAGTTTGCCTATGAAGAGGGTGAGGATGACCGTTCGTTAGAGTCTTGGAAAGAGGGACATTGGAAGTACTTCTGGCGAGTATTACCTAAAATTGCTAAGAAGCCAACCCCTGAGATGCTTTTAGTTTGTGAGCGTTTTCGTGTTGTGTATAAGTAGTAGCTGTTGATGCAGCACAGGCTAATAACGCCCATGCACGCTGACCGCTGAGAGTTGATCGGTCGTGATGCAAAGGTGATCTGCGGCGGGTGATGGGCAACGTTATGCCGTCGTTAGTATCGCTTCTATGCCGTCAGGTCTGGTATTAATGCCGACGATAATCAGTGTTCTTGTCGGCGTATCTTTAACGTCAATGAACTTATTAGACTTGCATGAAGGAATCCTGGATTTTTAAGCGCCGCACCCTTTGTTTAGCTGGTTTAACGATCGACCACCATGTCTCAGAACCGAATGAGCTGGAATTCCCTGGATGCAGTGATCACCTGCTTTGCCTTCTGTTGAGCGATGGCAATCAACAAAAAATAACTCGTATCGGTGAACAGTCATCTGAACAAACTCAACGCAAAGGTGACTTCTGGATTTGTCCAGCTAACACATCAGGGCTTTGGGCTTGGGACAGCACGGATGAATCGCTGATGATTGTGCTTAACCCAGTGCTGCTGAATCAAATAGCGGTAGACGTGAGCGGATGTGATGCCAGCTCTGTTGAGTTGCTCAGTACAATTGGGGCACGCGATCCACAACTTGACGCGATCGCACGCTTATTTCAGGCAGAACTCGACACGGGGGGCATGGGCGGATCGCTTTATACCGAGTCCCTGATGCAAGTATTGTTCATCCACCTGCTGAGACATTACTGTACGTTTCAACCCAAAATTAAACGCACTACGACACGTTTGCCGAGCCATCGACTCCAGAGCGTACAAGATTATATTCACAGTCATCTCGATCAACCGCTTCAATTAGCTGAACTGGCAGCAGTTTCAGGCATGAGTCAGTATCATTTTTGTCGCTTGTTTAAACAGACGGTCGGTCTTGCACCCTATCAATATGTCCTTAAACAGCGTATGGAAAAAGCAAAAGTTCTCTTGCACCAGGGGAACCATACGCTGGTAGAAATTGCTCTGCTGGTTGGCTGTACTGATCAAAGCCGTTTTGCAAAACATTTCAGGAAGCATTTTGGGGTAACACCAAGAGAGTTGCTTGGTAAAACGTTGCCGTAATGCGTCAAATTGTGATCGCTTCCCTACTCTAGGGGACTGGTGGCGATCGCACGATAGCAAGAATGACCTAAAGTGACCGCCACTTTCGCAAGAAACGTCTATCTTTTATCCCGCAGCTAACGTATCTTTTTTGTACGTTCTAGAGTTTCGGTTAGCTCTACTTCAGTATCTTCACCTGACCATTGCATCGCCAGCTAACATTATGCGTCGAGAAAAACTTGCTAAAGGACTGCTCATTGCTACTGCAATTTCAACTCTAACGATTCCGATTGGCGTTGATGCTGTTTTATTAGCGCAGGGTCATATGAATAACCCTGCCTGGTTGCCTCATGCCAAGCTTCACTGTGCCATGTCATTCTTTGCGGCTGCATCGCTAGGAAGTGCAGCCTTAGCCATTTTGCACGTGCGTCCAACGAGCGATCGCTTTTCAATGGGGTTGGCTGCCTTTCTCGGTTCCGCCTTTTGGCTAGGGTTAATTGCGGCTGGATTTTGGCCCGGAACATCCTACGGCTTTCTGAATGATCCAGTTTTGGGCAATGTTCAAGAACCGCAACTTGGTGGCATCGCCATTTATCCCAATGTCATCGCAGCGATCATTACCATCGCGATCGCAGCGATCGGCTATTGGTTAACTGGAAAGGAAAAATTGATTGAGCGATAGTGGTAAGCGATGACAACTCAGAAAAACACATGAAAATTGGCATTATCGGTGCGGGCAACATGGGTGCAGCACTGGGAAAACTTTGGGCAAGAGCTGGTCATCACGTCATTTTTTCTTACTCACGGGACGAAAACAAGCTGCGTGAACTGGCGGCGGCGGCAGGGGACACAGCAAGAGTCGGCACCGTTCAAGCGGCGGTAGCAGAGAGCGATGTCGTTCTACTGGCAGTCTGGCTACCAAATTTAGAAGCGTTACTACAAACGGCTGGCTCTCTGGATGGAAAAATCCTCATCACCTGTGTCAGTGGACTGCAACCAGACTTTACAGGACAGACGATCGGCATCCCGACTGACTTAAAGCTTTCCGTTGCTGAAACCATTCAACAGCTTGCACCGACTGCGAAGGTTGTGGAAGCATTCAATACAACCTTTGCCGAAATCCTTGCTTCAGACTCAAGGCAGTTTGGCTCTGATCTTCCGAGTGTTTTCTACTGTGGCGATGATAGCGAGGCAAAACAAGTTGTTTCAAGTCTTATTGAGGAATGCGGCTACGAAGCAGTGGATGCAGGCAATTTGCTTGTCGCCCGCACTCTGGAAACGTTGGCAACGGCCTGGGTACAACTTGCTGTTTCGAGTCAGCTCTTTCCCAATCTTGCGTTGAAAGCTTTGCGACGTTGATTATGGCTATCGCCTTATGGCTCGTCATCACTGTGCGCTAACAGATCATCGTGAAAGTCTTCTGGAAGCTCGGGCATTTCGGGAGCTACCCCAGGGTTTTCGATGATCTCTCTAGGATTGCCTACATAGCCACCTTTAGAAACAAGATCTTGAGGATCGAACATGCCCTCATCATGGAGTTTTTCGGCTTGTGTTTTAGCTTTGGCGGGGCGCTTTTCTGCGGAGTCGCTCATCTGAGATACCTGAAAACGTCATACATAGCTTAGGATGACGCGCTTCAGCAAGTGACTACCGCAAGGACGAACTCGACGTTTCACAAGACTCTACTTTTGAGCCATGTCATTCTTCTGCATCCGCTTTTTCGGGCTTTAGCAGCGGGAAGGCGATCGCATCCCGAATACTGGCGCAATCGGTCAGCAGCATCACCAGGCGATCGATGCCAATACCCAGGCCGCCTGTAGGAGGCATGCCATATTCCAGTGCCGTGATGAAATCTTCGTCCACGCCATGCGCTTCCAGGTCGCCAGCGGCTTTACGGGCTGCTTGCGCTTCCAGCCGATCGCGCTGTTCCACAGGATCGGTTAACTCTGAGAAGCTATTGGCGGTTTCGCGTCCGACTGCAAACAGCTCGAACCGTTCGACTAATCCAGGCTTGGAACGATGGGGCTTGGCTAGGGGCGAAATTTCTACCGGGTAATCCAGCACAAAGGTCGGCTGGATCAGCGTCGTTTCGACTTTCTGCTCAAAGGCTTCGTTGAGGAGCTTGCCGATCGACGTCACAGCCTCAATGTCTGTGATGCCAGCCTTCGTTGCTGCGACTTTCGCGTCTTCAAGGGTAGTGAACTGGCTAAAATCAACGCCCGTCTTCTCCTGCACCACATCATTCATCGTCACTCTACGCCAGGGAGGCGTGAGGTCGATCGCCGTCCCCTGATACGTAATTTGCAGCGTTCCTAACACTTCTTGCGCGGCGTAGACGACGAGCGCTTCAGTGAGCGCCATCATGTCGTGGTAGTCAGCGTATGCCTGGTAGATTTCGATCGTGGTAAATTCGGGGTTGTGTCGAGTGGAAACACCTTCATTGCGGAAGATCCGCCCCAGTTCAAACACTTTCTCAAACCCACCGACAATCAGCCGCTTCAGGTGGAGTTCCGTCGCAATCCGCAGAAAGAGCGGCATTTCCAGCGTGTTGTGATAGGTCGTAAAGGGACGCGCATCGGCTCCGCCGGCCTCTGTTTGCAGCACAGGTGTTTCAATTTCGATAAAGCCTTGCTGATCCAGATACCGACGAATGGCAGCGGTAATCAGCGCCCGACGACGAAACGTTTCCCGCACAGCAGGGTTCACAATCAAATCGACGTAGCGCTGGCGATAGCGTTTTGCCACATCCGTTAAACCGTGCCATTTGTCGGGCAGCGGCAGCAGGGATTTGGTCAGCATGGTGTATGCGCTGACATACACCGACAGTTCGCCCTTCTCGGTGCGCTTGATGGTGCCTTTTGCGCCAATGATATCACCCACATCCGTCAGCTGCTTCAACTGATCGAAGGCTTCGGGGTTGTCAGCCATGCCGTCCTGGATGCGCGCTTTTTCGAGGTACAGCTGGATGGTGCCTGTTTCATCCTGCACGTTGAAGAACGCGAGTTTGCCAAACACCCGACGCGCCAGAATACGTCCCGCGATCGCCACCTCAACCGCCACTTCTTCGCCACTCGCTAATTCGGCATATTTAGACTGCAAAGCGGCTGTGTGGTGCGTCAGATCCCACCGATACGCATAAGGATTTTGCCCTGCCTGCTTGAGTTGCTCAGCCTTCTCTAAACGGGTGGCACGAATTTCTTCCAGGCTGGACTTACTTTGGTCGTCAGGTTGAGAGCGATCGGAGGACATAGAACTTCTTTGAGAAAGGATGCAGCATTAGCGCAAGTCATACGGCCACGCCAAGGGCAAACTCAATTATAGGGAGGATTTGCCGCGACCATCATGATGGTTAGCGCGATCGCGAAAAAGATTGTTTGTCCAGCTAGCCGTCAGTAGGGACGCACGGCCGTGCGCCCCTACCTGCAGACAATTTGTCGATTTTATTGAATCCACGATCCTTAGCGATATCGTCTTGTAAAGAAACCTGGATTTCAACGACAGAATCCTTCAAAGCCACTTGTATTCGGCGATCGAGCAGTGCGCACTCCCATCATATGAATGACACGCTAGCTATCATGGTGCCATCAGGGACACAGCAGCTTGAATGAAATGGTGAGTGGCAAACCAGCACACTCACAGTCACAGAAGTACGAGTAGTGGTGTGAAACTAACACGTTTTTTCAACAAAAGCTTTTTTAACAGCAGCATCGGTAGCGTCCTCCTGGTGGCGATGCTTTTGCAATTTAATGGAGTGCTGGCTGGCTGTGGTCACGCTAACAGCGCGAACGATGGCGGGACAAGCGCCGATCGCGTCAGTGCGATCGCTCCCAGTAGCAGTAGCCCCCTGGTTGCGCAAGCGTTACCCAATGATGCCGTGTCCCTTGGCAAAAGTGGTGCTGACAAGCCAAACGCTCGATCGCCCGTGGGCATTAACCTGGCTCAAGTGGTCAGCTACGGTACCGAGATGCCGTTTGTTGATGTCTTTAAAACATCTCACACCTGGTTTTCAAATGCTGAGGGTAAGCGTTGGGCAGAGGGTGGCCCCTTACCCCTCACCAAGGAGGGTTGGGTTGCCTCATTACGACCGGGTCAATATGCGACGACAGGGGTGCTTGATAATGGTCGCCATCATCCAACTGGAGACTATACGCTACTGTACGACGGCGAGGGAAAGTTAGACGTGAGCGCCGCCAATGGCGAGGGTCTGACTATTGTGAGCCAGACACCTGGGCGCATGGTGGTCAAAATTATGACCAATGTTGATGACGTCTCGCTTGACCTGCGATCGACGAATCCAGCGAACCCACTCCGCAACATCCGGTTCATCATGCCGGGGCACGAAAAAACTTACCAGACACAACCGTTTAACCCACAGTTTCTGAAAGCGCTAGCCAAGTTCAAAGCCATCCGCTTTATGGACTGGCAGGAGACCAATGGCTCTAAGCTTGCCGATTGGGTCGATCGCACTACACCCGCTTCTGCAACCCAGGCATTAGGAAGCGGGGTGGCGCTGGAGTATATGATTCAGCTCGCTAATACCCTGCACGCGGAACCCTGGTTTACCATTCCGGTGCGAGCCAGTGATGACTTTGTGCGGCAGTACGCCACACTGGTACGCGACAAGCTCGACCCATCGTTAAAAGCCCACATTGAATACTCCAATGAAGTCTGGAACTATGGGTTTGAGCAGGCCCACTACGCCAACGAACAAGGGGTCAAACTGAAGCTAGACAACGACCAATACCTTGCAGGAACGAAGTATTATTCGCAGCGATCGGTCGAGATTTTCAAAATCTTTGCAGACGTGATGGGTGGCACCAGTCGGCTCGATCGCGTGTTGGCAGGGCAATCAGTCAATACCTGGTCTGGTGAACAACTGCTGACCTGGAAAGACGCTTATAAACAGGCCGATTCCTACGCGATCGCCCCCTACTTTGACGGCAGAGACATCCTGCTGAACTCAGACAAAGCCGCTCAGATTATCAAAATGTCGCCAGATCAGGTGCTCGACATTCTTCAAGCAGACATTAGAGGGCCAATCAAGAAAAATATCGTTGAGTCTTCTAACCTGGCGCGTAAATATGGGCTGAAACTTCAAGCCTATGAGGGGGGGCAGCAGTTAACGGGCTTTCAGTTTGAGAAGGACGAGCCTCAAATTACCAAACTGTACTCTGAGGTCAACCGTAACCCTCGGATGGGCGACCTGTACACCGAGTATCTCAACACCTGGAAGGCGTCAGGCGGCGGGCTTTTCAACCAGTACTACGATGTCGGCAGGTCTGGCAAATTCGGCATGTGGGGCGCGCTGGAACACCTTGGACAAGATCCGAAAACCGCGCCCAAATACCAGGCTTTGCTTCGCTTCATTGATGCCAATCCAACGTCTAAATAAGGGCACACAGCTACCCTTACAGCAGAAACGCCGATGATCCTTGACCGACGATCGCGCCTGTCTCTACGGAAATTTTGCACAATAGATTAAGCTGAGAAATTAAGCTGCCAAAGTTTGCCGCCGCTGGCTCATCGCAGCCGATTGTAATGTCACAATTGGTTAGTAGCACCGTCTGCGTGAAGTATTGAGTCTAAACCACCAATGAAAAGCCCCTTTCTTGAGCGCCTGCATCATCCCGATCGTCCCGTCATTGTTTTCGATGGCGCGATGGGCACCTCATTGCAAACGCAAAACCTGACAGCAGAGGATTTTGGCGGCGCAGAGTACGAAGGCTGCAATGAATATCTAGTGTTTACTAAACCCGAAGCGGTGGCTCAGGTGCATCGAGAGTTTCTGGCAGCGGGTGCTGATGTTATTGAGACTGATACGTTTGGAGCCATGTCGATCGTCCTGGCAGAATACGATCTCGCTGATCAGGCGTATGCACTCAACAAAGCCGCTGCCGAGCTAGCCAAACAGGTTGCCGACGAATTTTCGACGCCAGAGAAACCGCGCTTCGTGGCGGGCTCGATCGGCCCCACCACGAAGCTGCCCACATTGGGACACATCGACTACGACACGATGAAAGCCACTTTTGCCGAGCAGGCAGAAGGCTTGTACGACGGTGGGGTTGATCTCTTCCTGGTGGAAACGGCTCAGGATGTGTTGCAGATCAAAGCCGCGCTAAATGGTATCGAGGAAGTTTTTGCAAAGAAGGGCGATCGCAGACCCTTGATGGTGTCCGTCACGATGGAGCTACAGGGCACCATGCTCGTTGGCTCTGATGTCACTGCGATGTTGAGCATTCTGGAACCCTTCCCCATTGACATTCTGGGGCTGAACTGTGCAACGGGGCCCGATCGCATGGCAGACCACATCCGCTACCTCTCTGCCAACTCGCCCTTTGTGATCTCCTGCATCCCCAACGCTGGCATCCCCGAAAACGTCGGCGGTCACGCCCACTACAAGCTGACTCCAATGGAGTTGCGGATGGCGCTCATGCACTTCGTGGAAGATCTGGGCGTACAGGTCATCGGTGGCTGCTGCGGCACTCGTCCCGATCATATTCAGCAGTTGGCGGAGATTGCGCCCTCGCTGACGCCGAAGGAGCGACCTGTCAGAGAGAGTTATGCGTTCACAGTTTTGAGTGCTGAGTTAGAAGATTCAACTCAAAACTCAAAACTCTCTAGCGTAGCGGCGCAAAGCGCTACTCAAAACTTTCCTAATCCCCGTCCCCTCCTCCGCTACACTCCTTCTGCCGCTTCCATCTACAGCGCTCAACCCTATGACCAGGACAATTCCTTTCTCATCATTGGCGAACGGTTGAATGCCAGCGGCTCTAAGAAGTGCCGCGATCTGCTGAATGCAGAAGATTGGGATGGGCTGGTGTCGCTGGCGAAGGAGCAGGTGCGGGAAGGCGCACACATTCTGGACGTGAACGTGGATTACGTCGGTCGTGATGGCGTGCGGGATATGCGCGAGCTGGTGTCGCGTCTGGTCACGAACGTCACGCTGCCGCTGATGTTGGATTCCACCGAGTGGGAAAAGATGGAGGCGGGGCTGAAGGTGGCAGGCGGCAAGTGCTTGCTCAACTCCACCAACTATGAAGATGGTGAAGAACGCTATTTGAAAGTACTGGAGTTGGCGAAACAGTATGGTGCAGGGGTCGTCGTGGGCACGATCGACGAAGATGGCATGGCACGTACCGCTGAGAAAAAGTTTGCGATCGCCCAACGTGCCTATCGTCAGGCGTTGGAATTCGGCATTCCCGCGCACGAAATTTTCTTTGATCCGCTGGCACTGCCCATTTCCACCGGGATTGAAGAAGACCGAGCCAACGGACGCGCCACGATCGAAGCGATGCGCCAGATGCGTGCTCAGCTTCCCGGTTGCCATATGCTACTGGGCGTTTCTAATATTTCCTTTGGCTTGAGTCCCGCAACGCGAATTGTGTTGAACTCGATGTTCCTGCACGAAGCGACCGAAGCAGGGATGGATGGCGCGATCGTCAGCGCCAGCAAAATTCTGCCTTTGTCTAAGATTGATTCCGCTCATCAAACCGTTTGCCTTGACCTGATTTACGATCGCCGCCGCTTTGAAGGCGATGTTTGCATCTACGATCCGCTCACTGAATTGACGACGCTGTTTGAAGGCGTCTCGGCAAAAGACGCGCGTGCTTCCCGTGCTGCCACCGCAGACATGCCCCTCGAAGAGCAGCTCAAGCAGCACATTATCGACGGCGAACGGATTGGGATGGATGCATTGCTCAAGCAAGCGATGGAAACCTATCCACCCCTCCATATCATCAACACGTTCTTGCTGGACGGCATGAAGGTGGTGGGCGAACTGTTTGGCTCCGGTCAGATGCAGTTGCCCTTTGTACTGCAATCTGCCGAAACGATGAAAGCTGCTGTCGCCTTCTTGGAACCGTTCATGGAAAAAGAAGACTCCGGGCAAGCCAAAGGGATCTTCGTCATCGCCACGGTCAAAGGCGACGTCCATGACATCGGCAAAAACCTGGTGGACATTATCCTATCCAACAACGGCTATCGCGTCGTTAACCTCGGCATCAAACAGTCTGTAGACAGCATCATTGAAGCCTACGAACAGCACAAGCCCGACTGCATCGCCATGAGCGGTCTGCTCGTTAAATCCACCGCGTTCATGAAAGAGAATCTCAACGTCTTCAACGATCGCGGCATCACAGTTCCCGTCATCCTCGGTGGCGCAGCCCTTACACCCAAATTCGTCCACGAAGACTGCCAGAACGTCTACAAGGGACAGGTCATTTACGGCAAAGACGCCTTCTCTGATCTGCACTTTATGGATCAACTCATGCCTGCGAAGGCGGCGAGAGAGTGGGATGATCGGCAGGGATTTTTGGATGAGAAGGGTGAGAAAAAGGATAAAGGCGAAAGGATAAAGGATAAAAAGACGGAAGTCAGTGATGATCAAACCCTGGAAGTTGAAATCCAGAGCGACGAAAACCTGCAGCCTTCCGAAACCGACACGCTCCGTTCAACGGCGATCGCTGCCGACCTTCCCCGCCCCACGCCACCGTTCTGGGGCACCAAAATCCTCCAACCTGCCGATATTCCCTGGGACGAACTCTTCTGGTATCTCGACCTGCAAGCGCTGATTGCCGGACAGTGGCAGTTTCGCAAGCCGCGCGAACAATCACGAGAAGAATATGACCAATTCCTACAAGAAACGGTGTATCCCATTCTGGAGCAGTGGAAACGCCGCATCGTAGACGAAAACCTCCTGCATCCTCAAGCCATCTACGGCTATTTCCCCGCCCAGGCAGACGGCAACTCACTCCATCTCTATAACCCCGACACCCGACACCCGACACCCGACACCCCACTCGCCACCTTCACCTTCCCGCGCCAAAAATCTCTTCGCCGCTACTGCATTGCCGACTACTATGCGCCCAAAGAATCGGGGTTAATTGATGTGTTTCCGATGCAGGCAGTCACAATGGGCGAGATCGCGACCGAGTACGCCAAAAAACTGTTTGATGGCAACAGCTACACCGACTACCTCTACTTCCACGGCATTGCGGTACAGATGGCAGAAGCACTGGCAGAGTGGGTACATGCTCGTATTCGTCGCGAGTTAGGCTTTGGCGACGAAGAGCCTGACATCATTCGAGATGTCTTGGCACAACGTTACCGAGGGTCGCGCTACAGCTTTGGCTATCCTGCTTGCCCAAATATGCAAGATCAGTACACGCTGCTAGATTTGCTAGAGGCGAAACGCATCAACCTTCACATGGATGAGAGTGAACAGCTATATCCAGAGCAATCGACCACCGCGATCGTGGCCTATCATCCTGCTGCTGCCTACTTTAGCGCTTAAGGGAGAGGGGCGATCGCAGACCAGTAAACCCTGTCTGCCTGCTATGTCGTTCTCTCATCGATCTAATGGACTTCTTGCACCTCGGCCACCTCGATTTAAGACGTGCGTATAGATCATCGTTGTTTGCACATCCTTGTGTCCTGGCAACTCCTGGATTTCCGGATGTCGTACCCACTTTCCAGCAGATGCGTTGCGAAGCTGTGACGAAAGGTATGACATCCCACCCACTAGGCATAATGCTTGAGCCGAATGGCATCTTGCATTTGGTCTAATACCAAATTGAATTGAAAATGCGACACATTCTGTAAGGGCAAGGCACTGCCTTGCCCCTAGCCAGCGATTGATCTGTTGCCGCCATTCTTTAATTCGGTATAAAAGCTTTTTGGGAGGCGGTTCCATGCTCAGACCACCAGGATAAATTACGTATTTAATTACACTTTTGCGTTATCCGTACACATCTGAAGCGATGCGGATATGTTCCATCGATCCATCCCGCTTAGCGTACTATGCGGAAAGATTCTGCCGATCGATCTGATTGAAAGAGATCTGCCGAATCTTTCTGTCGATCCGCCTGTTTTAAAGTGGATCTGCGGAAAGATTCCGTCTAATAACAAGTTGGATGGCAAAAGCCAGTGAATTCATATGATGACTTATGTATACATACATTGCACTTTTCAGGGGCATTAACGTTGGTGGTAAAAACTCTTTACCAATGAAGGATCTCACGTCCATTCTGGATAGTCTTGGTGCCAGTAATGTCAAAACCTACATTCAAAGTGGCAACGTAGTATTTCAAAGTGCATCAAAAGACACTTCTAGCTTCTCCAAAAGACTTGGAATTGAAATCAGAGAACGACGCGGTTTCGAGCCACATATTCTCGTGATTGGATTTTCTGAAGTTGAAACGGCAATGACGAACAACCCGTTTCCAGAAGCAGAATCTGAGCCTAGTTCGTTGCACTTAGGTTTTTTAGCAGCCGCACCAAAGAACCCGGATTTGAAGAAGCTGGAAAGTCTGAAGAAGGATAGCGAATGATTTTGCTTAATTGGTAACATCTTTTATCTACATGCACCGGAAGGTGTCGGCAGGTCTAAGCTTGCTGCGAGTAGCGAGAAGTTGCCTGGTGTAGCCATGACTGATCGTAACTGGAACACTGTTTGCAAGCTAAAAGAAATGGCAACACTCATTGCGTTGCCGCCCAACAATTCGACTGGAACGGGCTGAAAGAAGATCTTGGTGGAGGTGCAGAAGTTACTTGCAGCTGCGTAGTCGGAACGTTAGCTGACTGAGTTTAAAGTTGTGGGTCAACGAGAAGTTGGCTGTAAAATCCGATTGTCCATCCCTATCCTTTTTGATCGCGCCAAACTCCAGGAGGTATGCCTACAAGTCGCTTAAAGGCACGATTAAAAGCGGCTTCTGACTCGTAACCGACTCGAATTGCGATTTTGGCAATGCTATCGTCAGTATCCTGCAACTGACGCGATGCCAATTGGAGTCGCCAGCACGTCAAATACTTCATGGGAGACTGCCCGACTAATTGGGTGAAACGGTTAGCCAGAGCTGAGCGCGACATGCCAATGTGTGTAGCTAACTCTGAAACAGTCCAAAGATGGGCAGGGTTAGCATGAATCCATTCCAGTGCTTGACGAACAATGGGATCTTTCAATGCAGCCAACCCACCCACTTCGTGAGCTGGCAAATTTTGCATATAGTTCCGCAAAATCTCAATGAACATTAGCTCGACAAGGCGAGTTAACGAACACATACTCCCCGATCGAAAGTTATCTGTTTCTTGAACAATGTAGCGGACACCTGTTTCCAACAGCGGGGCTGTAGGCTCTGCAAACGCTCGTACGTGAATCAGCTTGGGTAAGGTTTGAAGGAAGGGATGCATGAGCATTTCTTCACACTTCAAGAACCCGCAGACCAACTTACTTACTTCACCGCCACCGCCGTACTTCATCAGCAGGGGTTCAGTCCAGGGTGGCTTAGGCACTAAGTGACTGATCAGCACTGCCTCTTGATCCAAGCGATCGCCCAAAATGTGAGCATCTCCGTGCGGAAAAATAATAATGTCGCCCTGGGACAGTCGTATTTGAGTGCCATCGCTCGCTTGCACCCAACAGCTTCCTTTGGCCATGATGTGGAATGGCAGAAGGCGTTTCGTATGAACCTGTAGCGCATCGGCAAAATCGTCGTGTGGTAAGGATTGAATTGCCCAGGGTGCAGACAGTTCGGGGCGTAAGGAGATTGCCCCTGAAAAACGAATGATGCCAAGGATGTCAGAGAGAATATCCCTAGGTAAAGGGCGGAAGTCAGATCGATGCTCTGGAGTTTCGGTCAAAAATTGCAGCGTTTGAGTCATTGTCCCTCCAGAGTGAATCGTTCAGGATAGAGCTATAGAAATTGGCGTGCAGATAACTACTGTAGAAGCGTCTCAATTCCTGACTTTATAGTAAAGCAAACTTGAGTACTCGCCGATTCTTTAACCTTTCTTGCTCAAATTAAGGAGGCTTTAGTATGACTGTACAAACTCTCTCTTTCACTCGGAAAGATAAGATTGCACGACTTGCAGCGTTTCTTTACGGTTTGGTCTGCTACGTCATCTTCTTCGTGACGTTTCTTTATGCTTGCGGTTTTGTAGGAAATTTTGTCGTTCCCCGTTCGATCGATTCCGCACCCGTAATGTCTTGGAGCAAGGCTTTGCTCATTGATGCTGCTTTGTTAGGGATCTTTGGCATTCAACACAGCGTTATGGCTCGTCAGGGCTTCAAAAATTGGTGGACTAAGTTTGTACCAAAGCCCATTGAACGGAGTACCTATGTCCTGTTTTCTAGCCTCTGCTTAATTGCCCTATTTTACCTTTGGCAGCCGATTGGGGGCACCATCTGGAATGTCACAAACTCCACAGGGGTTGCTATTCTCTATGCCTTGTTTGCATCTGGCTGGTTGCTGGTGTTGGTGTCAACATTCTTGATTAATCACTTTGATCTGTTTGGGCTGCGCCAGGTCTGGCTCAACTTACAAGGTAAGGAATATACCCAACTTAAGTTTGCGACACCTGGTCCTTACCGATATGTGCGTCATCCCCTTTATGTGGGTTGGCTGTTTGCCTTCTGGTCAACTCCAACGATGACGATAACTCACCTGGTGTTTGCAGTGATCACAACCGCTTATATTCTGGTTGCTATTCAATTTGAAGAACGCGATCTAGTAGATATGCATGGCAAGACGTATGCCGATTATCGTCGCCAAGTGCCGATGCTATTTCCCTTTACTCATCACCGCCAGCGTGAACAATAAGTGCATCCGGTGCGAACCTATTCATCTGAGCAAACAATAGGTTCGCGCACTCAATCGAGAAACATAATCTTCAAGAGGTTCATAATGAACAGTGACAAGATCTATAACGGAAGTTGTTTTTGTGGCGCAGTTCAGTTCACTGTCAGCGGTGCGCCGATCGCAATGGGCTACTGCCACTGTGAGTCGTGTCGGCACTGGTCAGCAGGACCCGTTAACGCCTTCACTTTATGGCAACCAGAGGCAGTTCAGGTGACGCAAGGAGCTGACAATATTGGCACTTACAACAAGACCCCGAACAGCGATCGCAAATGGTGTAAAGTCTGCGGCGGGCACATCTTTACTGAACATCCCCGCATGGGACTAATCGATGTATATGCAGCAGTGATGTCGGACTTCTCATACCAGCCTGGTGTGCATGTAAACTACCAGGAGACAGTGCTGCCGATCAAAGATAGTTTGCCGAAGCTCAAAGACTTGTCTGAGGAAATGGGAGGGTCGGGCGTAAGCATCGTGGAAGAACTTAGCGTCGTCTGAGCTGTAATCTCCAACATCCTTTCCCCAGCCTCCAGGCTGGGATTGGTGTCTAAAGACTTCTGTCTGCTCTGCTTCAGCTTGAAATAAAGGGGTTCAATTGCAACGAGATCAATGGAATTCAGACAATGGAGGATGGTCTGGTGGCGATCGAAGCTTTGAAGTAGCATAATCTGCTCGGTCTGCGTGGTCTAACAAGTTGATGAAGCGGACGAATTTTTGTTTGTGATGCAACGGTTATCTGTCGCCGCACAACCTCGACGTCAGGCATAATCTGACCATGACTAGGGTGATTGACGGGCATTGATTATTTAACAACACCCCAGACATCCGCAGATGGAACCGCTGAAATTGCAGGGCTCCATAGCCCCTGCGCCGATCGCTGCAACCCATCTGGAAAGGCCTCATGATAGGCCGCCCGCACCTGGGCATTGACCGCCATCGTTTTCACGTCATACATCTGGGTCGCCACCTTGGGGTAACACCCGATCGCAATAATCAGCCCCAGAAAACAAACCGCAATAAAAATCTCCCGGGAATTGGCATCCTTAAACTCTGCCTCTTCTGGCAAGATACAGTCCGTGCCAAAACAGTTCGCCTCCTGGTTGCCCTGGGCCTTCAAATCTAGATCACTCAGGTCACAGGCAGGCACCAGGTCACACCGTTGATCAGCGCTGGCTCCATGAAACACCTGCCGCACCATTGACAGCAGATAGATCGGCGTCAGAATCAACCCCACTGCCGCCAAAAAAATGGTCACCAAGCGAAAGGCCAAACCATAGATGTCGGTTGTGGCCAAGCCGACAAAGACTTCCAGTTCTCCGACAAACCCGCTCATCCCGGGCAACGCTAGGGACGCCATTGCCCCCATAGTGAACAGGGCAAACACCGTGGGCATCGCCTGCCCCATCCCACCCAACTGATTCATCATCATCGTACGGGTGCGATCGTAGGTAACGCCTGCCAAGAAAAATAACACCGACGCAATCAGCCCGTGAGACAGCATTTGCAGCATCGCCCCACTTACACCTAAATCACTATAGGAAGCAATCCCCAGCAGCACAAACCCCATGTGAGAAATTGAGGAATAGGCCAACCGCCGCTTCATATTGGTCTGTGTAAAAGAGTTTAGCGCCCCATAGACGATGTTGACCACCCCTAAAATCGCCAACACCGGCGCAAAATACACATGGGCATGCGGCAACAGTTCCAAGTTCAACCGGATCAGCCCATACCCACCCATTTTCAGTAACACCCCTGCCAAAATCATCGACACTGGAGAAGACGCTTCGCCGTGAGTGTCGGCCAGCCAAGTATGAAAGGGGAAAATTGCCAATTTGACCCCAAAGGCCACCAGCAGTCCAGCATACAAAAACAATTCCAGCCCTAAGGGAAACTGCTTTCTCCCTAGTTCAGCCATATCAAAGGTGAGCGTATCACCATAGAGCCCCAGCCCCAGGGCCGCCACCAAAATAAAAATCGAAGCCAGGGCCGTATACATCAAGAACTTCGTCGCTGCATAGGCCCGATTTTGCCCGCCCCAAATGCACACCAGCAGGTAGACCGGCACCAGTTCCACTTCCCACATGATGAAGAAGAGCATCAGGTCTTGAGCCACGAACACTCCTACCTGAGTGGCATACAGAATCAACATCAGTGCGTAGAACAGGCGCGATCGTCGATCCACCTGCCAGGCAGCAAACATTGACAGCGTTGTCACAAAGCCTGCCAACAGCACCAGCGGAGCCGAAATACCATCCACTGACAGCGCCCAGCTCAAGCCCAACTGCGGTAACCAAACCACCTTTTCCGCCAGTTGGAATGTCGTCTGACTCGCGTCGTAATGCCGCCAAAAGGCGTAGCACATCAGTCCAAAATCGGCTATGCCAACCCCCAGCGCGTACCAGCGGACAGTCTTGCCGCTTTTACCAGGGAGCAAAGGAATGAACAACGTGGCTACCAACGGCAGTAGCACGATCACGGTCAGCCAGGGGAACTGTTCGATCATGATAAGAATAAATGCCTATCGCTGAGTTAAGATCATCTTACGCAACTGTGCGACTCATCACCTATCAATCCTTTGCGGCTTTGTCATGGACTTAGCATTATGTATCTAGTGTAGAAATGCCCAATCCCGTCTTTCTTGTGGCTCGCTTACCGCAGCGGCTACGCCTTCCCTACCCGCGAAAGGGAGCGATTCAACCATGCAGGCGGGTTTCGCACATGTAGACGCAACTTTGATTGTCGGGCATGATTTGAGTTTCGTCTTTAAACGACAAACAGCAAAAATTTGCCGTGGGGGCATTCGCGGCTTTGAGGCGATCGACTTGACATGAGTCAATGCTATTGGAACCTTGCCATGGTTTTCGCTAAGTCAAGAAGGAAGTTATCTCAGACTGCCTGAAGTTCGTTGAGCTTAGTGAGTACTTCAGTGCTGTGAATCGCAGGGTTAACGCCAGTAAACGTGGCTCGCAAAATGCCATCGGGGTCAATTACATAGGTGTGGCGGAGAGCAACAACCCCCATCCACGAACCGTAAGCTTTACTGACGGAACCATCGGGATCTGCTAAAAGCGGAAACTTCAGCCCTTCAGAATCGCAAAACTCAGCGTGGGATGCGACTGAGTCAACGCTAATGCCCAGAATCTGTGTGTTGCGATCGCCATATTTCGGCAAATCTTGCTGAAAGCGCCGTGCTTCCAACGTGCAGCCAGACGTAAAATCTTTGGGATAAAAGTAGACGACTACCCATTTCCCTTTGTAGTCTGCCAGCGAAACAGTGCCCTCGCCTGTATTGGTCGGCAGCGTGAAAGCTGGAGCAGCTTGATTCAGCGGAAGTTGTGCGCCACCCAGCGCGTTCGCGGCGATCGTGGGACTGAACGCTGTGAAGAGAGAAAGACAAAGGGTCAGAAGAAGCTTAAGCAAGAAGCGACGAGACATGAGCGATCGACCCAAACAACGACTTAACATAAGTTAACATCGTTTGATCGCTTCAAGAGGCCATTGGCTCCTGTTTTAAACACCTGGATGATCTGTCTGTAGGGAGGTTGCATGCAACCTCCCTACAGACGGTTAGTTTGCCTTAATCAATTCCGTCTCAATTAATCCTGTCTCAGTCGATATTGATGGTGTTCGGTGATCCACTGCTACCAGGAGAACCTAACAAGGGCTTGCGGTAGTCGGCGTAGAGGCGATCGCGCCAGCTAAAGAACGGCTCAAACGTACCAATATCAGCAATTCCAGGAACGCCCTTGCCTTTCAAGGCCTGTGGCACTTCGAGGTAGTTGCCATCAGGAAACTTCAGGTACATGCTAAGCCCCGCAACTGCAAAATCCGCCAGGGTGGGATGGTCTGTTACTAAATAGGGTTGGTCATACAGCAAGAAGCAAAGCGATGCCAAATCGCGCTTCACGGCTTCGGTGGCACTCTTGATTGTGTCCGAGCCAAGACCAACGCCTTGCCCTAGCACAGTAAGAAGTTCATTCGGAACCGCGCCAATTAGAGTCTTGACCACATCCGGCACTGAGCTTGGTAAGAACGCGGTACGAAAGCTCTGGCTATGGTTGAGCGCATCAATCATCACCTTGCGGGCATTTAAGCCGATCGACTCATCAGCCCATTGTTCAATCAAAAGCGTCAAGCCACGCAGCTTCGGATCAGTTGGAATCACCGGCTTGTCTGGATATTGGCGCTCCAGGTAGTCGGCGATCGCGGTGGAATCGGCAATAATTTCGCTACCGTCTTTGAGTACAGGCACCTGTCGCTGCCCAGACAGACGATACAAGTCAATCTGACCAATACCAGGAGTCACTTCAATCTTGCGGTATGCCAACCCTTTGTAGTCAAGGATAAACCGCACTTTCTCAGAGTAATGGGACAGCTCAAACTGATATAGCTCTAACATCGCGGATCTCCTGTGGGGCATTCAAAACGTCGCACCTGGCGGTTGCAGGTGGCAAACGACTTTGTAAGGTCAGTTCAATACTCTCTCAAACACAAAGACATCGCAATCTGCTCAAAGACTCATCTAGCTACGGTATGAACCAGCATTGATGCTCAATTGAGCTAAATGCTGGTTTCAGTCGCAACGGCAGATCGGACTTATGACCAGTGATCAAATGTAACCAAAGACGGAGATATTGCAGCGCTCAGCTTTCTATGCTTCAGCTGTATCAATTGCGTCAGAAAAATTGTGCCTGTTAGTGCCTAAAGCCTTTTGCTCGTTAATGCTCGAAGGAGAGAGCCGTGACGAAAGAGATGTACGGTCAAGGCTCGCAGCATAATTTTCACTTTCCGCATGCAGTAGTCGAAGGAGACATCTATGAGTACGCAACCAAATCATTTCGCGAGAAAGACTACGGCGCTTCTGAGCGCGATCGCCGCTAGCAGTCTATTGGGTTTGCCAGCGCTAGCAGGTGGGCTGAGTACAACCACGGATCGACAAGCTCAGGCGCAATCCAGCCCTGACCAGATGCAATGCATGCCTATGACTCAATCCAACAATCCATCTAGCACTGCAACACCGGATGCATCCGCTACTGGTGCTGCTCAGGTGCCCAATCAAGCCGATCCCAGAACGGGAACGGCCTCCGCTGATCAAGCCGCATCCTCTGATCCAACCATGAGTAGCCGCATGGATAGCTCAGCCGGCACATCTAGTATGCAAACGAGCGCGCCTGATACTCGCAGCGAACGCAGTGCCTACGGCGATGTGTTGTCTCAAGGTGGCGCAACAGCAGGTGGTTTTGCTAGTCAGCAGGTCGCTGCCGCCAACAACCCAGATGGCTACAAATCGGTGAGCAGTCGGTACACCTCGAATGACCCACGTGCCAACTACATGAGTAATGCTGCAACGATGCGCTCTGACTCGATGCGCTCTGACTCGATGCGCTCCGACTTGATGCGTTCTGACTTGATGCGTTCTGACTCGATGAGCCAGCCTTCCAGGCAATCGTCTCGGATGACAACAGGCACCACGATCGCTCGATGCCCCGAAGGCATGATGCCGCGATCGAGCACTCCTGAGCTTCGTCAAGCACCGGGTCAACCCAATCCAGGGATGCAAATGTCGCCCCAGCCTACTAATCCTCAAGCGGCACCTCAGCGCCCCGATTCTCAAACGCGTCAGTCTCCTGCTGACGATAACGGTGGCCGCGCACGCTAACGTCTGAGGCGTTTTCTGAGAACGGTGCAACCTCCGTAGGGACGCAAGGCTTTGCGTCCTCACGTGAGGAAGACAAATGATGAGTCATTTGTAGGACTGACGCATTTGCCCCAAACCCCAATGCTGGGGCTTTAATAGGCTGAGTTTCCCCCAATCTCGGGAGCTAGGGGGCGAACTCTGACAGCTTTTGCGTCAATCTTGCTTTGTTTTCTGGCAGTCTCACCAACGCTCAACCCAAGACCTTTTGGTTAAGTCTTCAATGCTGGAGGTTTAACCGGGAGGTCTTGTTTGATAACAGGTGCGTGCCCGATCGCCCAGGTGAGGCCATTCACCTCAAGCGCAGTCTTCATCTTCTGCATGGAATCCCAGTTCCATCAGCGCTTTACGAATTTTGGCTTTAGACGGGCGCTTCTTGGGGGCGACTAACCCTGCTTCTCTGGCAACCTCAAATAACTCTCGCATGAGTAAGTCGAGAGAGTCATTGTTGGCATCTTCAGGAATCTTTTCGATGCGCCCTTCGTACGCGAGGGTGTAAAGCTCTAGATGATGCTTGCCAATAATGCGAGCCAGTTTGCGTAAGGTTTCTGGGGTGGGGCAGGTGCCTTTAAAGCAGGCTCCTCGAAGCCGGGGTTGCGGAATGCCAGACAGCTCTGCCAGACGGTTCATGCTAATACACTGCTCTTCCAGGTATTGCAGAATTAACTGTCCTAAAGGAGAGCAATCATCGGGCTTTACTTGCAACCGTGCTGGCATTGGTTTGGTGGCAGGAGACGATCAGTCTCTACTGCGATCGCTGCGAAAAGAAGACATACCCATCATACAGCGTGTTTTCAGGCGAATCTGGCACATCAGCTTGAAGTGCAGCGCCTACATGGAGTTGAAAAGCTTTACTATCCAGGACTTACGCATTCTGACTAAAACCTCGGAGGTTTCAATCACCACGTTGGTCGCGTGCTCGATTCCTGGTTAAAACCTCCGAGGTTTGCGTGAGTCCGACTATCTCAATGAGTCACGATGCGATCGGGTAGATAGCAGGGCGATATTTGGGCAGTGGAATTGGTTTTCCCTCTGCCTTCGCGGTTTCGAGCCAGGCTCCTTTTGCCTTGAGGACTTCGTGAACGGCTGCTTCTGCCGTGTCACCAAAGGCAGAGCAATATTTCAAATCTGGAATGTCGGCGATGTAGCCGTCGTCTTCGTCGCTGTAGAAGATGTTGATGTGATAGTCCTTCATGGCTTGTTACTACGATCGCCAGTTATCAAGCCTTAGCCCATAACCAAGGGACTGAATCCGCTGATAATGAGCTTGATTGCCAGTGACTAAGGTAGGGCAAACGCACACGTTTCTTCATCTTTTAGAAGCCTGACTAGAAGACTTAGAACCTGTTTGAAAAGTTTGAGGACAGCTTACCCAGCGTGAGTTTTAGGCTTTAAGCGTCGCACCATGAGATGTACCATAGCGGCATAAAGCATCACTTCGCTAGTCGTTGCCTAAGCGACGGTAATGACCAAACCAAGCATAAGTCCGCTCCACCACCCATCGTTTCGGAATCACCGT
>NZ_PVWK01000053.1 GCF_003003795.1 Stenomitos frigidus ULC18 | reverse complement strand
GAGATGACCCTAGCTTCTGCACGATGTCAAGCATCTAAGGGCAATCGGTCTATCTCTCCACCCTCAAGATACAAGGGCAAAACCCGCTTCTACAGACATCTGCCGCGATCGCGACTCAATTTGGCATTGAGCTTATTGCTTTACTACCCCTCGACTCTCCCACACAGAAACGTCCTTGCCTTAAGCTAGGAGTGGCACTCAATCGCATTCGCTCGGTTGGACGACTGACAGCAGACAATGCCGCTGACGCCGCGAGCCGTTTCAAACAGATCGCTTTAAACTCACAATGACATCCACAGCCACCACGATCGCCCCTTTAAGCTGGTCAGAACTCGAAGCCCTCACAGACTTTAAGGTCGATCCCATCAATGGAATTACCAACGCTCAAACTCGGTTGCGCCTTTTTGGTCAAACTGAAGCCGACGTGCGCGTGACGCTTTACCGTGACCACCATGCCTGGTGCCCTTACTGCCAGAAAATTTGGCTGTGGCTGGAGGAAAAACAAATTCCCTACCGCATCGAAAAAGTCACCATGTTCTGTTACGGGGAAAAAGAGAGCTGGTACAAGCGCAAAGTGCCATCGGGAATGCTGCCTACCGTTGAGCTAAACGGTCGCCTCATCACCGAAAGCGATGATATTTTGGTTGCCCTGGAACAGGTTTTTGGGGCTTTAGGGTTGGGCATGAAAGACCCCAAAGTGCTTCCCTTACGATACTTAGAGCGTTTGCTTTTTAGAGCCTGGTGCGCCTGGTTGTGTTATCCATCCAGTTCAACGCAGCAAGAGCAGCGCAACCGCGACCAGTTTATAGGCATCGTGGCTAAGGTCGAAGCCGCTTTGAGCGCGACGCCGGGCCCTTATTTCCTGGAAAACTTTGGCACGGTCGATGTCATCTTCACACCGTATGTCGAGCGCATGAACGCCAGTCTCTACTACTACAAGGGTTACTCCCTACGTGAAGCAAATCCTCGCTTCGCCGACTGGTTTGCAGCGATGGAAAGCCGTTTCACCTATCGAGGCACGCAGAGCGACTTCCATACCCATGTGCATGACTTGCCGCCACAAATGGGGGGCTGCTGGGAAAACGGGGAACCGCAGATGGAAATCAATAAGGCACGAGTCGATCGCGGCCCCTGGGAAGGTCTACCCGATGTAACCTATCCAGAACCGGAAACCTCTCGTGCGGAGGCACTCGCTCGAGTCATCAAGCACCGTGACAATCTCATTCGCGTCAACCCCGCTGATGACGCATTAGTGGATACTGCCTTGCGTTGCGCGCTCACCAACCTCATGACGCATCAAGCATGTCCACCGCCGCCAGAATCGGATGTGGCACTACGCTATTTGCGCGATCGCATTAGCGTGCCTCGCGATATGTCAATTTACGCCGCCAAACGATTACGGGAAGCGTTGGAGACAACGGCTGCTCTAGCAGGCGATCGTCAAGGGCCACCCATTCCCATCAAGCATCGACGAGATCAAAATCCAGCTGATTTCGCCAAGCCTTAGCGATCTCAACCCATACGTCTCAATCAAACGCACTAAAACGTTTATCAACCCTTCAGTCAGTTGTTAGGCATTACGAGAGGATCTTAGATGAGATGGTTAGTTGAGATTACTGACATCATAGACAAGCGCTTTTTAACTGACCTACTGTCTAAGAAACCCGTCGGGCTGGTTTTAGAAGAGAATAGAACCTACCTAATTAGTGATGATTTTGAATCACTAGCGACATGTTCTGAAATTTGGATGCGAGCTAGCGAGATTCGTGACGTTATATCTGAGATAAGTTCTGGGGTTGGCGCAGACTTAAGTTTCAAGCTGGGCAACGTGTATGAGCAAAAAGAAGACGGCTCTCGGAGCGGCACCGTGTTTCGCTCTGGCTCACCACCCGTATTGAGATTGTCTGTTAACGGTGGAGGATGGACAATCACTCCAGAGATTTCAGAAGAAGAGAGGCTTAGATTGGAAGTGGAGCAATTAGAGCGTGAATACCAGAATAAGCTAACGCTTGTTTCATTTCGCGTCTTACCAGCTTTGCGGGATGAGCGTGCCCTCGAAGTCTATCGCTATTTGCAACAGGATCTAAATACGGAGCGGATGTACAAAATCTATGAATTAATCGAGGATGACCTTGGAAGGAAGTTACACAGTTTGGCTTCTAAGAATGCTTGGAAGAGATTCAGAGGCTCAGTCAACCATCCAAAGGATTCGGGAATGACTCAAGACACGCGATTGCACAGGGTGAACCTCCTGCAAATCCAATGTCTTTGAGTGAGGCTCAGGCTTTCATTTCCAATGCTGCTGATCTTTGGTTTAAGCGAAAATGTGTTAACGATGACAATGGATAACAGCCTTAATGCACTGCGATCGCTGAAAGGATTACACAGTATGTTTTGGGTTGTCTGTAGCAAGTGATTGAGAACGTTGGGAAGTGTTTATGTATCAAGTTACCAGTGATTACGCTCAGAATAACTTTGACGAAATTCTCGATCGTGCCAGTCATGATCCTGAAGGTGTGGCGATCGTACAAGCTAACAAAAGCTTTGTGCTAATTAACCAAGAAGAGCTTGAAGCCCTGATTGAAACGATTGAATTACTTAAAAATCCGACCTTGCTAACCGATATTCAACAAGCACGGCAAGAATACAGCCGAGGCGAGGTTTTGACAGCCGATCAGATATTCGGTTGAACACATGGAATCGTTTCAGGTTCTCTTTTCTAAGCAAGCTCAGAAAGATATTGCGCTGCTAACACCGAAGCAAAAAGAGAAGCTTCAGCAAATTACGCAGCAAATTTTGGCTGTGAATCCCTATGCTGGGAAAGCTCTGAAAGGAGAATTACGAGGATTATATTCTTATCGGCTAAATCGAACTGATCGTATTGTTTACGAAATGTTAGAAGCAGATAAAGTAATTTTTGTTATCCGAGCAAGAAGCCATTATGGTGATTGAGCGGGAAACTGAGTCGATATTTGCAGGTTTGAGTGAACACAGAAAACCCAACACTACTTGGTTATAGAAACGTAATATGTGTTGAGTGGCGAGTGTGTATGTCAACAGAAGCTGTCTTATGTTTAGCTTAATTTTGATAGTTGGCGATCGCCTCATGCCAAACTTCAGGATTTCCTACTTTAATAGCTTTATCAATGCCAACGTTCTCAAGCAATAAAGCCAGCATTGTCAGTCCTTCCTGCTGCAACATAAACATTTTGCCTCCACCCAATCTCGATTCTGGCAGGGATCAGATCAAGTCGCTGTAAGGTTTCATCATCACTCCATGCACGTCCTTTACGTTGAATATCCTATTCAATCTCAGTCATTCAATCGAATCTCCCAAATTTTGCAACGCTGATGCTGTGATTCTAGCAACGCGTGCTTCACTTGCTTGCTTGCCACACCTTGATTTTGCCGTCGTTGCCAGTGCTGGCGATCGCGCGTCCATCGGGGCTAAAGACGACTGCAAGCGTTGGATCGACAGAGAGCGTTTTGATTAAAGCTCCGGTGCCTGCATCCCATAGTTTGATCGTTTTATCGCGACTGCCACTGACAATCGTGCGTCCATCCGGCGCGATCGCCACCGCTGTAATGACATCCGTGTGACCGAGCAAGGTGGTTTTTAATTGGGCTGTGGTCAAATCCCAGACTCTGATCGTGTCATCGCTACCACTCACAAGAGTCTGCCCATCGGGGCTGAAAGCAAGCGTGTAGATGGGGCGTTTAGAGGCGACGAAGGTATGAATAGACTCTCCTGTCGCGGTTTTCCAGAGGCGAATAGTGCCATCGTAGCCACCGCTGGCAAGGGTCTTACCGTTGTGGTCAAAGACGATCGCATTGACGGTATCGCTATGCCCTGTGAAAGTACGGCGCAATTTTCCAGTGGCAACATCCCATAGTTCGACTGTTTTTTTCCAACTGCTGGTGGCAAGGGTGGTGCCATCGGGGCTGAAGGCGATCGTCTGTACGGGAAACGGATACCTGGGAAACGATCGCATAAACTGCCCTGTGCTGACTTGCCATAGCCTGGCTTTGCCATCATCGCCTCCGGTCGCCAGGGTTTGCCCATCCGGGCTGAACGCGATCGATTCCACTCTGGAGCGAACGCTAAAGTCGCGCAGCTGTTTCCCCGTTTTAAAGTCCCATAGGTCAGCGTTGCCCTCCACACTACCGCTGGCGATCGTCTGCCCGTCTGGGCTCATGGCGATCTGGCGGATGGGTTCGTCCGCTTTGGTCATAGTGCGGACTAATTGAGCCGATTGCCAGGGGCTAGAGACCGTGACGCTAGCAGTCGGTCTGGCGGTTGGCGGAAAGTCTGAAGAGGAACCATCACAGCTTGCGAGTATGACGGTGAGGGCAGCGATCGCCATCAGCCCGACAGAGCTTGTTTGCGTTACAGTCATCTTGCTTTTCACGTGCTGCATCTTTTTCTAGCGTGGCACCTCAGCAGTCGATGGCGTTGAGGCAGTCGGTGGTGGCGCAACCGATGCTGGCATAGGCGCGTTATTGGTCGCAGAGGACTCGCTAGTCGGTACATCGATCGTGCTCATTGGGGCAAGAAGGCGCGCAATTTCTGCTTGCTGTTCGAGTTGTTGGGTAGAAGAGACCAGCTTGCTTAAACCATTGATCAACTTGCGGAGATTGACGCGGAAGCTGGGATCACCTGTGAGTTCATCCAGATCCGACGTGATTTTCTGAGTGTTCTGAAAGGTGGCACGGGCAGAATCCAGCGTTTGCTGTAGCAGGAGTACGCTATTAGGATTGCCAAAGTCCTTCGAGAAGGTGCGTAGATTCGCAGAGGCAGCGGCGGCATTAGCAGACAGGGTTTCCAGATTGCGGATAATTTCAGTGCGCTTGACCTGGTTCAGGACGGGTGACAGGCTGGCGATAGCGCCTTTGAGTTCACCACTTGCTTCACTGACATTCGTGAGCGTCGTCGTGAGCGAACTCCGATTGGTGGCAAGGAGTCGGTTGGCTTCTTGCGCTGTTAGGCCCAATTGGCGCGCCGTCAACCGAAATTCATCGAGCGTCGGGCCAACCGTTTTGAGCGGTTTCGAGACCTCGCGGCTCAGCTTCGCGATACCCGCCGCTGCATTGGACGCATTTTTCGCCACCGAGTTTACGTTGGCAGTAAATTCCGGGTCGCTGACGAGATTGGCAATGCGGAGCACCGCCCGAATCAGCTCGTTGACGTTGAGCCGCGCCTGGCCTTGCAGCCGAGAACCATTGCAAATAATGATGCTGGGATTACAGTTGCGATCGAGTGGCTGGGCAATCTCACCAGCCGGAAGATCTTGGAGTGGCGAAATATCGATCGACGGTTCCCCAATTAACCCCGATTGATTTGCTTCAATCACTGCACTGCTGGGGATCAAGAGATCGGAGGGCGAGATCTTCACCTTGAGGACAACGCCTCTAGGCTGGGGTTTCACGCCAACCACTTCACCAACTTTAATGCCTCGATAGGCAACAGGCGTGCCCTGCTTGATGCCGCCTGCATTATCGAATTCGACAAAGGCGTTGTAGCTACGTTTTCCGGGGCTGAAGCCACGCAGCCAAACGATCAGCAGGACAAACAGCGCGATCGCAACCAGCACAAAGAGTCCCAGAGAGCTTTCTCGGAGCGATCGCGAAAGCCGCCTGCTGCCTGTAAAATTCTGCATATACTCTCCTCACACGACTAGTCCGTCAAGTTTAAATTGATAGCTGAGAAAGAATTTTAGGTTTTCGGACGGCTTTTCAGTTCCTCAAAAAGCTTTGGCAGAACACCCCTCATAGCATCAACCTGTTGCATGAATCGGGCCTTCTGTACTACCGCTGGCAAATTGTCGAATCATCGGATGATCGGTGGTTTGCACCTCTTGAGCGGAGCCTTCCCACTGAATTTTGCCCTCATAGAGAAAGACAAGACGGTCAACGGCACGGCGCACGGTGCTTTCCTGGTGGGTCACAATGGCGTAACTGCTACAACCGACATTAACGCACTGGAGCTGTCTGATCACATCTTCTAAGACGGTCGACGCGATCGGGTCTAAGCCAGCAGTAGGTTCATCGTAGAGCAGCACTTCTGGTCGGTCTTTAGGATTATCAGGATCTGCAATAATGGCACGAGCAAAGCTGACCCGCTTTCGCATACCACCTGAAAGCTGAGCGGGGTAGCGATCGCCAATATCCGCTAGACCGACCATCTCCAGCTTCTCATTCACTAAAGCTCGAATGCGCTGTCGGGAAAGCTTGGAATGCCGTAAGAGATAGAAACCAACATTTTCCTCAACGGTAAGTGAGTCAAACAAGGCAGATTGCTGAAACACTAGACCAATGCCGATCGAATCGGGGACATCGTCGATCGACCCCAACCGTTGACGACCTTGAACAAAAATTTCCCCTTCATCGGGCACATCCAACCCAGCAATAATCCGCAAAATCGTTGATTTTCCCGTACCAGATGGCCCAATAATGCCAAGCGCATCACCCCGATAGAGCGTTAAATCAATGCGATCTAAAACAACGCGACTGCCAAAGGCTTTGGACACTCCCTTGAGTTCGATTAACGGCTCAGCCATTAGCGTGCCAATGAGAACAAATAGAGTACGACGTGCTTTAGGATTGACGACGATCGCTAAAGCTGCATTTACCTTTACACGGTCTGCCTGAGTTTAACAAGCCCCGATCCGGTTTATTTGAGTAGAAGACAGCGTCTCAGAGAGGCTGCAGTTTGCCGCGTGCGATCGCGACTCCAACGTTGCAAATTAATCGCAGGACTAGCGCTCCATAGCATCGCTCAATAACAGCGCTGATCGGTTATATCCTTGACTCAGGCTCACAGATCCGTAATCAAACGGTAAAGATCCACCAAACTGCTGGCCTGGGGAGCTAGAGAGGGTTAGAACCAGCATGGTGCTGTCTTTGAACTTGATCAAAGCGGTGCTCTGGAACGTGATTGCTATAACTATCGTGTTCCAGTGACTCCAAAACGTACAGGCTACCGTGGTTTTCTGCTTGAAACACTCGGTAGCTTTTCTCTGCTATGGCTGTTGCCACAACGCTTAGGGGCTGTAAAGGAATAATGTCATGAACTGTAGCGGTCAGCCGTCAGCGGTCAGCCATTAGAGAAAAGCTGATCGCTGATCGCTGATCGCTAATCCAAACGTATGCAGTTATTTTTTAACAAGACCTTAGGATCTGGTTGACTGACAGATCTTTTTTGTAGCTTGGATTGAACAGCGTAAAAACCAACGCTGGCTTTAATTGATTGGGTTAGTGTTAGCGTAATCCAACCCAAGAGTTTGCAGGGATTGCAGGAGTTTTGTTGGTCAACCAGGCTGAGGACATTGGGATCAAAGGGGGCGTGCCCCCAGACAGGGATGAAACCCCTGCACCCCGTCCTAACCAGTATGGCTATAGCGATCTCACCTGCGGCTTCGATTATGTCGAAAGGTTGAAGACAGAGCAGACAGGAATGATAAAATGAATTGTGAAAAGATTATGAAATCTACGCAATGTCATTTTCTGACGACAAAGTACCGCCTACAGCCAAACGTCTACCGAGCCTGCCAGAAGTTCACCGCAGTATTCCGATCCCAACAGTCAAAGGGTTTTGGCGCAAGATGCTGGCCTATGCTGGCCCAGGCTATCTAGTGTCGGTCGGCTATATGGACCCCGGCAATTGGGCGACTGACATCGCGGGTGGCTCCAAATTTGGCTACACGTTACTCAGCGTCATTTTGCTTTCCAACTTAATGGCAGTCCTGCTGCAATCGCTGTGTGTGCGGCTAGGCGTGGCAACCGGAAAAGATCTGGCGCAGATGTGCCGCGATACGTTTAGCCCTCAGATCAGCTTTGTGCTGTGGGTGCTGTGCGAAATCGCGATCGCCGCCTGTGATCTCGCGGAGCTGCTGGGCAGTGCGATCGCGCTACAGCTTTTGTTTGGGCTACCGCTGATCTGGGGTGTTGCTGTGACAGCTCTAGACGTGCTGGGGTTACTTTTCCTGCAAAGTAAAGGCTTTCGTTACGTTGAAGCGCTCGTCATCATGTTGGTGGCAACGATTGGCGCTTGCTTTGCTGCCGAAATTCTGTTTTCACGACCCGATGCAGCCAGCATTGTGCAAGGCTTTCTACCGAATCACGAGATTTTGCGTAACCCAGAGATGCTTTACATTGCGATCGGCATTTTGGGCGCAACGGTAATGCCACACAATTTATATCTGCACTCAGCCATTGTGCAAACTCGTGCCTGGGAGCCGACGCCTGAAAAACGGCGAGAGGCGATTCTCTTTGGCACGATCGATTCAACCGTAGCGCTGACGCTGGCACTATTTATCAACTCTGCGATTTTGATCGTTGCTGCGGCCACCTTTCACACCGCTGGCTATCGAGAAGTTGCCGAAATTCAAGATGCGTACAAACTGCTGTCACCATTGTTGGGTGTAAGTGCTGCCAGCGCTATTTTTGGGTTGGCGCTCCTTGCCTCTGGTCAAAGCTCGACGCTCACCGCAACCCTGGCAGGACAAATTGTGATGGAAGGGTTTCTCCATCTCAGCCTGCCCGCATGGTTACGCCGAATTGCTACGCGTTTGTTGGCGATCGTGCCCGCACTGATTGCGATCGTGTTTTTTGGCGAACATAGCACTGGCAACCTGCTAGTGCTGAGTCAGGTCGTCTTGAGCTTGCAGCTGTCGTTTGCAGTCGTACCACTGGTGATGTTTACCAGCGATCGTCGCCTCATGGGCGAATTTGTGAATCCCCCGTGGCTGAAGGTGCTTGCCTGGTCAGTTGCCGTTATTATCGGCAGCCTCAACCTTTGGCTACTGCTGCAAACGTTTTTGGGGTGGCTGTGATTTTTTAGGAGGCATAGGAGGCAGGGGAGGCGGAGGAAGCAATTCAAAACTCTCTAGCGTAGCGGCGCAAAGCGCTACTCCTCACTCCTCACTCCTCCCATTCCCAAGCTGTGCAAGAAAATACTGCGTCGTCACCATCGGCTGTTCGGCATGCATGATGGCACGGACGATCGCCACCCGATCGACCTTCGCGGCACGGACTTCGTGCAGATTGTTGGTATCAATGCCACCGATCGCAAACCAGGGTACCGTGGCATGGGCAGCGGCATAACGCACGTAGTCGAAGCCAGCAGCAGGTCTACCCGCTTTGGTCGGCGTTTCGTAGACCGGTCCCACGCCAATATAGTCGGCTCCTTCCTGGATGGCGCGATGGAGGTCGTCGGGGCAATGGGTAGAACGTCCAATCAAGCGTTGGGCGCCGAGCAGTTGACGTGCAAGCGCGATCGGCAGATCCTGCTGTCCCAGATGGACGCCATCGGCATCAACGGCGATCGCCAGATCGACGCGATCGTTGACAATAAACAGGGCATCATAGCGGCGGCAGAGCTGACAGAGTTTCTGGGCGTTGCTGAGGCGCACTTCATCGTCAGCGGTTTTGTCACGATATTGCACCAATTTAAGTCCTCCCTGAAGTGCCGCTTCAACTGTTGCAAAGAGGGTTTCGGTAGGAGCCGTGACCAGGTAAAGGCGCGATCGCTCTAGCCGTTGCTGTCGCTGGTTGGCGGTTAGCTTGCTCTCCAACACATATACCCGATAGCGCATTTGTTTAAACGCGCCTCCCATCTCTGGGTCATAGACCTTGCCGTATTCTTCCAAAACTCGCAGTGCCTCTTCGACGCGACACAAGTTGGCTTGCAGCACCGCCTGAACGCTCGATCGCTGTGCCTCGTCGGGATGGGTCAAAGCGGTTCCTGCATCCCCTGGCGTATCTCTCGCCGCGCGTAAAGCAGGCGTATGCCAGTGCGCTAGTTCCTGCCGCAAATGCTTACATTCATCGGTCAGCGAAGCATTGTCTAACCCAAACCGACACCACTCTTCGATCGTTCTCAAGCCTTCACGGGCACGGTCTAAATTGGCATCCAAAATACGGCAAAGTGCAAGCTGCACAAACCGAGCCTGACCATCTGTGTTGCCCATAAAATATACCGATCGATTGCTCTGTCTAGGCTATCGGGTTATGGGATGGAAGCCAACGTTTAAGACTCTTCTCACAGATCCCAACTTCATTATTTGAGCAGCCGGAGATCTTTAAACAAAACTATGTGTTTCAAAGTTGAAGGTATGGAGTAAAGTTGACCAGAGTTCATCGTGTTTCCCCTTGAAGCTCAATGGCAATCGTACATTTGGGCTGATTTTTACTTGCTTTGAATCGCTGTATATGGCACGAAGCCAATTGTGTTTTAGCTCTGTATTGAGCGATCGTTCCTCTCGTTGCTGCTTTCAAAATGCACTACTCGATTACTAAGCATTGGCCCACCCAGCGAGGAGCTCGCCGCCTGATCGTTACGATTGCTGGGTGTGCAGTCCTGACAATGCTCGATCACAGGCAGTCTCCAGCCTCGGCGCAAGTATTTTCTACGGCTGACCTTGCCCCACCGATCGCTACGGCATCGGCACCGACGAACCGTGCAACACAAACCAACCTGCTGGTTGATCCCACAAAGGGAAATGATGCTGCCGCCGACGGGAGCGATCGTGCACCCTTCAAAACGATCACGCAGGCGCTTCAGGTGGCTCAAGCAGGCGCTATCATTCGGTTGTCACCCGGAACGTATAGCCAGGAAACGGGCGAAACCTTTCCACTGCGTTTGAAACCTGAAGTCACATTGCAAGGTGATACCGAGACTCGCGGTCAGGGCATCGTGATTCAGGGCAGCGGCTTCTTTCTCAGCCCCACCTTTGCGCGGCAGAAGGTGGCGATCGTGGGTGCCGATCGTGCCATTCTCGCTGGAGTAACAGTCAAAAACCCTGATTCTCAAGGCTATGGCGTCTGGATTGAATCCACCAGTCCCGCCGTTTTGGATAGCACCTTTACAGAAAGTGGGCATGATGGGATCTCGGTGACGGGCAATGGTTCGCCGCTGATTCGCAACAACTATTTCTATCAGAACGGGGCGAATGGCATCACGATCTATGGCACCTCGCAAGCAGAAGTACGGGAGAACATTTTTGAGCAGACGGGGTTTGCGATTAATGTGAACCAGAAGGCGGCACCGCTACTCATTGGCAACCGCATTACCCAGAATAAAGATGGCATTGTGGTGCAAGCAAACGCTCAGCCCATCCTGCGAGACAATTCGGTGGACGGCAACACACGGGATGGGCTGGTGGCGATCGCCCAGTCGCGCCCCAACCTGGGAACAGCAGCAGCACCCGGTGGCAACTCGTTTAGCAACAATGGTCAGTTTGATGTAAACGCCAAAGGGGCGCGTCAGACCATTCCTGCCTTTGGTAATGATTTGAGCAAAACAAGCGGCACGCTGGATTTAGCTGGCACAAACATCGAGTCGTCTGCCCCATCCGGTTCACCAATGCCCTGGTCACTGTCTGCCGCACCACGATCGCCCGTCAGCCCCGATCCAGCAACGCCTGCTAACGGCAAGAGTGCAGCCAGACCAATTCAGAAGTTAACGTCAGGTACACCATCGATGGTTACCACCAAACAGGCGACTGCAGACACGATTCCCTTTGGGCAGCAGTTAATCAGCGATCGGTCAACTGGAGCACAAGCACAGGCAGCCGTACCTTCAGTGTTGCAACGTCCGTCTACTACAGCAACCAGCGAGCCATCAGGCAGCGAGATCTCAGCCGCATCCTTTCCTGTGCCAGTCGCTCAACCAGCCGCGTCGCCCAGTCGCCCGATCGTGACGTTAGTCGCCGTTGCCTCACCTGCTAGTACCGCATCAGAGCCTGCATTTCCAGTGCCAGCAGCCCTTTCCGGGAGCAAACCCCAGTCTCCATCGCTACGCACTGTTCAGGCCATGAGGGTTGTCCTTGCGCCATCCAAACCGCCGCAAAGAGCTTCGGAAAGCACTGCGTTGCCCACGGCTCGCTTGACGTCACTGGCGAGGCCACGTCCCGTCTCACAGCCAGCCAGGACCCCGATTGCCGTCGCCTATACAGCCAGTCTCAACCGCTTACCGTTACCCATACTGAAGCCCAGTGCGCCTCTGCGAACAGGCTCGGTCGCGATTTCTGTCCCCGCACCGGAAGCGCGATCGGCTCCCACGCCGCGGCGATCGGTGGTGATCATGCCCTCAATGGCTAGAAGCGCTCAACCTCAGACATTGACGAGTGCGGGGTTATTGCCGGTACCCAACCCGGATGCACCCATTGGCGTTGTCGGTAGTACGCCCAACGTCTACCGCGCGCAGCAGACTGCTGCTAGCAGAGCGTTCGCTGCCGATCGTGTCGCATTGGGCTTGCGCTATCGCGTAGTAGTCGAAGCGGATGATAGCCAGCAAGCGCAACTACGCACGACCTTTCCCAATGCCTTCCGCACCTCCATCAAGGGGCGCAGCTTAATGCAAGTGGGTGCGTTTGGCGATCGCACCAAAGCCGATCAGTTGATGCAAACACTCAGCAGCCAGGGTGTTCAGGCGATGGTTGAAACGATGGAATAAGAAAGTTTTCGTCTCTGAGACATTATGTGTAATGTCCCCAGAGACGGCTAACGGATGATCTTGGTCAGGTGCCAGGTTTGAAGTAATCGAGCAGCCGATCGCCCGAATCAGCCCTCACCAGGCCCACTGCAATATCGGGTAACGTCGTCAGACTGGGATAGATAAGATAGCGAGGTTCCCAATGCGGCTGAAACTTTTCTTTGAACTGGTGTAGCCCTTTGAAGTTGTAGAACTGATTGAGGTGTTCAAAAAAGTAATGCAAGCCCTTCTCTACCCGTTTCGCTTCGGGCGTTTCGCCCACACCAGCTAGAGGTGAAAGGCTGAAGTTGAAGCTATCGTAGCCTATTTTCTGAAAGTGCTGAATGACGCTGGCAAAGAGAAATTCCATTGTGCCTTTCTCGACGTCTTGACGGTGTCGCATGAGGTCAACGGTGACTTCTTGACGGTTATAGCCAGTCAGCAGATTGGAGAAGGCAATGATGCCACCGTGAACATCGTAGACAACGGCAAGGTAGCATTCCTTCAGGTAAGCGGGGTCAAACCAGCCGATCGAGAACCGCTTTTCGGCACCGTTCTTCATCTGCAGCCACTCGTCACTGACAGGCTTAAGGCGCTGAATCAGTTCGTCACTAATCGGCGGTTCAAACACCTGGAGACTGTGACCTGTTTTTGTCAGGCGGTTGAGGGCTGTTCTCAGATTCTGATTCGCTTTTCCTTTCAGGTTGAAGGTCTTGAGATCAATGACAGCTTCTTCGCCAATTTGGACGCACCGAAAGCCCAGGGTTTCGTAAAGTGACAGTTGATCGGGGGCGGCTTCGTAAAAGACCGGGAACCAATCGTTGCGATCGCAAAAGAGCCTGAACGCCATTACCGTTTCCTGGCGCTCATTGAGCGGGCCAATCGGATCACCCAGCGCGATCGCGGCTCGGCCCTTGGCGACATAGGCCACCACGCTGTGACCAGAAGGGCTGAAAAAATAAGCTTTATCTTTGAGTAGTGCCAGGCGTGCCAGAGAAGACCGTCCATGCTGGTCGATGATTATGCGGGCGCGATAGCGTTCGGCTGGATTGGCCGGGTCACCCCGCAGTAACACTGGGCGCATGAGCATAAAAAAGGCAAACGTCAGCGTAATGAACCCAACCGCATAGATTGAATTCGCAAAAAAGTCAGCATAACGGTTGGTCGGCGCTAACCCTGCATTATCGCTGGTAAAAAACATGGCCAGCGTTTGCAAAATGGACTGCGTCAAGCTGAAGTTAATCGGCCGCCCATTGATTTGGAAGTAGCTGTCCAGAATGTAGAAGCCTGCAGTGCCATAAGCCAGCGTAAAGATTAAAGCGCCCAGCAGTGACCGAATGCCTTGCGCGATCGATGGTCGATCGGATCGCGCCGTGAAAACATGCCGCATTAACAGCAGTTGGATCAACAAAACACCGGCCAACAAGCTCTCTTCATAGTCCAGACCCTTAAGCAGGTTGCTCGCGATCGACAAAATGAGTATGCCGACCGTTAGCATCCAGGCCACTCGCTTGCGTCGTAACAACTGCCTGGACAGCATGAGCAGCAAAAAGCCTGCAGAGGCAGCCGCAATCCGTCCACCTGCCCGCACGGTAAATGGAAAGACAAGTTCGAGTAAGGCTCTGCGTTCTGGCAGGCTAGGCGTCACAGCCGATACTAGGTTCACTAGACCAACTAGACCGGTCAGAATCGCCACAATCCACAGCGCAATCTGTGTTCTTCGCCTTAGCTTGCTGTTGCCATAGCTGAGCGGGGTTGGATAAGTCTTCAGACGCTTCATAAAAGGGATGAAAAGGGAAGGGGATGAGGAGTTTTGAATTTTGAATTTTGAATAGCGCTTTGCGCCGACAAGCTAGAGAGTTTTGAATTTTGAGTTGCGCCGCTACGCTAGAGAGTTTTGAGTTTAGCCCACCACCTTACTTCTTACTGACCACTGCTCAAAGGCTTGTGCTTTGGGCGTTGGGCTTTAGCGGCGATCGCAAACTGCTTGCCAACAAAGCTGAGGGAATTTGCCAGGTGCTTATGCCAGTAGTTCCAGCCAACATTTTGCCCTGCAATACCGTGGCCACCGGGATAGACATGAAATTCATTCGGGATTTCGAGGCGATCGAGGGTTTGATGAAACTGTTCAGTGGCCTCCAGAAATTTTTCATCGCTTTCACCAGCATCAAGGTAAAGGCGCAGTTGCTTGCGAAGATTGATTGGAATGTCCTCTACAAAGACTTCAGGGCTGTTTTCTGCACCTGTTTTGCTGATGAAGTAGCCGGTATGGCTAAACAAGATGTGAAACTGGTCAAGGTAGCGCAAACCAATGTTAAACGCACCCCAACCGCCAGACGACAACCCTCCGATCGCCCAAAACTGCGGTTGGTTTAGGGTGCGATAGCGCGACTTCACCTCCTGTACTAGCTCTGAGCCAATCAGCGTTGCCACCTGACCATTAGGGCCATCGAAGTAATCGGGGTCCCACAACGGGCTGGTGCCTCGCTGGTCATTACCATCGGGTGTGATGACAATAGTGGGTGGCAATTTTCTCTGCTGATAAAGATCATGCAACACTGAGGTTAATGCAGCTTTGTCTTCATAATCTCTTGCTGTACCGTGCCCACCGTGTAATAAGACGATGACCGGATACCGCTTTTTAGGGTTCTGAGCATAGTCTGGCGGTAGCACTACCCCATATTCGCGATCGCCACCCATCGCTTCACTGGTAAAGGTTTCAACCTGAAGGCGAAGCCCCGTTTTTTTTTCTGCGTGAGGTGCGTCCAGTTGGGGTGCGCCAGCGATAAAGACATACCAATAGCCTGCACCTGCTACAGCTGCTAAAAAAAAGGCACCTGCCAGAAGTATCGTTTTAGGCTTGACCTTCATCGTTCCGAGAGTTGGTTGATAGGATGGAAATGGACAGCGCTTTGGGGAGGCCGAGCCTTTAGCTTGATCGTATTGAGTCGAAGGTGTCATCTACATGTCCGAGAAGTGGCAACTAGTTGACAATTGTTGGGCAGGCCTGTCAGCGCTGCTTTGGCCAGACTGGTTTACAAAAGAAATAACCGCTTTCAAACACCACCCGTTGATCGCAGTGTCCCCAAAAACATATCGCTTTTACCGCTTCCACCCGAGGTGGTGTTAATGTGCTTCATTCAAGGGGCAGACTTGCGGTCTTTTGAGTCAAGCGATGAGTCAGCATTCTTTTATCCTGAGGTTTCGGTGTCTATCACTCCATTGCCGTCTGAAGAGAACATGACTGCACCAGCGGAAAACCGCTGGCAGCAGGGGCAGGTCATTGACGTCACGATTACAGACCTGAGCGATAGCGGCGATGGCGTTGGTCGCTCGAACGATCGCGTTGTTTTTGTGCCCGATACTGTCACGGGCGATCGCGTCCAAATTCGCTTGCTGCGCGTTAAACCCCAGTATGCCCACGGCAAACTGCTAGAGTTACTGGAACCGTCGGTACATCGCATGCGTGCCCGTTGCATTGTGGCAGACAAGTGCGGGGGCTGTCAGTGGCAGCATGTGGACTATGCCTACCAGCTAGAAGCCAAGCATAATCAAGTCATTCAAGCCTTGCAGCGTATTGGCGGGTTTCACGAACCGCCCGTTGACCCCATTCTGGCGGCTGATGCGGATCTGGGCTACCGCAATAAGGCAACCTATCCACTGGCACGATCGCAAACGGGGCAAATTCAAGCTGGCTATTACCAGAAGGGCAGTCACCAAATCGTCAACCTGAACCAGTGCCCGATTCAGGATGTGCGGCTCAATCCCCTGCTGGCAGAGGTCAAGCAAGACCTGTACGAGCGGGGCTGGGGCATTTATGACGAAAAGCTGCATCGGGGCAAAGTGCGCCATCTGGCGCTCCGCATTGGCCGTCGTACAGGCGAGATGCTGCTCACGCTGGTAGTGAAGGATAAAAACTTGCCAGGGCTGGAGGAGCAGGCAGAGGCCTGGTTAACCCGCTATCCCGATCTCGTCGGCGTTTCGTTAAATGTGAACCCCGATCGCACCAATGCTATCTTTGGGCACGAAACGGTTTGCATCGCTGGTTTACCTTACCTGCAAGAAGTGTTCGCGGGCTTCACGTTTCAACTGCGCCCAGACACCTTTTTTCAGGTGCACACTGAGCAGGCAGAACGCTTGCTGGAGGTCATCACAGACGAGCTACAGCTGCAAGGGCACGAAACCTTGCTAGATGCCTACTGTGGCATTGGGACGTTCACTCTGCCTCTGGCTTCGCGGGTTCGGCAGGCGATCGGGATTGAAATGCAACCCGAAGCGGTTGAGCAAGCAATCCTTAGCGCTAGCCTGAATCATCTGGAGAATGTCACGTTTCTCACCGGAGCGGTCGAAACCCTGCTGCCAACCCTGGAGGTAAAGCCCGATATCGTGCTGCTAGACCCACCTCGTCGTGGCTGTGACGCAAACGTCATCGAAGCGCTATCTCAATTAGATCCTGATCGGATCGTTTACATCAGCTGTAATCCAGCAACCCTGGCGCGTGATCTGAAACGGCTTTGCCAAAACAGCCACTACCGTTTGGCGCGAGTGCAGCCAGCTGATTTCTTTCCTCAGACACCCCATGTAGAGTGCGCCGCATTTTTGGTACGGTAGGGAGCGGTGGTGAGCAGAGACGATCGGGGGAACGATGAAATTTAGTGAATTGGTAGAAAAACTCAGTACCGTCAACGGTCAGTCACTTAACGCGACCGTTGGTGTGGATGTTGAGCTAACGGCTGTGACAGCTGTAGAGGTCGCTGGCACAGGCAACCTCAGCTATATTGAAGGCGCAAAATTTGCTTCACAGGTTAAAACAACCGCTGCGAGTGCTCTGATTTTGCCCAAGGATACGGCGCTCCAGTCCGAGGCGAGCGAGCGAGGCATTGCCTGGATCGAAGCGCCTGAACCGCGTCTGATGTTCGCTCAGGCGATCGCCCTGTTCTACCAGCCGTTTCGCCCAGCGCCATCAATCCATCCCAGCGCCGTCATTGATCCTTCTGTACAGTTGGGACAAGACGTCTCTCTTGGAGCACACGTCGTTCTGCAAGCGGGCGTTGTCCTGGGCGATCAAGTCTGCATCCATCCCAATGTGGTGGTGTATCCAGGTGCGCAGATTGGCGATCGCACTATCCTCCATGCTAACTGCGTCATCCACGAACGCACTCAAATTGGCGCCGATTGCGTAGTTCACGCTGGAGCCGTCATTGGTTCCGAAGGGTTTGGCTTTGTACCAACCCGTGACGGCTGGTACAAAATGGAGCAGTCTGGCTCTGTCGTTTTAGAAGATGGGGTTGAGGTGGGTTGCAACTCTACCGTCGATCGGCCAGCTGTCGGTGACACGCGGATTGGGCGCAACACCAAGCTGGATAACCTGGTACACATTGGTCATGGCTGCCAGATTGGGAAAGGCTGTGCGATTGCCGCTCAGGTGGGTCTAGCAGGCGGAGTTGAAGTGGGCGATCGTGCCATTCTGGCAGGTCAGGTGGGCGCTGCAAATAATGCCAAAATTGGTGCTGGCGCGATTGCGACCTCTAAAACAGGCGTGCATGGCACTGTAGAGCCAGGGCAAATTGTGTCTGGCTATCCTGCCGTCGATCACAAAATCTACCTCAAGTCGTCTGCGATTTACAGCCGTTTGCCAGAAATGTACCAAACCCTCAAACGCCTACAGCGACATTTGGAGAGGGGCGATCGACCAACATAAACGGCTCTTTGACGCGCTCCCTTCCACGCTAAAAGAGCCGGAGAATCGTAAATGATCCCCGGCTCTCGCTCATAGCGACCGCCAATCATATAGCGATCGTCACAACGTTTAGGACATGGGGATCAAAGGGGGGGTGGGGGCGTTGCCCCCAGCCAGGGGTTCCACCACTGCACCCCGTCCTAACCCATCTGTCTATGGCTGTATTGCAGAAGTGATTAAGCAGCCTTGTCCAGCGCCCGCTTGGCAGCGTTCACGTTATTTTTCGTGGCAGCAGCAGCATTATCCAACGCATTGTCTGCATTGCGCTTCACATTTTTGACACCACGATCGCCAAAGGTTTGCAGGTTATCCTTCACATCCGCAGCCTGCTGACGTACATCGTTACCAAAGCGCTGTGTTTGCTTGCCAGGGTTAGCATTGCGCACATTGTCAGCCAGGTCATCAGCGCTATCAATCCCTTTCCGGTTAATCCGTCCCTCAACCTTGTCTTTCAGGGCTTTGGCTTTTACTGCCGCTTCGTTGTTCAAGCGACTAGACGACTCATCATTAAAGTTATTCATACCACCTCTGTACGGCTGTGATTGCCCAGGTGTGTTCGGCCCCCCATTACCAGGCACTCGATCGGCTACCGTATCGGCACGGTTGCAGGCAGTGCTGAACAGAACCAAAACGCCAGCCAGAAACACTACGACCATCCGACTCAGCCGCAGTGATTTAAGTGTGTCCATAAATGTCTTCATCGTCATACTCCAGTAAGCATTCAGTGAACCGCGATCGCCAGCACTGCTTTGCCGACCAATACTTTGGCAGGTATCGTGCCCGCGATCGCATAAGGTGCTTTAACACCCATGACTGAATGTACAAACTGCAAACCCAACTGTCCTCTAGCGAAAGTTCTATTCCCAAACTCGGCGCTTATGCCAAGAGAAAGAGTAGCCTCGTCACACGTCTGGGAACGAGTCCATTCACGTTTGAGTTAACGCTTGCAATCAGCATCAGTCCTGAGAAAAAGCTGACTGCTAAACACGCTGTCACCGCTGACCGTTCTCGACTAACGCCGTCTCCCGACACCGCTGAGCTTGAGAACATCCGTAAACGTCGCACAATACGTTGGCAAGCCGAAGGTTTCTGGGCTGACCACATAGCGATGCGTGAAGTGACGGTAGTTCATCGAAAAGCGATCCCAGGCGGCCATTTTGATGCGGAAGATTGCAATGAGCAGGTTGGCAATTCCTGGTGTGAGAGGGATGCGAAAGTAAATGCGTTTATTGAGGTAAAAACAGGTTTCTTCGATCGCCTGATTCACCGTCACCATTTGATTGCCCAAGACCAGCTGGCGTCGTTCACCGTCTGCTGGAGGATGATCAATTAAATGGCGTACGATCTGAGCCACATCCTTTCCGTGTATGAAATGAAAACTGCCATCCGTTTTAAGGAAGCGCAACAGCCACGCCCAATTGGCAACCTGCACGATACCCGAAGAAATGTGCGATTCTGGTTTATCTGGGCCACCACCCAGCAGCAGCGTGGGAAACAGCGTGGTAATGCGGGGCGCTAGCTTGAGCTTACCCAGTTGCTGAAAACAGGCATATTTGGAGCGGATATAGTCGGTCCCAATCGTCTCTGCTTCTTTCAGGGGCTCGTTGTTGCGATCTAGAATGCTAGCTGTAGCAAAATAAATCGCCTGCTGGCAAACGTTTGGATCCAGCAAGCTCAAAAGGCGGAGCGTTTTAACGACATTCACATCGTAAACTTCTTGCGGTCCACCCCACGCCGTCGCAATTAGAATGGCGCAGTCGATCGTTTTCAGCAAGTCGCTGAATTGCTCGATCTGGCGCATGTCTGCCTGCAAGATGGTGATACCAGGACGAGCATGGTAGTCAAACTTTAACTTGTCTGGATTTCGAACCAGCAAAAAAAGCTCGTGGTTGGTTTCTTGAATGAGAGCTTCAACAACATAGTGACCAATACAGCCACTCGCGCCAGTTACAAAAATCCGCTTGGACGTCATCGGGGTTAAGCATGAACGGCTAACAACTGATCAGCCTGCTTGCCGATTTCAAAGAAAAAGGCGGCATTTTCTTCAGGCGTGTTCGGTAGAATACCATGCCCTAGATTCAGTATGTGCTTTCGGTTGCCAGCTTTACGGATTGTATCGAGAATGCGATCGCGAATGAACTCTTTAGAACCAAACAAGACACCCGGATCAAGGTTTCCTTGGACAATAATGTCTTTGCCCAGTCTAGCCCGTGCATCCGCCATGTCCACTGTCCAGTCGATCGTCAGAATGTCAGCGCCAGACTGCGCCATCCGCTCTAGCAGGCCTGCACTCTCACTCACCAGCAAAATCAGAGGCGTATCGGGGTGTGTGGCTTTAATTTGACGAAAAACTTGCTGTTGATAAGGCAAGGCAAACGTGTCGTAGTCTTGCGGGCTTAAGTGACCAGCCCAGGAATCAAACATCTGCACGACTTGAGCGCCACAGTCAATCTGATACCGCGCATAGACCGCGATCGCATCGGCCAACTTTGACAGCAGTTGGTGTAGCACGACTGGATTGGAGAACGCCATGTGCTTAATGATGGAATAGGTTTTTGACCCCTTCCCTTCAACGGCATACGCCGCTAGCGTCCACGGTGCGCCGACGAAGCCTAGAACCGTTGACTGGTTGCCGACTTCTGCCCGCAGTGCTTGCAAAATCGGCTTGATAAAGGGTAAAGAGGCTTCAGGCTCTAGAGGACGCAGCGCGTTGATTTGCGCTTCTGTACGAATTGGATCGGCAATGATCGGCCCCTTCCCTTCGGCAATATCCATATCGATGCCGAGACCCGGTAGGGGAGTCACAATGTCCGAAAATAAAATGACGCCATCTGGGCGAAAGGCTTTCCAGGGTTGTAACGAAATCTCGATCGCGACTTCAGGAATCTCTGAGCGATCGCGAAACGACGGATATTTCTCTCGCAGGTCCCGATAGGCTTTCATATAGCGTCCCGCTTGCCGCATCATCCATACGGGAGGGCGGTCTAACGTTTCGCCACGAGCAGCGCGTAACAAGTAGGGAACCTGGGTTGACCCGGTCATTTAAACTTCTTCCTAGCGTCTTGATTGCATTTGCTAGCTTATCATCCTCACAACACCGTTTAGACAATAGTTCTGAGTTCTGAAGAGTTTTCTAGCAAACAAAAGACCCATAGAGGCAGGTTTGAGCACAAGGTGCAGGGCTAGAGGGTAAGACTCTGGCAAAACCGGCCCCTCCCCAACGGTAAATTTTTGCTGGAAAACCTCCTTCGTGTTGAGCGATAGCTAACCGTTCAGTAACCAGTCATCATTAATGGGTCGGAAAGGGTTGGGGCGTAGAACGCTCAGAGAGCATCTTTAGTTTAATTACGTCCAGTTACTGAGGAGCAAGAATTTAATCACTTCCCTGTAGGGGCGCGCGATCGTGCGCCCCTACAGTAGACAATTTGTCGGTTTTATTCAGATCCACGATCCTCAGGGGCTGTAAAGAAATAACGTCATGGACTGTAGCGGTCAGCCGTCAGCGGTCAGCCATTGGAGAAAAGCTGACCGCTGATAGCTGATAGCTGATAGCTGATAGCTGATAGCTGATAGCTGATCCAAAAGTATGCAGTTATTTTTTAACAAGCCCTTAGCAAGGGATAACGCTGGCAAAAATTAATTTGACGCTGATGGCTAGCGACAAGGCGCAACGAAATTTGATACTATTGTTTACTGATAGTTTGCTGGTGTAGCTCAGTTGGTAGAGCAGCTGATTTGTAATCAGCCGGTCGCAAGTTCGAGTCTTGTCACCAGCTTTAGGAAAAATTAAGCCCAGGTGGGATTTCAGGTATTTTGAACGTGCCAATGCACTACCTGGAAAACCCTCAGTCCTTGGCATCTGTTACAACGGCGGGGCAACCATACGCCAGCCACGCGCTTTCAGAAAATGCATCGTTGCCAGCCCTTGAGAGCGCGTTGCATCCGCCGCTGCATCCGGTTGCATCAGCGATGGAAACTGAGTATAAGGCTGCCAGCGTAAGGACGATCGCGGCTTTAACCACAAGATCAGTGGGTCGTCCTGTGACGCGTTGGGCGGTGCCATCCAGGTCATTTCACCACCTGTCGATGCCGCAAGGAACTGTTGCATCATACCCTCGCAGAAATTTTTGGCTTATAGCTCCTGATGGTAACCGCTTGACTCTAAGGAGCGTGGATTAAAGAACATCGGTCATCCTCACGGTAAGGGCTTAGCCTTCGGCAGGGTTGTCTTCGGCTACGGTAAGCGCTTTTACCCGAATGCCAAGCCCCTACAAAATGGTCGGTTTGATTAAATTCTCATTCCTAAGTAAGCCGCTTACCCGTATCTCATCCGGCTAGAGAAGGGCAGGCAGAAAAACCACCCAGAAAAGACTGGCCGATCGCCTTTACGCTTAGACAAGCGACGTTTGAATTTCGATCTCAGAGGTGAGTAGTCTATGCACTGGACATCGGTCAGCAATTTCTAGCAGCCGCTGTTGTTGGTCTTGGGTCAGGTCTCCTTTTAGATGCAATTGGGCCAGCAGCTGATGACGATCGTTAACCTTTTGGTGCATCAGCTCGACCACAACATGGGTCAGTGGCCAGCCTTTCCGCTCAGCATACATTTTGACCGTCATGGCTGTACATGCCCCCAAGCCTGCCAGAATAAACTCAAAGGGAGCAAGCCCGGCCCCATCACCGCCTGACTCTAAGGGCTCGTCTGCAGTCAGTTGAACGTTGGCAGTGATAATGTTTTGACGAAAGCGTGCTGCGGTTGAAGAAACTATGACCGATGGCATGGCTCACCTCATTCAAGCTTGCGACGGGTTAAAACCTTCAGTCTGCTATCGCACGAACCTCAATGACCCGTTCATGAGTAGGTCGTACCGCAAACGTTTTCTGAAACGCTGTCCATGATGCGGTAGTACATCTATTTTAACTCTAGCTAAGAACGGTTAGGAGATTTCTAGTAAACAAACTACCCGCTGGCTATGCCCTACGGCAGGCTACGCCAACGACTCCGCTCAGCCAGCTTGCACCCTGAGCGGAGTCGAAGGGTAAAATCTTTGCCGGAAATCGCCTAAAGACACGCGGCCGTGCGTCTCTACAGGGCAAACCTTTTCAAGCATCGCCTTCAGGTACACAACCTTTCATGCGGGGTTGGTGGATCTGTTGTAATACCAAATCAATTAGTAAAGGCTACAGATCTTGCCCTCATCCCCAACCCTTCTCCCAAGGGGAGAGCATGTGTTTAGCGTTGTTGTACGGGAATCAGTAACCCGGAATCCTTGGATCGGTGTTTAAGGTGGAAGAAGCCGAT
>NZ_PVWK01000030.1 GCF_003003795.1 Stenomitos frigidus ULC18 | reverse complement strand
CTCGTTTCACTCATGACAACTTCTGCTGACAGCAGAGGTAAAGGGGTCTGCGTCTTTATTTTTGTCAAAAGTCCAATCCTGGAGGGTGGACGAGACTTATATCCAAATCAAAGGTGAGTGGCAAGATTTGGATCGAGCTGTGGACTCAAAAGGCAACACCCTTGACTTCATGCTGAGTGCCAAGCGGGATCGTCAGGCAGCCGCACGCTTTTGCCGCAAGGTACTCAAAGCCCAGCGCACGCAAGCACCACAAGTGATCACCGTCGCTAAAAATGCTGCTTACCCAGCAGCAATGGAAACGCTGAAGGCAGAGGAGACGATCGCGGGTGAGACCGCATTGAGCCAGAGCAAGTATTTCAACCATCTTGTTGAACACGACCATCGCAACATTAAGCGCATTGTCAAGCCAATGATGGGTTTGAAGTCTTTCAACAGTGCGAGCAGAACGTTACGTGGGATTGAAGCGATGCAGATGATCAGAAAAGGGCAAGTGAAAGGAATCAGTCAATAGGGCAAACGCACACGTTTCTTAACACGCTAGGGGTAACACAATCTATACCTACGCAACGCTAAAGCCGTCAATTTTGTTCGCAATAAGCTCTGCTTGATGAGACCATTTGCAATAAAGTAGCCAGAATTGGCGCTTATTGAGATATGTACTTTTGTATGCGTTCGCCCTAAATCAGTCAAGGAGATAGTGTCTCTCAAGCAAAGTTCATCAGCGAAATCTTTGGAGTGAGTACTTAAGACAAGACGATTGGTACAGATCGTCTGTCACCTTAAAAAGTTTGCGACACAACCGGAAAACCTGCTCACAGGAAACAAAAAAGGCGTTGCAATCAGCTAAAGCAGTAATGGGAGACGGCATACGCATCAGTAGAAAGAGGAAAATAAAGGCTCTAAACGTTGTGAATGATAGTTGTGACGACTCCCCAGATATCAAAGTCACCCTTGTACGGGTGGGATTGAGTTAGGGGCTGCAACTGCAATCTTCCTTGATCCAGGCACAACCTGTGAATCACCAAATCGCCCTCAACGGCGGCAACGACTAATTTGCCACTTAAGGCATCAAGGGAGCGATCGACAATCAAAAGATCGCCATCATGAATACAACCTGCTGCCATCGCTTCCCCAGCGACTCGAAAAAAGAACGTTACTGGGGCATTTTTAATGAAAGTATTGAGATCTAGGCTTTGCTCATAAGTGTAATCTGTGGGAGCAGGGAAGGACATGACGATCCTCTCAATCAAACTATTTCAAGATAACGTTATCTTAAACGCGGACTTTGCAAAATGAGAACATCACAAAAAAATGTTCTGCATAGTCAGGCTACTGTTATCTTGAATATGAATTTCATCACTACTCACACACCACTATCCCCTTTCAAGATACTGTTATCTTGAATCCTTTTTAAACCATGAAGGTCAAAGAGCAAGTCCGCCTGTCTATTCAGAGCAATGCTGGAGGCAGCGGCAAAACGACGATGACAGTGCATTTAGCCTATGCGATCGCAGCGAAGGGATACACGGTGACGATTTTAGAACTTGATCAATCAGGCTCTATTAAACGTTTCGTTGGCTTGCCTCCGGTTCCGAAGGAGCGCTCAATGGCAGCAGTTCTGGATAAAGGCTTTCACGGAGAGTATCCCTTAATCCAGATCTGGACAGAACATCTCAAGAACGTCACGCTCATTCAGGGTGGAGCTTCGTTGGAGGAGAGCATTCAATTAATCATTTCGACGCTGGCGAGCAAATATCATGTCTTAGCACATACTTTTGATGACTACCCGCTTGATGCCGATGTTGTCATTATCGATACGCCTGCGTCGTTAGAGCCAATGGGCAAAGTTGCGTTAGCCGCCGCTACCCACCTCCTGATTCCGATCAAACCTGAATATAAAGATTCTGACGGAGCTTCCGAGTTGGTTGCCTGGTACAACGAAACGGTGCGTGAACTACGGTTACGACCCAAGCCAGAAATTATTGGGTTTGTGCCAACCAGAGTTGATTTAGATTTTGGTCCGCACAAAATGATCCTGGGACTAGAACGGCAAAAGGGAAAAGTCGTTCGGAAAAGCAATATTGCAGAAGAAGAGACATTGCCGTATCAAATTCACCAGTTAGGCTATACATGTTTCCCGATCGTCCGAGAATCCAGCGAGTATATCAACGCCAGTGGCTATGGCTTACCGTTACAGGTCTATCGACCAGGTAACAAGGCAGTACAGGATTTAGATCCAGTAGTACGTAGAATTTTGGCGATTTTAGAGAACAAATAAGATGGCAAGACAAAAGATAGGATTAAGCGCAACATTCCAGACAGCAAACCAGTCTCAAGCGGCCGTGATCGAGGAATTGGAAGGGCGTAATGAGGAGTTAGAAGCCGAAATTGCGCGGCTTAAGGTGACAAGAACTTCTGACACGGATAAGGCGGAGTTAGAAGCGAAATTACAACAACTTGCAGAGTCCCTCGAACAGAGTGGTGGCAGTCAAGATATTACCCTGAATGAAATTACCAGAAACCCCTTCCAGCCAAGAACAATCTTTCCAAAAGACGAGATACTCGCCTTTGCCAATATCCTGTCAGAAGAAGGGCAGCATACCCCGATCATTCTGATACCACTCGCACCCGAAACAAAGGATCAACTTTGGGAACAGGTCAAACTTGTCTTGTTTTCAGACTTGCCAACTGAAGCAGACAAACGCGCAGCCTGGGCAAACATCAAATACTTTATTTTTGATGGTGAACGTCGCTATCGATCTCAAGCACTATTAGGCGCAACAAAGATTCGGGCTGTTCTGCGATCGGGAGCGATCGATTTTTTGCGAATTCAAGGGGAAGCACTTACAACCACGCTTCACCGTAAAGACCTGCATGAGCTAAACCTTGCAACTTGCTTAGTGCAACAGATCCTTTACACTCATCCCGAAATCGCTGGAGAAGATTCACCTGAAAGTACGATCCCAAAAATTTTGGAGGCGGCGATCAACCGTCTCAATTATCTTGACAAAGCGAAGGAGTTAAGGGCGATCTTAGATGTCTCAGCCGAAGCGCAAGCAGCTTGGTTGGCTGATGTCGATTTCAAGTCAAAAACCGAACGGCAGATTCTGGAAGTTCTACTCAAATTCCGCTTACATCCTGGGTCCATCGATAGTAATGTTTTCCCAACCTTAAAACTCCCAGATGACCTTAAGCAATTGATCCAAACTACAGGGCTAGAGATCAGTAAGCTCAATGAGTTAAAGAAACTGAGTGCTGAGCGCTTGCAATTGTCTGAGGCTGAAGCGATCGACCTGAGACGACAATTAGGCTCCGTCATGGTTCAGGAAAAACTAAAACTGAGTGAAGTTAAAACTCTCATTGAAAAAGCCTTGCTCGAACATGGGATTCAACCCAAAAAGAAAAAGACTGCTGCCGATCAGATACGGGGACTCAAATTTGACAAATTGAAGCTAGAGGAAATAAACGATGTAAGAAGTGCTCTGGAACAAAAATTGGTTGAGTTACAGGCGATGCAACCTACCTGATGGAAACAAGGGCATGAGAAGGTTTCGAGAATGAGAAGGGCGAGCGCTAGTGAGCTTGCCAGCTATTCGTGTTACTTTGTTAGAAGTTAAGAAGTAACACGAATAGCTGATGCTATCGCACTCGAATTTAGCGCAACGCAGCACCGCTCTAGAAGCTGAGTTAGCAGCCCTTAAAGAAGCGGGAGACTATCTCATTGGCGTTCGCATTGAGCGCTCTCCTGCTGGCGGGTCCGCTTCCAAAGCCGCGAAGGAAGAGTGCAAATATGCACGGCTTCGGGCTGGCAGGGGCAAACTCCTCCCCAACGGCAAAAAGAGCCTCTACATTCCAGTGGCACAAATTGCCCATTACGAAGCCGCGTGCGATCGTGGTAAGCAAGTGCAGCAGCTTGAACGGCAGATCGAGTGCCTCAAAACCCAAATCTGGAAGCTGGAACAGTCCCAGTACCGTCACTGGGATGACAAAAGCCGTAAACCGCGAAGGCACAGAAAGCTTGCCTTGCCTGTTGCCCATCAACCGTCTGCAATCATTGAAGTCGAACCACCGCTACTAGCATCTGCGCCAGCCGCCATCCTGGTTCTGTATCGCCAAGCAGACGATACACCTGTACATGCGGTAGCGGCAGAGGTTTGGCAAGGTGAGCAAAAAATCATTGAAGTCAAGCCTGTACATTGCATGGGCATGAGAGCAGACAGAGTAGCCGACTACATCAAGACGCTTTTGAGCGACCTGCACCAACGGTTTGCCGTCACTCGCTTCGAGGATGTCATCAAAGAAATGCCAGTGCAGCAATGTCCTATCCCCTCATGCCCGTTGAAAAATGACCGATGATTATCTGACCAAACGCATTTAGGCAGAGGCAACCAAAACGGCGCGGTTCTTTAATCGGGTCAACTTTGAGCAATACTCCTCTAACGGAGGACTTCTTAGACCTGCCGCGTGCGCCCAGCATTTATGCCATTAAAACAAAGGCTGGAGAAATTCTGTCTATCGGTTCATCGACAAACGTGCGTCGGCGGTTCTGCAACGGACATCAAACCCTATAAAGAATGCTGATTCATGGCTATTTAGCAGCAGATCTGGGGATTGCGCTTGTGCTGATCACCCCTGCCTTGCTCCCAGTCCTTGTGCCTATTGAAAACCAGGTAATTTTTGTTTTTCAGCCATCTTATAATAAGTACATTCCTTCACTGGAGTCTTAACCATGAATGCACACTCAGCACCTGGATGCTCCTCAACGCTCAATACAGGCATCTTAAAGTTTCTGCCTGAGCACGTTGCAGCAGTCTTGCAGGACTATGCCACCAATACAGGGCTGAGTGAAACCCAGGTTGTGGAGTTGGCGATCGCCAGTTTTTTGGATTTAGAAGCGCCCACTTTTGCCAATCTTGATCCGAGCAAACTCAAATCCTATGCCGAGATGCAGGCTCGTTTAGAGTTTCTGGAAGAGACTTGGAACGCCGCCAAGGAAGGCAAACTGACTCAGCAAGCCATCACTCAGGCTGCCGGATTGGGCTGGTAAGCGTTTGACTCATGGAAATTTCTGAGCAGCGAAGCGCCAACATGCAGGCAGAACAGCCAAAACGCAACTTAGACCTGGCAGTGCAAGCCGCGATCGCGTCCCCTCGCTCTGCCAATCTGCGTCAACTGCTAAGCGACTTTGACGACTTGCTAAACCACCTGCCGCCACACTTGCATCTGAAGCGAGCAGGCGATCTTTTAGCTCAACTCACTGGTATATTGGCGGCTCGTGCCGATCAATTATTGGAGGACTGGGAAGAAAAACACAATCCTGTGCAAGCTGAACCCGTTTTAACGACTGCCATGCTTCAGGAGGTTTTGCGACACACGATGTCGCTCAATTTGGAAGCAGTCTTAGGGGATTCACCTTTGAGACACCAGACACCGCAGTCGTCTGATTCTGTGATCGGCACAGTTGAGAAAGGCAACCTCTTAGCATTTTTAGAGCAGGTTGATCAGAAACAAGCGCAGCAAGAAGCACTCGCAATCGCCCACGAGGAAGATGTTACAGCCTGGGTAGACGCAATCAGTCAGTGGCAGCAAGCACATCACAATCAGGCGGTCTCACTGCCGGAACTGCAGCGATCGCTCCAGATGCCACTCATTCAGGTTTGGCTGGCACTCTTGCTGGGCGGGTTTACCATCGAGCAGCGGGGAGAGTTTTACCAGGTAGACGGAATCTGGCTTGCCCAGGGGTTCCGTTGCAAAAAGTGATAGGATTAAGAATTGTTGAGAGAAAAAGCAACAGTCCGTGGTTGATCCCAAAGCTCCCTTTAAATGGCGACATTTTCAGTCTGCCCTTGACTGTATTCTTACCTTGAGTCTTATCAAACTAACGGATCATCTTTATACGCTGGAGTGACAGGCAAAAAAGCACTACTGACTTACAGCTGGGGCGCAAGCGTTGGGTCATGGAAGGCTTTTTCAAAACCGCCAAGCATCAGTTTGGTTTGCATTGTTTCGGCCAAGGCACCAAGTTAGGAGTGTATCGCTGGTTGGTTTTGTCGCTGATTGCCTATCTGTTAGCACATTGGATTGATCTATGGTCTTGGCCTCCTGTGCTCAACTGGAAAGCGACCAGTCGCTCAACACTGGAGATATTATTGCCCTCAATTGTCTGGGCTCAGTTGCTCAGGCACATTCGATTGAGTAGAGATATTGCGGCAAAGTTTGGGTTTGAAATTGTTCTCAAACCATTACCTGACCGGGCTTATCAAGAATGGTGCAAGATCTGAGTTAACCAACTTCATGCAAAAGGACTTCTGACCATGGTTAGATTCGTAGGTATTGCGGGCAGTCTGCGAGCTGATTCTTACAGCCAGCAGGCGTTAGTGATTGCCACGCAACGGTTGGAGGCCCTGGGTGCCGAAGTCGAAAGACTTGACCTCCAGCACTCAATCTACCGTTCTGTGATGGTGGTAAGGACTATTCAGACTATCCAGACGTAGAGCGACTGCGTAACGCCTTTCATCACGCTGATGGCATGATTTTGGTCACACCGGAATATCACGGCAGCGTCAGTGGCGTGATCAAAAACGCATTGGATCTCATGAGCTTTGATCAACTTTCAGGCAAAGTGGCGGGACTGGTGAGTATTTTAGGGGGGCAATCGAACAGCAACGCGCTGAATGACATGCGGACAATTTTACGCTGGGTTCACGCCTGGGTGATTCCTGAGCAAATTGCGATCGCCCAAGCGTGGAAAGCCTTGGGTGCCGATGGCAAACTACAGGACGCTAAGCTTTCGGAGCGTTTCGATCAGCTAGCTCAAAGCCTGGTTGAAAATACACAAAAACTGAGGCCTGTCGCTTGAGGGACGATCAGTGATGACGAGCGATGCTGACGATTCACAACTGCTGCCTCAGACGCTCTGATGTCACTATCGCTATTGAGCTACAGCCGCTTCATGCTACCTGCCCACGACACTCCCCTAGTCCAATGCGGGTATAGCCATCCCTCTCGCAATATCCCCGCAGAATGACTGCATCACCCGCTTCCAGGAACGATCGCGCTTCTCCAGTCGGTAAGCGAATGGGTTGTGTTCCGCGTTGCGTCAGTTCCAGCAAACAGCCAGCGCTCCCTGCTTCCATGCCAGAAACGGTGCCACTAGCAAGCAAATCCCCAGGACGGAGGTTACAGCCATTACTGGTGTGATGCGTGAGCATTTGGGCCACCGTCCAATACATTTGCTGAAAATGACTGTGGCTCAAGCGCAGTGGGGGGATTTCCTGCTGACGCATCTGAGCCGAAGAGAGAAAGACCTCCAGAGTCAAGGCAATGCCACCGTGTTCCTGGTTCGCAGATGACGTGAGATAGGGTAAGGGTTGTGGATCGGGAGAGGGTCTCGCAAAGGCAGGGCAACGAAACGGAGCAAGGGCTTCCATCGTCACTACCCAGGGAGAAAGCGTGGTAGCAAAGCTTTTTGCTAAGAAGGGGCCGAGGGGCTGATATTCCCAGGCCTGAAGATCGCGCGCTGACCAGTCATTCACTAGACAGAGGCCAAACAAATGGTCTTCGGCTTGCGCGATCGCGACGGCTTGCCCCAGTGCATTCCCCACGCCCACAAAGCAACCCACTTCCAGTTCGTAATCCAATAGTTGGGAAGGAGCAAACGTGGGAGCAGCGTCGTCTGGACGTTTCCATTGACCAGAGGGACGCAGAATGGGTGTGCCGCTGGGAACGATCGAGGATGCCCGTCCGTGATAGGCGATCGGCACGTACTTGTAATTGGGCAACAGCGGATTGTCGGGACGAAACAGCTTCCCAACACGGGTGGCGTGAAAAATAGAGGCGTAGAAATCTGTGTAATCCCCAATTTGAGCAGGCAATAGCAATTGCATGTGCGACATGGAAACCAGCGCTTGGCTGACGGTTATGGGGTCCTGGCCTACACGTAGCAATTGGCTCAGATGATGGCGTAACGGCAGGGACGCCGATCGTCCCATTGCCATGAGGTCATTTAAGTTTGGAGCAACACAAGCCATTTGGACAGGCTCAGGAAGCGCGTCAAGCAAGCCAATAGTGTGACAAGCCGCCAAGTCTAGGATCTGATGTCCGATCGCGACCCCAATACGAGGGGTTTCAGCGCTACCCAAGCGTTGAAAAACGCCAAGCGGAAGGTTTTGAATGGGAAAATCAGTCTTCGCCTCGTTGGCTGATTCAACCCAGCTACGTAAGTTTGGATCGTGAGTGGCATCAATGGCGCAAATCATAGGAGCCTCAGTGAACGAAGATCGTCGATCGGCTCCTGTATGGAACAGGAACCAAACGAGTGGAAGAACTGCTGACGGAACCGTTCAAGCTCTAGAAGCGACAGGGCGTAATCGCGCCAGCAGATGGTCGTCTCGGTGCATTGAAACGAGCGCATGGATTGTTCTTCAAGTAGGGCGATCGCATCATCTAGGGTCACGCTCTGCTGATAGCCAAAAGCCGCCAGTATGGAGACATTCAGAAACCCGTGCATTGTTGTGGAAGCGCTGTCGGGTTTATAGGTTAAGCGGTGCTTGCCGCGCAGGGAATGATGCAAGCCAGCGGTTGCCTTAAACGGAATTTCGGCTTTAGCCAATGACAAGAGGCGCTGAGCGAGTTGGGCGCTGTCAGGAAAGGCATCGCTGGTAACGCCGCCTGTACGGAGCTTTGCAGCGACACATGGCTGTTGTAAAAGCGTCAGATATGGTTCTAACGCAGCACTCCATGGAATTTCAAAAAAAGCGGTCACACCTACAGGCAAATGAAGGCAGACCTGTTGCATGTCGCTTGGCAGCAGCGGTGGCACTTCTAACGCACTAATCAGAAGCTGATCAGTGACAACGTGCTGGTGTATTTGCTTCAGTTCTGCTGCCCAATTTTGAGAAAGAATGACACTAAGTGACCATTGGCTGGAATGTCCTGGTTCCAGAACAGTTGGTAGAATCGTCACGAAGGTGGGCAAGCAGGCGGCTGGTAAAACAAACCGACCCACGAGCCACCGTTCGGGAGAAGCTTGGGCACGATCGTACATCGTCATCGCTTCAGGCAAACTGAGCTGAGCAGGTGGAAAGAGTCCGGCGTAGTCCACGATCGATGAGAGCAGTTGTTTGAGTGCTAGTAACACGCGTTTCCATCTCCTCCTTTTGGAGTATCAGGTCGACGATCGCTACACAAAGATAGCCATTAGCAATTTTGTTTTGAGTTAGGTCATTAAGTAATTGGCTGAACGCTTGTTCTTTACATATGAACATACGGAGTTGATTGAGCCATGCTTTTACATCAACCATTGATCAGGAAAACTTTTGATCGTAAGGGTTATTGCCTGGTTAACAGATTGAAGAGAAATTTACCTCTATCCAAGGGAATCTTTTCCGATCAAATCTTCTCCATCTGGACACATAAAGTAGCCATCCTTTGCTAACTGTTGGGTTAAAAGGGCAGAGAAATCTATCTTCATAGTTACTTACCTTTATGGACGAACCTAAAGGTTAAACCTATAATCTAATTATGGCTTCTCAGGTTGGTTCTCAAACTAATTCTGAGAAGCCTTAGGGCCTTCACAACCCCGCTAAGGCTTCAAACCCGTGTTGCTTCAACCATTATTTAATTTGCCATACTCAACATTGGTTCGCAGCTTTCGTTAGTGATCGCTCCATTACAGTCATTTATTAATGTTCTGTAATCTGAGCCGTTCTTTTGGGTAGCCCAGAACATTTTAGATTGTTTATATTCATAATTCTTCCTCTATAAAGGAGGAACCTAAATGTCTGATTTTTTTCCGATTCTCAGCTTTGATCATCTTGAATTCTATGTTGGTAATGCCAAGCAAGCAGCCAATTTTTACAAAACATTGTTTGGTTTTACAAATACAGCCTATCGGGGATTAGCAACTGGAAGCCGTAAAGTTGCGTCCTACCTGATGGAGCAAGGTAATATTCGCTTTGTTCTCAGCACGGCGTTGAGTCCTGATCATCCAATCGCCCATAGCGTACTTAAACATGGTGATCATGTCGCAGTGATCGCGTTGGCAGTGCCCGATGTCGTCCATGCTTACAAACAAGTAACCGCACGAGGCGCGATCGGAGCCATCCCCCCCACCATCGCTGAAGATGACTATGGGTTACTGCGCTATGCGGCAATTCATGCCTATGGGGATGTCCTCATTAAGTTGGTCGATCGTCATGCCTATGAGGGTATTTTTGCTCCTGAATTTCAACCCCAGTCCTCTGTTCCAAGCAATCGCGGAGTAGGGTTACAGACCATTGACCATGTTGTGAGCAACGTTGAACTGGGCGCACTGGACCATTGGGTTAAGTTTTTTGCTGAGACGATGGGGTTTCAATTACTCGTTCAATTTGATGACAAAGCTATCTCAACCGAATACTCAGCGTTGATGTCTAAAGTCATGCAGAACGGTTCTGGCACGATCAAATTACCGATCAATGAACCGGCTCCAAGCAAGCGAAAGTCGCAGATTCAAGAATACCTGGACTATCATCAGGGCCCTGGTATTCAGCATGTTGCTTGCTCAACCAACAATATGATTGAAACTGTCATGCAACTGCGAGAAGCCGGAGTTAACTTTCTGCATGTGCCCATGACCTACTACGAAAATTTAGAAGCACGCATTGGCAAGATTGATGAGTCGATCGATCAGCTTGCAGAACTTGGGATACTCGTCGATCGCGATCAGGAGGGCTATTTATTGCAAATCTTTACCCAACCCGTTGAAGATCGCCCGACTTTATTTTTTGAAGTCATTCAACGTCACGGTGCGCAAAGCTTTGGCGAAGGTAATTTCAAATCATTATTTGAGGCGATCGAACGAGAACAGGCACTGCGAGGAAATCTTTGAGTGAGGAGTTTTGAGTTTTGAGTTTTGAGTTTTGAATTTTGAGTTTTGAATTTTGTATAGCCTTCAGCATTCCAGAAACGCGAAGCGTCTCCGTAGCGTTGGCTTCCCGAAGGGTAGGAGATAGTTTGAGTTCTGAGTTGGGCTTAGCGTAACGCTCTCACTACAACTTTAAAACTCCCAACGGCTCCTCAACGTCGGTCTTTATGAGGTAAGACCATGCCCTATTACTATCATCTCGGTACGATTCCCAAAAAGCGGCACACTCAATTTCGCCAACCGAATGGCTCGTTATATCACGAAGAGCTAATAGGGAGTCATGGCTTTACGGGCATTCAGTCGCTGCTCTATCATCTGCACCCACCGACCCAAGTTTATAAGGTTTCGCTAGAGCAATCGATCGCACTGGAGTTTGAGGCACCGGGAGCGTTACGGCATCGCCATTTACGCACGGCCAAAGCGTTGAGGCAAGGTGATGCGATCGCGTCTCGCGTACCGCTCATGGCAAATGCCGATGTGTGTCTTTCTGTGGCACAACCCACGGAAGCCATGTCTTATTGGTATCGCTTTGCACACGGTGATGAAGTCATTTTCATTCATGATGGGAGCGGTATCTTAGAAAGCCAGTATGGCACGTTGTCCTATCGCCCAGGGGATTATCTGGTCATTCCGACTGGGGTAATGTGGCGCATCGTGCCGGATGGAGTTGCCCAGCGCATGTTAATCATTGAGGCACAGGGACACATCGAACCGCCTGCTCGTTATCGCAACCGCTACGGCCAATTGCTGGAACATGCGCCCTACGCTGAACGCGATTTGCGTCCCCCACAAGCCCTAACCCCCCATGATGAAGTGGGTGAGTTTGAAGTGCGGGTGAAAGCCCACGATCGCATCACAGCCTACCTCTATCATCATCATCCCTTGGATGTGGTTGGCTGGGATGGCTTTCTCTATCCCTATGCCTTCAACATTGCCGATTTTGAACCAATTACCGGACGCCTTCACCAACCCCCGTCTGTCCATCAAACCTTTGAAGCTCCAGGCTTTGTGATTTGCTCCTTTGTGCCACGGCTGTTTGATTATCATCCCCTAGCGATTCCAGCTCCCTACAACCACTCCAATGTTGATTCCGATGAAGTGCTCTACTACGTTGAAGGGAATTTTATGTCGCGGAAAGGGATTGAGCGATCGTCCATCACTGTGCATCCAAGAGGCATTCCACATGGTCCGCATCCGGGAATGTATGAGGAGTCGATCGGCAAGAAACGCACCGATGAACTGGCGGTGATGATTGATACGTTCCATCCGTTGAAGTTGACCCGTTACGCGCTGGATCTAGAAGACAGCCACTATCCCTATAGTTGGGTGCCTCATACTGAATAAGTTGCGATCGTGGCAGATGCCTGTAGAGGCAGGTTTTGCCCTTAGCAGGAATAGAGCTGATCACGTATTGCCTAAACCCGCCCCTACACAGTATTAAGCTTATCTTTTCGCCCGTTTTGGAGGGTTCTCCTCATGACATCCGTTCTAACCTTCACCACTCCTCACTTGACCGTGTCTCCTCGTATTCAAGAACGGTTGCAACGGGGAGAATTAACCCGATCGCAGGTCGATGACTTTCAGACGTTCCTGAATCAAGTTAATCACGCTTTGTTGCAGCATCCCATCATTACGCAGAATGCCTATACGCGTTGGTTTCAGCAAGGTGACGCAACGGATGATGAATTGCGACATTTTATTCAGCAGTTTTCAGTGTTCTCCAATCAATTTTTGGTTGCAGCCTTGTTGAAGGTGATTAATTCCCCCACGCTGCAACAATCGCGGGCGAGCCGCGAAATTTTGCTGAATGAGTTGGGCGTTATCTATCGGAGGATGGAAGGGGCGATCGCTGCCCAAACTTCTAAAACAGATGAGGAAAAAGACCAGCAAGGAGACCCTGAAGTGGTCAGCACAGAAGGAACCGTGGATGGTGGCATTTGTCGCTTTCGAGCGGCTCATTTTGAGTGGTTGATTGCGGTTGCAGAAGGGCTGGCATTACACTACGAAGACCTGGGTCAACGCAAACATGGCAGTCTGACAACGCTACATTTTTGTGATGAGCTACAACGCCTGTACGGCAGTGATGAGCCAAATATTGCCGAGGGTGCCAGCTTTGCAGTGGAAAATTGGGCGGCAGCAGGCTTTTGGCAAGAGTTGGAAGATGGATTGAACCGCATTAAACACACTCGTCATCCCCAGCTTCGTTTAGCGTTTTTCACCTGGCACAATCGAGTGGAAGCGCAGCACGCTGGTCACACTTTAGAAGAACTCGAAGCCGTTTATTTCAAACCTGCCTTCGATCGCATCCAATTTATCCAGGGTGGGCAAGCCATTCTGGAGGCGATTGCGGTCTTCTGGGAGGGACTGGAACGCGATCGGATCAACCACGTTTGTGTTTGAGTGAGGCAGCGACGATGGGTAAGCACGTGTTGCTACAGATGATGCAGTGCGGGGTCGATCGGGAGACGGCTTTGTTTCTGCTGCCGCACATTAATCAGTGTCTGGCTGAATTCCCGGCAATCGCCTGTTGGCAACAGCTCACGCAACACGTGCTGCAATCCAGTCATCCGTTTCCGCTCCATCAACTGCTGTACGAAACGACCTTTGCCGAGTGGGATTTTTCTCAAGGGCCTCCGCCTGCCTGGTTTCCATCCACTGAGCAAATTCAGGGGACGAATATCGCAGCGTTGATGCGTGAGCTGAATCTTTCCTCCTATGCGGCACTGCATCAGTGGTCAACACGCCTTCCTGTGGAGTTGGGGGAACCCCATCGCGACACGTTTTGGGATGTGATGATTCGGCGACTGAGGATTCGTTTTCGGCAACCCTACACGCAACTGCTAGATCGATCGCACGGTGCAGAACAGCCTCAGTGGTTAGTCAATGCCAGCTTCAACATTGTAGAGAGTTGCTTTCAAGCACCAGAAAAGGCCCCCGCGATCGTCTTTCAACGTGCAGGAGGGCCGATCGAAACCTGGAATTATGGAGAGCTGCACGCTTTGGCGAACCGAGTCGCGAATGGTTTAGTCCAATGGGGCATTCAACCCGGAGCCGCGATCGCCATTGATCTGCCAATGACTCCAGAAGCGGTGGCAATTTATCTGGGCATTATCCAGGCAGGTTGCGTGGTGGTGTCAATTGCTGATAGCTTTGCTGCTGCAGAAATTGCCACCCGGTTACGCTTGGCAAAGGCGATCGCCATTTTTACGCAAGACTCGATTCAGCGCGGCGACAAACAGATACCCCTGTATAACCGGGTGGTAGAGGCAAAGGCGCCACGGGCGATCGTGCTCTCCCAGCATGGAATGCTAGAGAGCAAACGGCGCACAGGCGATTTAACCTGGAGTGATTTTCTCAGCCCAAACACCATCTTTGAAGCGGTTCCCGCATCTCCTGCCTCGCACACCAACATCCTGTTTTCGTCGGGAACTACTGGCGATCCAAAAGCAATTCCCTGGACCCAAACCACCCCTTTGAAATGTGCTGTGGATGCTCATTTACACCACGATATCCATCCTGGCGATGTGGTTGCCTGGTTCACCAATTTAGGCTGGATGATGGGACCGTGGCTGATCTATGCCAGCTTAATCAATCAGGCAACGATCGCGCTATTTGATGGGTTGCCCACCACACGGGCATACGGTCAATTCATTCAAGCGGCGCGCGTCACCCTATTAGGGGTCGTGCCCAGTCTGGTAAGCAACTGGAAAGCGACCCACTGTATGCAAGGATTGGACTGGAGCGCCATTAAAGCCTTCAGTTCCACCGGGGAATGCTCCAATCCTCAAGACATGCTGTTTCTCATGTCCCTGGCAGGCTACAAACCCATCATTGAGTACTGCGGCGGCACCGAAATTGGGGGAGGGTACATCACGGGCACCCTTCTTCAGCCTTGCATTCCAGCCACCTTCACAACCCCAGCCTTAGGGTTAGACTTTGTGATTCTCGATGCCGACGATCGCCCTGCCAATAAGGGCGAAGGTTTTCTGATTCCACCCTCGATCGGACTTTCCACCGAGTTGTTAAATCAAGACCATCATCAGGTTTATTTTGCTGACACGCCTCATTTGGATCAGACGCCTTTACGCCGACACGGCGACTATTTAGAACGCTTGCCCAACGGCTACTATCGCGTCTGTGGTCGGGTCGATGACACGATGAATCTGGGTGGGATTAAAGTTAGTTCAGCTGACCTGGAACAGGTGCTCAATGCAGTTGAAGGCATTGTTGAAACAGCAGCGATCGCGGTGGCCCCAGCCAACGGTGGCCCCAGCCAATTGATCGTCTATGCCGTCACTGCGCCTCATATCCATTTAACCCCAGCAGAATTAACAGCCCTGCTACAAGCAGCGATCGCTCAGCAACTCAATCCTTTGTTCAAAATTTGGGATCTGGTGATTGTGGAAGCATTACCTCGTACGGCATCCAACAAAGTCATGCGGCGGGTATTGCGTGATCACTACCGCACGATCGCCGCTGACGTAAAGACAACCAAACTTGTAGAACTTACACCCTGCCTCCAAACCCCAAATTCTAGGGGCTTTAGTAGGCTCAGTTCCCCAAAAGATGGGGGCTAGGGGGCGAAATTCGACCGCTTTTGCGTAAGTCCTGCTTTTTGATCATCGCCCCTCACTACCTGCCCTCAAGGTTAAAGAAATGAATCACGATGTCTACATTATTGCCGCAGCACGAACCCCGATTGGTCGCCTGGGTGGGACGCTAGCCAGTCTGTCTCCCGTCGCTTTAGGGGCACAGGTGATGCAAGCCGCACTGGAGCGATCGCAGGTTCCTGGGGAGGCGCTCGACCTCTACATCATGGGCAACGTACTGCGATCGGGACATGGGCAGTTAGTACCGCGTCAGGCAGCCCTAAAAGCGGGCATTCCGGCCAGTGTCAATGGTTTTGCGATCGATATGGTTTGCGCTTCCGGTATGATGAGTTTGCTCAATGCCATGATGGCTATTCGAGCCGGTGAAGCCGATTTGGTGTTGGCGGGTGGGATGGAATCGATGTCGCAAACGGGCTTTTTCTTGAGCCATCGTGCTCGATGGGGCTATAAACTACTGGCAGGGGCACCTGAACCGCTGACGGATCTCATTCTCCAGGATGGTTTAACGGATGGAACAACCGGAGAAAGTATGGGTGAACAAGCCGAGCGAGTGGCGGCAACCCACGACTTTAGCCGTTACGCTCTAGATGAGGTTGCCCTGGAATCGCACCGACGAGCCAGCGCAGCCCGCGATCGTGGTCTATTCCAAGCAGAAATAATGCCGATTGAGGTGAAGACGAAACATGCCACGCAAATCGTTGACCGCGACGAAGGCATCCGACCCGACACAACGCTGGAAAGCCTGATGAAACTCCGTCCGGCGTTTAAGCCCGATGGAATTTTGACCGCAGGCAATAGCAGTCAACTGTCAGACGGGGCAGCAGCTCTTGTGCTGGCTAGTGCTACCGCTGTCAAACGCTATCAGCTCACCCCGAGCGCCAACCTTTTGGGTGGCACCTGGGCGGGTGGCGAAACCTGGCGTTTTCCAGAACTATCAATTGTGGCCGTTAAGCAACTGCTGGAAAAACTCAGCCTAAAGCTGTCAGACATTGACCTTTTCGAAAATAACGAAGCCTTTGCGGTTAACAATCTGCTGTTTCAAACTTGGCTGAGCGTGCCTGCTGACAAACTCAACAGTCACGGTGGCGCGATCGCATTGGGGCACCCCCTTGGCGCGTCCGGTGCGCGTCTCGTCGTCACGCTTCTCCATACGCTCAAGCAGCAGCAGCAGACACTTGGTATTGCCTCCATTTGTCATGGCACGGGCGGCGGCACCGCGATCGCCCTAGAACACGTTTAATGGTTTAGTCTTTCCTTCAGGCGTTTGACCACCATGTCCCAACCCAACGTCTTCATCACTCGTCGCCTACCCGCCAGTTTAGACCCCCTCAAAGCGCTGGCCTCAGTTGAAGTTTGGACAAAGCGGCAACCGCCACCTTACGACGTGTTACTCAACAAAATTCAAGCGATTGATGGCTTACTGTGTTTGCTGACTGATCCGATCGATCGCTCCTTAATCGAGGCAGGCAATCAGTTACGCGTGATCAGTCAAATGGCGGTCGGTTACGACAATATCGATATCCCCGCAGCTACCGAAAAACGGATTCCAGTCGGACACACTCCCGACGTGTTGACCGATGCCACGGCAGATTTTGCCTGGGCGTTGCTGATGGCTGCCGCACGGCGAGTAGTGGAAGCAGATCGCTTCACACGAGCTCATCAATGGCAAACCTGGGAACCGGATTTGCTGTTGGGCGGTAATATCGCTGGAGCCACATTGGGCATTGTGGGGCTAGGGCGCATTGGGCAGGCGATGGCGCGACGGGCTAAAGGCTTTGATATGCGCATTCTCTACACCAATCAAGAGCGATGTGATTCAGCGTTGGAAACCGCGCTGAACGCTGAGTTTGTCGCATTTGACGAGTTGCTGCAAGCCTCTGATTTTGTCACCATCCACACACCGCTGACGCCAGAAACCCATCATCTGTTTGGCGATCGCCAATTTCAACAAATGCAGCGATCGGCGGTTTTAATCAACACGGCACGAGGCACGATTGTTGATCCAGAAGCGCTGTATCGAGCCTTAGCTCAGGGGCAAATTGCCGCAGCAGCGATTGATGTCACCGAGCCAGAACCCATTCCAGCAGACAGCCCTTTATTAACGCTCGACAACCTGATCATCACGCCCCACATTGCCAGTGCCAGCCGTCAGACGCGAGAAAAAATGGCAACGATGGCGATCGCCAATCTGGTCGCGGGACTAAGGGGCGAACGGTTGCCCCATTGTGTCAATCCTGAAGTCTATCCATGAGGTCAGCGTATGGAATTTGCAGAACGGATGAGTCGGTTAGGAACCGAATCTGCCTTTGATGTGTTCGCCAAAGCCAAACAGCTAGAGGCTCAGGGACGATCGATCATTCACCTCGAAATTGGGCAGCCCGACTTTCCGACACCCCTTCCCATCTGTGAAGCCGCCTTTCGAGCGATGAAAGATGGCTATACCGGCTACACTTCAGCAGCAGGTTTACTGGAGTTGCGAACCGCGATCGCTCAACAGCTTTCCATCAGCAGAGGCATCGACATTGATCCCGGTACCGTGGTAGTGGCACCTGGCGCGAAACCCATCATTTTCTTCACGGTGATGGCATTGGTAAACGAAGGCGATGAAGTGATTTACCCTGATCCAGGGTTTCCCATTTATGAATCGGTGATCAATTTTGTGGGAGCCAAAGGGGTGCCGCTGCCGCTCCGAGAGGACGTTGAGTTTCGCTTCCATCTGGATGACTTAAAGGCTGCTATCTCCAATCGCACTAAGTTACTCATTCTCAATTCGCCGCAGAATCCAACTGGCAGCTTATTGCAGGCAGACGATTTGGCCGCGATCGCCGAACTCGCCCGTCACCATCACTTTTACATTCTCTCTGATGAAATCTACTCGCGCATTCTCTATGAAGGGAAACACGTGAGCATTATCCAATTTCCAGGCATGAAAGAACGCACGATTTTGCTGGATGGGCATTCCAAAACCTACGCCATGACGGGATGGCGACTGGGTTATGGGGTTTTTCCCAAGCCATTAGTCGAGGGCATTGTGCGCCTGATGATTAATGCCCATTCCTGCACCTGTGCTTTCACTCAAATCGCTGGCATTGAGGCCCTAAATGGACCACAGGACTGTGTGGATCAGATGGTGGCTGAATTTCAACGGCGACGCAATGCCATTGTGGAGGGACTCAACGCGATCGCAGGCATTCATTGCCTCAAGCCTGCTGGTGCATTTTATGCCTTTCCCAACGTCACGCAACTGCCCATGAAGTGCGATGCCCTTGCCACGTATTTGCTGGAAGAGGCGGGCATTTCCCTTTTGTCAGGGACAGCCTTTGGTCGCAATGGCGATGGCTATCTCCGGGTTTCCTATGCAAATTCGCTGGAAAACATTCAGGAGGGGGTTGAACGTATTGGGAGGGCGATCGCAAAACTCTGAGGGGCAGGGAGGATACGGTCTTCTGCCTGGGCGTGTTGCTAACATTGCCCATCACTCGCCGCAGATAACCTCTCGATTCCAACCGAGCAACTTTTGGCGGTCGGGTGCATGGGCGTTGTTGTACCGCTTACGCTGTGACCATTTCAGGCTTAATATCAGGTGATGCTGGCTCGAAATGCAACACCATAATTTGCTCTGGACGGAATCCAACAGATTCATAAGTCCGTCCGTCGCGATCGTTGAATTCGACTTCAAACGCTGCCCCATCCGCTAATGTCTCAACCACCGTGCCGACTTGTCCCCGCCACAAATTATATTCAGGAAAGTCAATGGTTAGGGCAACAACATCTAGCAATTTAACTGTATTAGTTGTCACAGTTTTTACCTCCAAGTACTACAAAGGATAGCAGGTCGTTAATCTTGGAATTTCCGAACCATGCTCGACGATCCAGCCACTCCGAAGGGTTGCACTTCTATTTTGCCATTCCAGTATGAAATCCAGAGCATAGCGTTGCCCAAACTCATCCCGTCGCCCTAATTGAGCTTCGTGGGTTTTAACCACTTGAAGTAGGATTTCGCGTAATTCTTCAGCGTTCTCAACCGTCATTCCCAAAACTGAAGAAAAAAGCCGAGCTTTGTGCTTTCCGTCGTCGTGTTCCCGATTGAGGCAGTAATCTCGAAGTTTACGAATATCAACGACTGCATTCTCTGCATTCGGAATAAGCATAGTAAAGAAATGCGGAAGAGGCAACCCTTAGTCTATCTCGAAATTCACCAGCAGTTAAAATTGTCTATTTCAGACCTTATAGAAAAAAGCAAGATAACTCCACAGAATGAGAACTGAGCCATAGACGATGATTGCCGCAACTAATGCTCCAATATCTCCTCCGATTCCCTTTGGTCTTTTTGTGAACTGCCCCCATTCGATTTCTAATTTAGCCTCTGCTTTTGCCCCGACACTAATTAACTGCTTCACCAGTAATGTGCCATGAATTTCATATATCAATAACCCTATCGTAAACAAGAGACCAAAGAAGCCTATTACTGGAGCCGCTTTCGGTGCATCTTTTAAGGTAGCAAAAACTCCAGCACCAGTAGCCAGTGGCAGCAACCCAAGTAGAGTTGCGCGGAAGTTCTTCAACCTGTGATACGTTGCGCAGAGTTCTGTATATCCAAGACGCTGGTTTTCATCAGTATCAATAGCCATTTCTCAAAACTCACTGATAGCAACGATTTCATCATAGAACTTAATAATTTGCATTGGAGATGAATTCTGGTAACTGCCCTCACTGATAACCTAAGCGGCACAACGTTCCTGGTCAACGGCTGCCAGAGACTTTGCAACTCCACATAGTGGCTTGGGTCAGTCCGCTGCACCAGGGTTGTTATGCCGTGCCACTTAGCGATATAACGCGACCTCTACCGAAACTCACTTCATCTGGGCAAAATGTTCCAATAGCATTCGATGGACAAAGATGTAACCACCGCCAACCTTTTGCAGAAAAATGCGCTTACTGGCGTAGTCAAGGAAACGGGCGTAGTTCCAGGGAGCGTAATTGTTAGAGTGAATAATGAGACGTAAGGTAAAGTGCTGAACGCAAACCCTACCACTGCTAGAGGCTAGTCCAAAAAGTAGCCCTCCAATCAACCCATAACATAGAGAATACCTTAAAGCCAAAATCAGTGGATATCTTTGTAGGTGTACGCCTAGCAGCAAAAAAAACAGTACAAAAATTAGCCCGTCAATTGTCCCAATCTTTAAGGCATTTGTAGCTGATCTCCAAATGCCCTGATTCGGTCTAATTGATTTGGTAGATATGTTAAAGGATTTCAGATCACCAGTTAATCCATAAATTGACCCAATGAGAAGTGTAGCGCATAGTCCATAAATTAACCCTAAGCTCAACACATTAACCTTGAGCTTAAGTATTCGCTCCATTGCATCTTTGTACATGACAATATAGTTGCTAAACTCTGCAAAGCTAGTTATCATTCCAATAATCAGACCAAGTCCAAGCCCAATTAGGAAACCCTTTTGCAGACTTTTACTTATGTTGTCCCATGACCATTCGAGCTTTTCAGTTATTTTGATTTCTTCCCCGGCATTGAGAGTAGCTAGTACATAAGCCGTCCCAACACTCAATCCGCCAAATAACGCGGTCAACAGAGCGTAGTTCCAACCAATGTTTGGAACATTAATTAATCCCATCAAACTAGCAATCAATACATTAATCAGAAATGCTCCAAAACAGTATGTTTTTCTATGAGATTGGGTCTGCAACCAAGTCGGTTGTATTTGCTCAATTAAAAACATAGATTGAGATGTTTGAGACATTCGTTGTGCTAGCCAAGATAGCCATTGTATTGTTTGTTCTTTAGGGTATTGTTGATTCACTTGCTTGCGCTTAAACATTCGCTCAATATAAGTATTGAACAGGTGTTGACGACGCACTTCTAGTGAGTCTGTTTGACCTAGATCTTCTGCTTTTTTGCCGTAATATGCTAGGGTGAGAATATTAAGCATTAGAGGGGATTTGGTCAGCGCTTGTAGTGCAGCATCTTCCTGGAGCAAATTTTTGACTCCTTTCAGTTGTTCACCAGCAACATCCAAATATTGGTTGACTTGATCAGGAGTCAGAGAGCGGATATAGATCGCGCCTCGTAGTTGCAGGCGGCTAGAAAGAACTTGATAGTCTGCGATACGACTACAGACCACCATCTCAGTCTGCCCATACTTTTGCGTAAATTGGTTAATCGCTTCGACGCAGGCTTCTCGTCGATTTGCTTTTACCTCGTCCAGACCATCTAGCAGGAGTAACAATTGTTGATTTTCAATCCAGTCTTTACCAACTTTTTTTGGAACTTGGTATTTGAGCCAAAGTTCTTGTACCAGCCAATCAGTGATCGCCTGTTGCTTACTTCCCCACGAAGATAAATTAAACACGATTGGAATCAGGCAACTCACATTGTCTTCAGCACGAGCAACCAGGTTCTGTGCTAATTTCAGGAGCGTAATTGTCTTTCCAACCCCTGGTTCTCCCAAAATGAGCAGCGTTCGCCCCTCTCCAATTTGGTTGAAGACTTCCGTTGCGCTTGTCCCTGTAGGCAAAATTTGTCTGGACTTTTCTGACAATTCTTCTAAGTCACTAAACGGGCGAGCTACTGCATCCAATCGGCTCTCCAGACCGAGTTCAATCATCGACTTGGTATGTAATGACTTTTCCAGAACACCTTCAATCCAGTATTCTTTGACTTTACTGAGCAAAACTCGTCTCTGACGGTATTCCCCTTGAGTTAAGGGCTGCTCCGTAACAGATGCTTGCCCATTAATCAATTCAGATACTTGATAGATAAAGTTTTGAGTGACAGTTCCATGATTTTCTTGGATAAATCCCTGAACGTTACCTCCAGAGATGTTGACACGGTTATCACCAGTCATTTTTTAAGAGCCTTTTGATTAACTGAAGTTCTGATTTATCGTTCCAGTGTTTTGCTGGGTTAAACCTTGAACTGTACCCCCAGAAATCTGAACATTAAACTTGCCATCTGCTGCTGCTTGAGGATTCAATTGTTCCATTAACTTTTGAGCTAGCTTCACAATTTCTTCGTCCTTATCGGCTCCAATCTCAGTTAATTCATCTTCTAAAAGAGGTTTCGTTTTTTCAGGCTTCTGTTCGTACTTATCCAGAATAGTCGCTGAATCTGATTTGCCTTGGCTCTCAAATTTACGCTTAATCAAAGCTTTTAATCCGTCATAAGCATCCTGAGCTACACCACCAGCAGTTTTTGCGGCACCAGCAACCAATGCTGCAAGAATGAGAGAAACAGGATCCATAAGCTTATTTCCTCAATTGTTCAATTCTCAAAAGAAGCAAGTGTACATAAGTGGTTACACAAAATTAATTACACATCAAAACGGCTGAAATGTAAGTTCAGGCGGCACTGCTCGTATAAATAATTTGCATAATCACCTACGGGGTGGGGGTGGACAATCAGGTTGGCTGAACCTGTCCAGTGCGTTTCCAAAATACCTCGTGGCAACGCCGTCAAATTTCTGCCAACCAAAAGTTGGGTCGAAGTGGGTGATTGTATTATTGTTGAGCTTAAGCTTAGAGCATCCTGAGTGTGCTGGTTCACCGTGTTGTGCAGGATAGGAGTAGCAGATACGATCTGGTCGTGCGGTCCACGTTCCGGTGTAATTGCAAACTCGCCCATCTTTACGGGCTCTTCCGGCGATATTCCCGTCAGTTTGGTAGAACTCCGCCCAATTTTGCCCGATAAGCGTATAATTGCTGATTGCGTTTCTTAAGTTGTTTCCAGTGAGGTAGGGGGCAGATTGAGCGTTGGCAACCGACGCTTCCATGACCATGAGAGTTACGGCGGTGAATTTGAGTAGATGCATAACTTCCTCCAATGATTTACGGTTGTGTTAGTGGTTCGCTAAGAGTCTACGGCTTCATAGTCGGTCGGCATAACGGGTCGGTTCAGCGGCACCGATCGCCTGCCGCAAACACTCTAACGCTCTCTTGTGTCCGCTGCAACCGAGTTGTTAGACACGACTTGCCCCCGTTTTCAGTCGCCTTTCTCGACCAAACGAACGAATTTCGATACCGCAAACCGAACGAATTGCTGACAACGCAGCAAACTAAACGAGAGACTTTCGAGCGGGCGTGATCGACGAGGAAGTAACGCGATCGCCCGCTGTTTCCGTCGCAGTTAGCCGACGAGCCGACAGCGACTGGAACAAGCAAGTTCGGTCTAACTACTGTTTAGACTGCTGAAACCTGCTCTGGTACGCATAATACTCCTGATCGAGGTGATTAGCCAGATCTTGAGTTGAATATCGCCTCTTCTGGGGGGATTAGGCTGAAAAATGTCGGTATAACTGCCCAAGTAGGGTGTTATACCAAATCTCGCAATAAACACTACAGATACGCCCTCACCCTAAATCCCTCTCCCACAGGAGAGGGACTTTGAATCCGGCTCTCTTCTCCCCTTGGGAGAAGGGTTGGGGATAAGGGCAAGATCTGTAGCCTTTACTAATTGATTTGGTATTATGCAGATCTGAATCAGGCTATCTCCGGGCACATCCGGGGTTTGGGGGACTTGAAACGGAATTAGCGAGAATGGAAGAGGATACAAAAAAGGTGCGCCTTGTA
>NZ_PVWK01000028.1 GCF_003003795.1 Stenomitos frigidus ULC18 | reverse complement strand
ATTTTGGAACACCTCTCCAAACCGATTGCTACCTGACCCCAGATATTGCTACTTTTGTCAATGCGTAAGTCCTAACTGTGTTAAATCAAGGTGGGTGCGACGGCTCTGCAGCAACGTTTTCAACTTGTGATCGGCAACCGTCTGGTCAAACTGCCAGTCCAACTCCTGCTCAAGCGACTTGGCCAGACTGTTAAGGTCTCGGTAGGGATAACCCGTTTCTCTGGCCAAGGACAGCAACGCCAACTCGCGGGCAAAGGGCGTTTCATCGCCACTGCTGAGCTTGAGTAACCGCTCTCGCAGCGCCACAGTGTCTGGCTGTGCAGCCAAGTCGGGTGCTGGTGGCACAGCGGCCTGGGCAGCGGCGGCAAAGTCGGCCCAGCTAAACCCGGTATCGAGCGCATTGGACACATCCTAGCCCCTGACAGTACAACCGTCTGGCATGGGCACCAGTGCAATCTTGCCCCGATCGCCCAGGGCGAGTGCTAACTTGCGTGCTCCAGCCTCACCGGGAATGGTACCTGTTTGGGTTGGCGTATCATTGCGGTCAAAGAACAGCGTGACAGTTCCCGGTAACTGTGCGAGGTCCGCCTGTTTGGGCACCGTGCCGCACCCGGCAGTAGCGCAACAAACGGCCACGCTGGTTTGTAATTGCCGTGCCAGCCAACCCAATCGCATGGCATCCCATTCCCCTTCACAAAACCAGGTAGCTTCAGCCTGGTCGGGGTGATACGTGTAAAAAAGGGTCGCTGGTACACCGTACTGACTCCATTTGGGTAGTCCAGCAGGTCTCTCTTCGCCCGTCAACCAGGGTGCGAGTCGAAGCTTACGATAAAAGTGCCCTGACGCCTCCGCTGGAAGGTGCAGCGCGATCGCCCAGTAGCACTCCTTACTAGCGGCTTTATTGCCCTCTGGCGTCAGCCAATACGGCTCCAGTCCCAGACGGTAATGCGCGATCATTTCATGTGTAAAACCGCGTGCTTGCAACCATGCCAGTGCTTTGGTCTGAGGTTGACCGGCACTGTGCAGTAAGCGTTTCTGAGACTGCCGGACTCGTTCTTGAGAGATTGTGCGTGGTTGCGTGGGCGGTACAGCTTGAACGTGCTGCGATCGTACCTGGGAAACATTGGCGGCACTGCCTTTGGGAGCACCCAGCGCTTCTCGGATCTGTGCTGTCGTGCAGCCTCGCCAGCAGTGGTAAGCGCCCGTGGTCAAGTCGATGCTCAGGTTGCGCTGGTTGGCTTTGCCAGCTTGAACACAGGCAGGGCAGGCGGCACGCCCAGAGCGGTTGTGGTCCACCCAGGCACGGATGTCAAAAGGTTCGTGAGCTGAAGTTGGTTGGGTCATCGCGTCCTCTACAAAGTTTTAGGGGTCGTGGCGATCAATGCGTTGGTCTAGACAAAAAGGCATGACAACAGCGTTATCACAGCAACATCAGAAGCAGATCACGGCACCTCAAGCGCTGAGGACAGCACCGGGCAATGCCTTGGCGAGACCGCGATCGCATACCTGACAGCAAAGCAAATCAGCATAGAGTCAGCATCGCGCTAATGAAAACGCCTGATTTCTCACTTGCTAAGGTCAATGTTGACGAGCACGGTCTTGCCGGAAGCGCACCCAGCCCTTGGCTCACGACAATGGCTTTAAACTTGTCTTGCAGCGTTGCCTGGTGACGCTCAAGCGTGCTACGGCATGATCAGCAGAGACGCATGGTCGGAGACACCTTGCTGCTGCAACTGGCGCTTGAACGGTTGGTAGAGCGTTGCTGGCACCCCAAGAGACAGCCAGTAGCCTCCCAGCAGACGGCTCACCTGTCTTTTGATCTCGATCATACACAAAGTCTTTTGATTTTGCTGATTAAATGCTGATTAAATTCAGTAGATTGAGCAGCCCACAGAAATCATGCTGATCGAAAGCGGCAAAATATGAAGCGACCGCTGGTCGTGTTCAGCCTGAGATGGCTTTGCTGAGCGCATCCTTAAACACCTGCAAACCTGCCCAATCGCCGACCGGAAGCACTTATGGGCTTGACAAAAAGGCCTAATAGGAGGGGTTTAAGGTCATGTGGACTGGCTGACTACCTGGAAAAGAGGAGGTTCAACCTTCTTCTCGCTCTGGAGTGACAACATCGTCAGCGGCTCCAAGCCCTACCATCAGTTCGCCCCGGCCAATCAACTCAATCAATTCCGAAATACCCCGGCAGTGCAAGGTCTTCGCCACCGCCATGGCTCCTTCCCAGCCCGATTCCGTCACCGTCAGGGTACGACGCTTCTTCTCTTCATTAAAAGCAAGCGGTCTGCCCTCATGTTTCAGGTTCTCCAGGGACTTGGGATTCACCCTGGTAGGTTTGCGTGCTGGTTGAGTCATCGGTGTACGGTTGAAGGCTTGCCTTCCTGAACCAGGAATCTTTTCTAAAATACCACGTATAGTGTTGACCTAATCTATTAAACCACGTATAATATAGAGAGAAAGGCAAAAGTAAGGGTTACTTCGACACGCTGCTCCGGGTGATCATGCCGTCGAAACGACCGCTTGAGCCACAACGACCCCTCAAACCAGGAGAGCGCCCCGGTCTGGACAACTACGGCACTCTCCCGACTCACAATGAGCCCCTCAATTATGACCTTTATTGATGATTACCTTGCAGAAGTCCGCGACAGTCGCGACGAGAACACCAAGGCAGACCTCTATACCAGTCTTTATCTCGATGGAGCCGATGCGGCTGCGTTTGGTCGCTTACCGGAGTATGCCGACCCGGTGTATCTGGAAGGCTACTGCAACAAGCTGAAGGAGTTACCCAAAGATCCGGAAACCGGTAAGCTGCAGCACTATTCACCCCGTCAGCACTTCGCCTTCGGCTACATCGACGGGGCTGAGAAATTTTACACCGGTCATGACGAATTTTAGCCAGACGCAACCGTCTCATCGGGGTAAAGCATAGACTCTGCCCCGTTCAAGGCACTTTATACCAACCACTCAATGCACTTCATACCAATTCAAGGAGATTGATCATGGCAGCTTCCACGACGACAATGCTGACTCAAGCCAACGGACACCAGCCCAGAGCCGCTCAGGTTGCGTTACAGACACCCGCCGAACGTGATGACCGGGATGCCTTCGATTCGGAGGAATTTGAGGACGGACGGGCATCCCTGCCTTACCTCCAGATGCTCAATCATCAAGATCCGGAGCAGGCAGGGTTCTTCATCACAGCTGAGAATATGGAGGTGGTGCAGTTCACACCTAATGCTGAGTGGAGACCCTACACGGCAACCTTCCAGAGTGGCGAGACGGCAGAGGGTTATCGTAGCTTGGTGGCTCGGTTCTTGATTCTGCGTCGATCGCGCTTACTCATGTTTGAGCGGGAGTCAGGGGATTTTCTCGGCGAGTACCAAAAGTCTCAGTACGATCGCACCACGATGGTGCTGAAAACGCGTTATCTTGTCTTCCTGGTGGGCAAAAATAAGCAATTGCTACATGGGTCGCCCTTGCTGCTGACCACGAAGGGTAGTTTTTGCGGCAGTTTTGGGGAGACGGTCAAGACGTTTCACAGTGCTATGAGCAAGGCGTATGGAGTCGCAACGGGAGCAAGGAAACCGAGGGGCGATCGCTTTCTGGCGCTGTCCATTCTGGCCGTCCGCGTTCAGCCCGAACTGAAAGGTACAACGAAAAAGTCCTGGGTTTGTTCTGTGAGTGATTGTGGCATCCCGACCGCTGAAAATTGGCAGTCCTACTTTGTGGGCTATCACCCTGAACTCAAGGAAAAGGTGCTGGCAGTGTTCGAGGATTGGTCAGACTTCGGTAAGCCTCAGTCTGAGGTTGCCGCACAGGATTACCGCAGGCAGGAGTCGCAGGTTGCCGAGCATGAACATGACGATGGCGAGGACTGGCAAGAGACCAGTGCTGCCTACGAGGAACTTTAAAAAGCTGTCTCGGTGATGAAAGTGTGGTGCATCGCCAGCAATCTCGATGCCCTGGTGCAAAGCGACCCAGCCAGGGCATTAACCCTTTGAGGAAAGCAAGCCATGAAAACGTTAACGCTGGGAGACCATACCTTTTCGGTGGAGGGGCTGCACCCAGAAGCCCTGCGCCTGATGGTCTTTATCATCGCGGCGATCGTGGAAGAAGCCACCAGTCCCCGTGCCAGAGGCTTTGATGTGAGGCATACAGGCATTCTTGCCGATACGCTCGGTCAATACGCAGCCATTGAGCGATTGGAGCAACCCTGTGAGCGGTTTCGTGAACAATCCTTCTAACGTCCAGCACGATGCCCGTGCAAAGAACCAAAACGATGAAACTACAGGTCTTTTTGCCGGGTAGTTTGCAAAGCGCTGTTCTAACAGCAAGCAAGCGGCGGATTCAACTCATGCGGTGGATTGAGATCGCCTGTGAACTTTGGCAATCATGCTTTCCCTTTTGCTGACGATTCTGCCCTGGTAACGTCATGCCTCCCTCTGAGTGGTCTAAACCTTTCTTTCATAAATAGGGCTGTTTCGTCTCCAGTGGCAACGTTATACTACTGGTCAACCATGCTCCTGTAGAAAATTCATGAGTGGTGAGACATCAACGAAGAAAATTCTGATTCTGACTGCCAATCCCAAAGACACATCCAAACTGCGCCTGGATGAGGAAGTGCGAGCCATCAGGCAACGCTTGCGCCAAGCCAAGGAGCGGGATACCTTCGTTGTTGCATCGGAATGGGCGGTGCGGACGGGCGATCTTCAGCAGGCTCTGTTCGATTTTGAGCCACAGATTGTGCATTTCTGCGGGCATGGCGTTGGAGAAGAGGGACTGGCCTTTGAAAACGAGACTGGTCAGGCAAAATTGGTGAGTGCAACGGCCCTGGCTGGTCTGTTCAAACTCTTTAAGGGTCGTGGATTAATTAATCTGAACCATTTCCCTTCTGTAGGGACGTTCCATGGAACGTCCCTACAGAAAGAATTGCACCTTATTAAATCTGTGTTCCTAAGAGTCAGGTGGAATGTGTCCTATTGAACGCCTGCTATTCCGAGGTGCAAGCAACCGCGATCGCGAAACATATTCCTTATGTCGTTGGTATGAAACTGGCGATCGGCGATCAAGCCGCGATCGCCTTTGCCGATGGCTTTTATGGAGCGTTAGGAGCAGGACGATCGTTTGAGGATGCCTATGCGTTTGGTTGTAATCGGATTCAGCTAGAAACCATCCCGGAACATCTAACTCCTGTCCTTAAAGCTAAGCGGAAAACGAAAGCCCCGTCTAGTCAGCAGCAATCGACTCAGCAAGTTGTGGAGCCTATGCCACAGACAAAAGAGCACAAACCATTTCAGACCTCAGGCACCAGTCTGAAGGTCTTCATCAGTTATCGGACGAAAGACCCGGATCTGAGTCTTGCCCAGGAGTTTTATCAAGCATTGAAGGCCGCAGGGCATGACGTCTTCCTGGCAGGGGCAAGTATTCGTCTGGGAGAAGATTGGTCTGAGCGAATTGATCAGGAACTGGAGCAATGTGATTATTTTTTGCTGTTGCTGTCGCGCCAATCTGCCACCAGTGAAATGGTGACGGAAGAAGTGAGGCGGGCAAAGCAGTTGCAGGATACACGCCCTGAGCGGAAGCCTTTGCTGCTGCCCATTCGGGTTAACTTTCCGCTCAGTTCACCCCTGAACTACGACTTACGGGGCTATTTGCAGCGGATTCAGCAGCGGGAGTGGCAAGCGCCTGCGGATACGCCGGTCCTCCTACAAGAAGTTCTGAGCTTGCTGGCAGGGGAGCGTATTCCTGAGCCTCCTGACTCAGAAGCGGGTGAAACGCCACCACCGCCAGACGATTTTGACCATCCCCCGTTGCCTGTTGCCGAACCGGAATTGCCGGAAGGGCAGGTGAAGCTGGTTTCGCCGTTCTACATGGAGCGTCCCCCGATCGAGCGCAAGTGCTATGACGAGATTTTGACACCCGGTGCCCTGATTCGGATTAAGGCTCCTCGACAGATGGGCAAAACCTCTTTGATGGCGCGAGTGTTGCAACAGGCAGGAGCACAAGGGTATCAGACGGTGCCCCTGAGCTTTCAACTAGCCGATGGCAGCATCTTTGCCGATTTAAAGGACTTTTTGCAGTGGTTTTGTGCCAGCGTCAGTTGGAAGCTGGGACTGCCTGAGCGACTGGAGGGGAATTGGTCCAGAATTTTGGGGGCGAAGGTCAACTGCACTAACTATTTTGAGCAACACATCTTGTCAGAAATTACCAGTCCGCTGGCGTTGGGACTGGATGAGGTGGATCTGGTCTTTCAGCATCCAGAGATTGCGGCTGATTTCTTTGGGCTGTTACGGGCGTGGCATGAGGACGCGAAGGATAAAGACCTGTGGAAGAAGTTGCGGTTGGTGGTGGTGCATTCGACGGAGGTTTACATTCCGATGAATATCAACCAGTCGCCGTTTAATGTAGGGTTGTCGATCGAGCTACCGGAGTTGAAGCCAGAAGCGGTGCAGGAGCTGGCTCAACGCCATGAACTGCGGTGGCACTTAGCACAAGTGGAGCAACTGATGCAGATGGTGGGGGGACATCCTTACCTGGTGCGGGTGGCGCTGTACAGGTCTACGCCAAGAAAAACTAACTACTAATCAGATAATTTCCAAAGATAAATTGTATCTTGACCTTTCACATGATTTCCTAGTGCCGCTTTATCCATTAATTAGCGTTCATTACTGCACTTCATGTAAAGCTCATGAAACCTACATGATAGATAGGTGGGAAGGTGAAAGTGGTCGTACTGTTCTCAAAGGTTTTGAGCGCGGTCATACCCACGATAACAATGAGATTGCTAAAAAAGTGGGTGATGATTTCGCAGATTGGCTGCAAAACTTACCTTTTGAAAAAGAACCTTGAACTCACTACAGGAAAAATTTCTAAGTGTAAAAATATTGTTGGGGCATAACAAGTGCTAAATCAAAGGTGAGTCAACGATGGAAAACAACTTATTGCAGCGCATCACTCATAATCCAGACATCTGTCATGGCAAACCTTGTATTCGTGGGTTGCGCTACCCTGTTGAATTTATTCTTGAACTTCTCAGCTCTGGCATGACGACTGAAGAAATTCTTGCCGACTACGACGATCTGGAAACAGACGATATCCTTGCCGTTCTTCTTTTTGCTGCCCGCCTTAGCCAAGTCAAAAGCATCCACAAACTGGCATCATGAAGTTCCTCGTCGATGCTCAACTTCCCATTAGGCTAGCCCGACTGCTTCAAGAGGCGGGACATGACACTATCCACATCAGAGAACTCCCTCAGCAAAATGCGACTCCAGATTCAAGCATCAATACACTTTCCCTTCAGCAAGAACGAGTCGTTATTACCAAAGACTCAGATTTTGTCGATTCTTTTCTTACTGTGCAGCAACCCTATAAGCTTCTGCTTGTAACAACAGGGAATATCAAAAACTCAGAGCTAGAAAGGCTTTTTTTGGCAAACTTACCAACTATTCTTGATCTGCTCTCCCAGCACACTTACATCGAATTGAGTCGAGACTCTGTGATTGTTCATCAGTAAAAGATGAACTCGCTTTTGTTCCCACCAATCATGTGTTACTTCGATCGGCTCTCCACTCTCCAGACCCTCGACTAACAGAGACTCAACGCGCTCCTGCTGGGCGATGCGCTCCTGCTCTCGCACAATCAGATGATAAACATAGTCATTGGCAGAGTTGAAGCCTGCGGCGATCGCCCGCTCCTCTACAAACGTTTGCATCTGGTCTGGAAGAGAGATGTTCAGCATTCGCTATCAACCTCAAGACATGGCATCATTGCTTTTAGGATAGCTAAAAATGTGGGTTAACTCGCTCAAGCCACTGTTTGATCCCTTTTTTTGTTGGCACTCCCCCCGCTGTAAATGCCCAAATAGCGTGCCTCCGCTTCGGACTATAGCTAATGTGAATCGGTCGGTTTATTCCATAGTAGTACAGCGCATCAAACGGCAACTGCTGCTCCAGAATCCACTCCACTAAGCGATCGCTCTCTAACCCCGCAATCTGAAAATCACAGGCAGCACCGAGGCGGCTACAGTAATACCTCCCATTACGGTTCATCTCATGAGCCATGTGCTGATCCCGACTCGGATCAACTCGCCCGTTTTTGATCCCTGTTGCTGGATCTTTCTGACTCAAAAACCGCTTCAAATCTTTTGAGCAGAACCCGTAGGTCAACTGAAACTGCTCCATACTAAAGTGATCAATCACCGGGTCAAGGATATGCTGACACAGAGCCTCTAACGCTGGAAGCGTCTCCTCCAAGTTTTTCGGGTACGGGTCAATGCGATCGGCGTACTTGCAGTAAGTCTGGGTACATGTACAGAACTGTTCCAGTGTCAGATACTTTCCAAATGGTTCATTCTGCATCATCTGACATTTCTCGACGCTGAGCGGCAAATTTAACGGTCAACGGAACGATCGCGACTTTGGGAGCGCTGCTGAGCTTTTTCGGACGGTACCGGACGTAGGGATTGAAGCTCCTGCACCTGCGCCACCGTCCCCTTCGCATACTGTTCAAGCACTTCAGGTTTCACCTGCCGCACCTCCCGCTGAAAGCGAGCATAGGGACTGTGCTGGAGCAAAGCCGCGATCGCCTCTGGTGCTTCCCCCGCCTTCAAAGCTGCTGCCGCCACTTTCTGATCCAACTGAATCGCTGTCAGGTCGCTGCCAACATGTTCTCGGTAGAGATCCGGATAGTTCCAGACTTTGCCAGTTACCGTACTGGCAAAATCCACAAACCGTTGTCGCTGGGCTGTCTCCACCGTTGACTGAGCATACTGGAGTAACCCAGGCAGTGCGGCCTGCTTGGCTTCTGGGGACAGCGTCCGTGTCTGGAATTGGGTAAACGGTCCTTGTGCCAGCAGTTGTGTCACTACGCGGGGCGCGTTGCCTGCTTGCAGAGCTAACTTTGCCAGGTTCTGATCCAATGCTTGAGCCGCTTGTTGAACATCGGGGCGATCGCTAGCGTAACGCTCATAAAGACTGAGATAGTTGAGCGCTGAAGCTCCCACTACAACTCTGGCGAAAGCAAGATATTGCTCGCGGATTGATCGCGCCTTCTCGGTTTCTGGCTCCCGTGGTTGGGACGCAGCTGCTCCAGCAGCATTTTTAGCAAGCGCTTCAGAGGCACCTTTCTGTCCACCAGCTTGAGAAGCCGATGCTTTGCTTTGGCTCTCCTGGTACGGCTCAGTTGCGTCTGTCACAGTTGCCCCCATTCACTCATACTGCATCACTGAATTCATCCAGCATGCCACCATCTGTTACCAGTGCCAGAGTGCCAGGAAGACTGGTTTGAGCACTTTCTGCCTCTTGCGGTGACGCTGAAGGGGCGCTGATGGTACTACTTTGCAAATTACCAGTTGCGCCTGGGAGTGGTTGCTGTAAAGGAGCAGGAGCGATCGTGTGCCGAAACGATGCCTCCAAACCAAAGGCTTCTTGCAAGTGTTGAATCTGTTCTTCCAAGCGCCAGATGGACTGCTGTGCCAAGTCTTTTAGTTCGGCCTCGGTATAGGCACCGTTTTCCTGGTAGGCGAACGGTAACCAGAAAGCACGAGTGGCAGTCGCCGCTTTTTCTTTGCCGCCGTAGGTCTTGTGGATGAGCCAGGAAAAGGTGATGCCATTCGGCGAATGACGGTCTGGCTCAAAGATGAACCGCACTCGCTCTTTGTTAACGGGTTTAGTGCTACCTGTCTCAGTGGGCGTAGGGGCGGTGCTTCGAGGTTTAGCCATGATTCGGGAATTTAAAGAGGCGTTTGCGTCAGCCGGCTAAGAGGCACCAAGCTGTCTTCCAACCAACTGATACCCTATTTTAACTGAGTCTATCAATGATTGCTGACCTGATGCTGATTGTTTTTAGTGGACACTGACGATTGCTAAAAGTGTGCTGGTTCTATGCTGCCAATTTCACTTAGCAAGGACTGGCGGACGCGATCGCGGTTCACCAGATACTTGCTTACACCACAAATTAAGCACACCAAAGCGATTGTCTCGCCTCCTGGATTACCTCGTGCTAAAAACCATCCGCAGACCAATCGGTGTCTAATGCGTCGAGACAACCCTTGTAAAGCCAGCCCCAGCCACTCCTCAATCAAGAAGCTCACCTTCACTCTGCTCCACCGCAACTGACAGTTGCTATGCAATTGACATGGTTGTCAGCCACGACAAGTCCCTGATACCAAAGCTTTTGTGGTGAAGTTGATCGTTTGACAAAACGGTGCCCACAGGACGTGCAACGAGATTATGGCAGTCTCTTGCCTACCTGCATCCTTTATCACTTATCCCCGACTGCCCCATTGGTTCACCCGTGCGACTTGCTAACGACACTGCCCAGGGAAACTGTCCAGTGATCGCCGGCTTTCCTGACGGAGCAACGCCTGCGCTCTCCTACCTGCAAGACCAGCAACAACAGCAATCGATCCAGAACCCTATTGGCTAGCTGGATGCAGCAAGCGCTGATGGGTGGGCTTTGGAGCTTCTCCAAGCGATCGTCCCTACTGGCTTGAGAGCGTGGTTCAAGCAGGCAAAGGCGGCAGGGATGGGGTCCCAGGATCTCGCTGCTGCTGCAAGGACAGTCCTGACCTTTCCCCAACCCACCTGATCGCCCGTTCAAGCACAAAAAACTGCACACCAAACACGGAAAGATAAGCGGTGAAAAGGGTCAATTTAGTACTAATGTATGGTTGGTTCGTGCAACGACTGATCCGTGCTGTGCACAGGCAACACCAACGCTCCCTTCTGGTCTGTCAATTGGTCTGTAAAGTCCTATGACCCAAATTCCCTTCGATCAGTTGGCCAAGGAATTCCTCCAGGAGCTTTTGACGCCCCTGGGTACAGTAGAACGCAGTTTTGAGGTGCCTGGGGAACCCCGCTTGATTGATGTCTGGTTCCAACCGCATCCATCGCCAGTTGAGAAGACAGCACCCCAGACCCTCTTAGAGCGCATCACGGCAACCCCCTGTGCCTTTGAACCGTTTCGCAAGCCACCCACTCGGCAAGAGATTCGCGGCTGTCTGCTCAAACTCCTCTGGGTGCAGGACGAGGCACTGAGGCAAAATGATGCTATCCCTGACTCCCAATTGCCGATACTCTGGATTCTCTCAAGCTCGGTATCGAAGCCGATTCTCAAGGAGGGCAAGGCAGAAGTCAGCGAGGACTGGCTCCCCGGTATTTACTTTTGTGGCAATCTGTTCAAGACGGTGCTTGTGGTGATCCAGGAACTGCCTGAGACCGAGGAAACCCTCTGGCTGCGCCTCCTCGGAAGCGGTACAACCCAGGAAAAAGCAGTTCGAGAGGTGCTGGCATTGCCAGTCGATGATCCCCAACGCCAGCGCATTTTGCAAATGCTGACCAGTTGGAAAGTTAGAATGGAACTGATTGGAACACTCGACACAGAGGATGAGGCATGGCTTATGGCTCTATCACAGGCATATCTCGAATGGGAACAGCAGACTGAACAGCGGGGCGAGCAGCGCGGTGAAGAGCGGGGTCGCCAGGAAGGGGAGCGATCGCTCATTCTCCTTCTACTCACTCAAAAATTCGGCTCTCTGCCTGATCGCCTCGCTGAACAAATCAGTACCCTCAGGCGAGAACAGCTGGAAGCCCTGGCAGTGGCACTGTTAAACTTTTCCAGACTGACTGACCTGGAGCGTTGGCTGGAGCAAGACGCGAACCAGCCAGGGCCGAATGGATGAAGCAGATTGCCTGTCCGCTCACTCAACAATCCAAATCATCCGATTCTTTAGCAAAACTCTTTTTCTTCCCTCCGTGTCCAGCAGTCGAACGGGTCTTGGCTTGAGCCACAGGCGATCGCCTCCCTTCCCTTCCGGCTTCAGGCTGCTCTGCTTCAGCCCCTGACCTGAAGCGATCGCCCCCTACTTAAACCTGGTAGCACTCGTCGGTGTTGCTGAAAAGTAGGATGATTGAGCACGAAGCTCCAGGCATCCACTATCGTTTTCATTCCTAGAATCAGCAGCACCCATGCCTCTGTTCTGCATCTATTTTTGGGGGAAGATTGGGGAGAAAATTTTAACTGACCGCTGAAGCCCCCATCCTAAAGTAGTTTCAAGACTATAGCTCCAACCTTGGGGTAGTAGGGGTCGTGAGTTCGAATCTCGCCGCTCCGATAGTGCAAAACCCGCTCTAGCAGCGGGTTTTGTTGCTTTAAATCGTTCTGCTTTAACTAGGATGTGGCTTAATCAAGATTCCAAACGCGCACCTTCAGAGGCTAGAAGTTCTCGTTGGTTCGATTAGGAAAGGATATCTCAAGCACAACACACCCAACGTCTGTCTTGAATGGGCCGTGAAGCTCGCCGGGTGGTCTACTAGCATAGTGTCCACTCTCCAGCCACAGATCAAAGGCTTGGTCATAGAGACGACCACTCACTACAAAGACCTCCTCAGGATAGGGATGACTTTTGCTGCCAAAGGGCGTCGTATCTGCGCCGGGGTAAAACCGGGTTAGACGGGTATATTCGCCAGTTCTTTCATCTCTGCTTAAGGTCAATTCTTCTGCGATCGTGTCTAACCCCTCGATCGGCTGCCATTGCCCATTGTTTGCTGAATTTAATGGATTCCAGTAGGTGGTAGTAGATTTTGGCATACGGCTTCTCCTAATTGATCCCGTTAGAAGATTAGTTCAACGCCGAAAAAATTCGTATCGCTGACTCAAGTCCGGTTTCTGGCAATTGTTCACAGTGTACCCTGTGAACATCCATCCTTATTGAAATGGCTACTACGGATGAGGCAATCATGTGCGAAAGCTTTTGCACATCGAGTCAATATATGTCAGTACTAACCAAGCTTCTCAGTTGTGATATTTGTGAAAACTTGATCAAAGGCATTCTTTCGTCTGTAACATTCTTGATGTTTAATTTCACTTGTAAAAGCATCTTTGATTGTAGAACAGAGTTTTATCTATTTTTTAATATTTCGATGTGCCAGTTGGAAGTTTGGAATGTGGGTGGGAGCAAAAGGGCAGTGGCGATCAAGAAGGGGTTAACTACAGGCACGCAGCATTTCAAGCATGCTTGAGAACTAAGAACAGTTCTCTGTACCACTGAGTTTGGAAGCTAACTTCACACATTTTACAAGTAGAAATACGGTCGAAGTTGAATTTGTTTTGAGATCATTCTGGCTCTAAGCAGCGGAGCTTAAGATCAGTAAAAATGCAGAAGTGCTGGCATAAACAGCATTGATGCAAAGTTTCTATGAATCTATAAACGTTCTGTTCATTCAAGATTTAATACCGGGAACGCTAATAATGCGAGCGTGGAAGGTAAACGTAATGGCTGATAACTCTAGCATTTTTGATAACAGCACACTGACCCAGCGATTAATCACTGCTGCAACGTCTGGTACACAAACTTTTTCTAACACTGCAACTGACACTAGCTACTCACTTGACTCACTTGACTCCCAGGATTTCTTTCGCCTTCGCCTCAGTCAGCGTAGTAGTGTCGTTCTCACACTGACCCCTCAAAATGCTAATGCTGACATTGCCATTCTTGATGCTGGTGGTGTTTTACAACAGTCTACCAATGGCGGTACTCTGACGGACGCGATCGCTACAGGTTCCCTTAATGCTGGTGATTATTACATTCGAGTTTCATTGGCCGATACCAACACGAGCACCAATTACACCCTTAGAGTGAATACGACTAACGCCTCACGAGCAGATCTGCTCTGGCGGAACTCTAGCAGTGGTCAAAATGCTGTTTGGGCAATGAATGGGAACAGCCTTGTCAGCAGTTCTTATATCACTCCAGTTGGCGACCCCAACTGGAAAATTCAAGCGGCCGCTGATTTCAATGGTGATGGTATTCCAGATCTGTTCTGGCGCAACTACAACGGTGGCCAAAATGCCGTCTGGCTCATGAACGCCGATAATACATTCCGCGCCGCAGCTTATTTGACCGCGATTACCGACCCCAATTGGAAAATTGCAGGCACTGGGGATTTTGATGCCGATGGACAAACTGACCTGATCTGGCGCAATTATGCTACGGGCGATAATGCTTACTGGCTACTGAATGGTACAACCATCAAAACATCGGGCTATTTGCCGAGTGTGCCTGATGTGAATGCACGGGTAAATGGAATTGGGGACTTTAATGGTGACGGCAAGCCAGATCTGGTTTGGCGAAATTATCAAACTGGTCAGAATTCGATTTGGCTAATGAATGGGCTCTCACTCACTTCAGTTGTTTCCTTTCAAGCGGTTAATGATCCTAACTGGAATATTGTCGGCATTGGAGATTCTAATGGCGACGGCAAGCAAGATATTGCGTGGCGAAACAACGTAACGGGTCAAAGTGTCTTCTGGTTAATGGCGGGCACCACCTATTCAACTAATACAACGCTTCCGACAGTTGCCGATCCGAGTTGGCAAATTAGCGCGGTCATCACGGGGCAACCGCCCAGTATGCTAGCAGGCAGCAGCATTGGATCTGCCTTTAACATTGGCACCTTGAACAATACAGGAAGCTATGGAGACAGCATTGGCGGAGTAAGTAACCCAAACGGTTATTACAAGTTCAGTTTGTCGACTGCTAGTGTACTAAATCTCTCCCTTACAGGTTTAAATGCAGGCACAAATGCCGACCTGCAGGTAATTAAAGACACGGATGGTAATGGTGCCATTAGTAGCCAATCAGAAATCCTTACAGCTTCGGTAAATTTAGGCAATGCCGATGAACTCATTTCTAATCTTTCATTAGCATCTGGCACTTACTTTATTCGTGTTTTCTCCTCCTCAACTCAAGTCTCCCCATACGCTTTGAGCGTTAGTTCAGCCACTGAAAAGCAGATTGACTTAGCGCCAACTCCGGCAACCACTTTTACCATTACACGTACCGATGGCAGCGCGCTACCAGCCACTGTGAGCTTGAAAACTGGTACCAGTACCTATTTATCTTCAGTGATGGTCAACTACTCAATTCGGAACACCAGTGCGGGCAATGTGACACCATCCTCGTTCAAAGTCTCGTTCTATCTGTCGCGGGATAATGTAATTACAGCCAGCGATCTTCTTTTGGGCACGATCGACCCCAACACTGGCAATAGTGATAAAGATGTGTTTGTTCCTAACCTGGCGCCAGGCGCAAGTTGGACGAAACAGCAAACTCTGAGTCTGCTTGCGCAAGCCGATTCATGGTGGGGCGGCGATCAAACTTACTATGTTGGGATGGTCATCGACTCTGGCAATCAGGTCGCTGAGTCTAACGAATCGAACAACACAGCTAGTGCGGCGATCGCCATCCGAGACACACTACAACCCGATCTACTGGGTGGAGGGTTGACCATTACTCAAGCAACAGCCGCCCCAAACCAGGCGATCAGCTTTACTGGAATCATCAAAAACATTGGTAACAAGGTTGCCGGCTCGACGCGCGCGTTAGTCAAATTCTACTTCTCTAACGATGACGTTCTTGATGGTAGTGACACGGTGATCGCGACTGCTAACATTGCTCCTGTTGCGGCACAGAGTAGCCTGTCGTTTAATAGCCAGGTGGGTCCACCGACTGGAAACACGTTACCCGCTGCCTTCTTCACAACGACCAGCATTCTAACTCCAGATTCTACCTGGGAGGGTTGGAGGGGGAATGGGCGATACTATATCTGCATGTATATTGACTTCTTTGACGCGGCCGTAGAAGGTTATTCTAAAGAGAATAATTTGAATTACGGTAGAGTGCTTGGTCAGTATACAGATTACGACTTTATCGATATTACGAATGCTCCTAATAACACGCCTGTGTAAATGTAAGAGCAGCCCTTAGACGCTAGAACAAAAGAGACGCTTGTTATAAGCGTCTCTTTTGTTTGACAAGCGATTGTTTGAGCAGACTGTCAGCGCTTAACGCACTGAAAACGCTTCGCTAAAGCGGCGAGTAATGGGTTCAATCAGGAAGTCCAGAATTGATTTCTTACGGGTGACAATTTCAGCGGTAGCTGCCATACCGGGAGTAAAATCAACGACTTGACCGCGAACATCGATCGACCGTTTGTTTAGTCGAATGCGTGTGGGAAAGACGAGCCCCACATCTTTCTCGACGATCGCGTTAGGGCTGACTTTAATGACATCCCCTTCCACAATGCCAAATTCCTGATACGGGAAGGTTGCTAATTTCACTTTTGTTTTCATGTTCTCGTGGATGAAGCCGATATCCCGATTAAGGATTTTGACCTCTAACACGACACTCTCATCTTTGGGAAGAATGGATAGCAGCTCCTCTCCAGACTGAACAGGACCTTTCGTTGCTTTGACGTTATAGACCGTGCCATCAAACGGGGACGTAATCGTTTCACGTTCTCGCTGTTTTTGTGCTTGAGTTAGCTGTCCCTCAACCGATGCCTGTTCTTCCTGGCGTTTGGTGAATTGAGTCAGAATCTCACTTTTTCGCTGGGAATCAAGGCTGCTTGCCGTATTTTGGGCAGAAGCATACGCTTCTGCAGCCTGGCGGATGCGCTCCTCTTGTGCATCGAGTTCTTTTTCAAGCGAGACAACTTTGTCCTTAGCTTGAGTGACTTCATCTTGAGAACGAATGTAGTCAAGCTGTGGGACAGCGCCACTACCTTTGAGCGAGCTGAGCGCTTTTTCACGGATTTGAGCATTTTTGAGCCCATCTCTGGCATTAATCAGGTTGGCTTGTAAGCGCGCTAACGTTGCCGATGCTTCACTACGGGTTGCCAGCTGTCGCTGCGCTTCACCGAGAGCGGCAGCTTTCTTTTTGTCAAACTCGCTGAGACGAGCTTGTAAAAGTTGGTCTTGTACCAGAGTGCCTGTGCTGGCGTTGCCAGTTCGCTCTGCTTGCAGGCGAGCGATATCTTCGCGAATCAACTTGGAGGACTGTGTCAAGCGATCGACTTCAGCTTGTGGCAGCCCAGGGTCCATGGCGATCAGCCTCTGACCTTTTTGAATCGTGTCGCCTTCCTTGACGCTAATTTGCTGGATGTTGCCATTGGCTCCAGCTCGGATAGGGCGTACTTCTGTAAAGGGGATGAGTTGACCTTGAGCGATCGCAACTTCATCAATCTTACTGAAATGTGCCCAGGCAATAGTGCCAAAGACAAGTACGCTGATACCACCTGCCAGCAAGCGTGTGTAGAGTGGGGGCAATTCTTGGACAGCCTTGCCCAACTCATAGGAAAGAGACTCCTTAGGGTCGGCTAGCTGTTGCTTAATCTGTCTGGACTGTGCAGGCGTAGAAGATATAGAGACTTTCATGCGGTTACTGCCTCTGCTAAAAGCGTGCTTGGCGAACATGGACAGCGTGGACGCTTCGTTTAAAGTGCCTGCTTCACGAGCGCATTTCGACTTGAGTAACAAAAACTTAATATTTCTTCAAAACTTTCAAGCTAGAAAGCGCGCGCGATCGTCATTAACGCGACACACTAGAAGTCTATCCATCCGTTCAGAGCTGAATCGAGTTACCGTGTTTCAACTTTTGCGACCGCTTGTGCAAGCCATACAGCCATGGCTAGTGCCATTTTGTTTCTTCTCTGCCTGGACGATCGTGGGGCTTTTGGGTTGGAGCGTTTGGACAGCCACGCGGGATACGATCGCCCGCAGTCGGCAAATGCATCGAATTCCTTGTGCTCGCTGCCAATTCTTTACCAGCGATTATCATCTTAAGTGCACCGTACGCCCTTCCACGGCCTTGACCGAGGAGGCCATTAGCTGCCCTGACTACGAGCCTTGCGCTAGCATTTACCCAGCCAATCGTCAGACACTGTCATAGCTGTGAAGAGAAACAGACGGGATGTTGATTCAAAAGCTGCATGCATGCCCCGAATTTATTGCGGGCGATGGCACATTGCTACGCGAGTTGCTGCATCCAGACAAACAAGCGATTGACCTACGCTATAGCTTGGCGCATGCGATCGTCCCAAGTGGGCAAACATCTCTGCCACACTCGCTGGAAACCTCTGAAGTCTATTACATTCTCGGCGGCAAGGGTGAGATGTACATCGATGGCGAACGTCAGGTGGTTGAACCTGGAGACGCTATTTATATCCCACCCCAAGCTGAACAGTGCATCCGTAATGAGGGTACGGAACCACTGATATTTATCTGCATTGTTGACCCTGCATGGCGTCAGGAAGACGAAACCATTTACGCCGAGCCGCGTTAATGTGAGATGGCGATTACTCGGGGTTCGCGTCTGGAAAGCGGTTGTTAGGAATTTGTTCTGCTTCGGGGCAATCATCGGAAACGGCAGGCTCGACGTTGCCTTTCGGAACAGATGCTAGTTTTTGTGTGACAGCACCAATGCTCTCCAAGCGAACCATTTCTTCCCAAGAACAGTTTTCTTCTTCTTCTTCGGTCTCATAGCGTAGGGTCACTAAGTCTCCTTCAATGTCAAGGATGCGTGCCCGCTCAATCCAACGCTGCTGGTCCCGCAAGAAGATCCAGACTTCGCGACCGTCGCAACACAGTTGATAAATCTTGCGGTGTAACATGTTGCTTCTCCTGAGCAGTGAGTTTTGTCAAAGACTTCGTGCAACGGCCCCGTGGCAGGAAACGCTGCTTGCATCGTCGTTGAGGCTGGCATACATAGTCTGATCAAAGCGTAAACCCATGCCAATGAGCCTACTTTTTACCTGCCAAGCAGATTTCAACATCTGCTCAACAAGCCTCTGACCGCAAGGCATTGAGTAGACTGAATAAAAAAACTCAGCCTCATGTGAGTGGTGAAAAATAGCTCTAGAGCGCCTTTGAAGAGAAAAAGTAGCTAATAAGGGCATTATTCAGGAATAATTGGTGATTTCAGGGAGGTCTGCATAGGGTAAAAACGTGAGCGCAGACCTTCACAGGGGAAAACGGCTTGGCGCGTGTACAAGTAGGAGTACAGACAGGTAAGCGTTGACGCGGAGCAACCAGTCATAAGCGTCTATGGATCCAGCCATCGTGCCTAGCATTCTCCCTAACTAAACGTGCAACAGGCTTGGTTAACTTCAGCCTCTTAAGTATCGGATTGTACCAACTATTCTAGCGATTGTTAAGCAAGGTGAGGATCATTTGGTTACGGGATGATACAAAGTGCAGCATTGACGGGCGATCGCGCAACGAAATTTTATTTTTAGCCTGCAGAAACGGAGTTTCTGCACACGAATTTGTTCTTTGAGCCTCCCAGTCGTGTCTAGAAACTCGACTTCTCTTAAAGTTAAGTGTGTGTTTGTGTCGGTGTCCTCATTGGTTCGATGAGGCTTTAGGTCTTGTGGAGAATGAAATGCTACTGCAACTGAGTACCTGGTTAGAAGTAGACGTTTATCTGGAGCAGTCAAAGGGCATTATTTTGCCGATCGGCTCGACCGAGCAACATGGACCCACAGGCTTGATTGGGACAGATGCGATTTGTGCCGAGGCGATCGCGCGTGGGGTCGGCGAAGCCACTCATGCACTGGTGGGTCCAACCATTAATGTCGGTATGGCGCTGCATCATACCGCCTTTCCAGGGAGTATGAGCCTCCGACCCAGTACACTCATTTTGGTCATTCGAGACTATGTGACCTGTCTGGCACGAGCAGGCTTTACGCGCTTTTTTTTCATCAACGGGCATGGAGGCAATGTGGCAACGCTCAAGGCAGCCTTCTCTGAGGTCTATGCCACCCTGGTTGACTTGAATGTGTCAAATGCAGAGCAGGTGCAGTGCCAGGTCAGTAACTGGTATATGTGTGGCTCGGTATATCAACTGGCAAAAGAGCTGTATGGCGACCAGGAAGGCTCTCATGCAACGCCCAGTGAGGTCGCGCTGACTCAGTATATTTACCCAGACGCGATGAAGCAGGCTCCCTTGAGTGAGTCGGTAGCGAAAGGTCACAAGATTTACGGAGCCGCTGCTTTTCGCCGTCGTTACCCAGATGGTCGGATGGGCTCAAACCCAGCACTTGCTACCCCTGGCCACGGCAAGCAGTTCTATGAGTTGGCAGTGAAAGAATTGAGTAGTGCGTACCTGGAGTTTTTGGGCACTACGTCTCTGTCAAGCTAGGGGTAACGAAAATTGAAAGCGACTGCCTTGGCCCAGTTGGCTTTGCACTTCGATCGTACCCCCTTGAAGTTCGACCAGACGGCGGGAAATGGCTAGCCCAATGCCAGTGCCACCCGAATGACGATCGCGCGATCGATCCGATCGCCAGAAGCGCTCAAATACGTGCGGTAAGTCTTCTGTGGCAAGCCCCTGCCCTGTATCGATCACAGCGATCCAGAGGCGCTTTGACTGGCTGCGGGCTCGAATGGTGATCGTGCCTTCGCTGGTGTAACGCAGTGCGTTGCCTAACAGATTAATGAGCACCTGCTCTACCCGTTCGGGATCTGCCAAAGTCGGCGGCAGGTCAGGTGGACAATCCAGTTCTAAGACGGGGCCTTCTTCCAGCAGCTGATCAGAAAATTTTTGCACTAAAGAGACGAGCAGCGGTCGGACATCAAATTTTTGCGCACGTATGGGCAGGTAGCCTGCTTCTGCCTGGGAGAGTTCTTGAAGGTCATTGACGAGATGGCGAAGGCGAGCCGTTTCTCGGGCAAGCCGTTGATACATGTCAACCGATGGCTCGATCGTGCCATCTGCCAAGCCTTCTAGATAACCTTCGACGACTGTGAGCGGTGTACGTAATTCGTGTGTCAGGTCGCTCACCAACTCGCGGCGACGTTGTTCCACGCCTTCAAGGTTAGAGGCCATGCGGTTAAAGCTGAGCGCCAGTTGGTTCAATTCTGGAATGTCGCTGTTGGGTAAGCGCTCCTTCAAGTGCCCCGCTGCAACTTTCTGCGTGACTTCCTCCATCTGAATCAAGGGCTGCATGATCCGCTTTGACACTAGATAGCTCAGACCGCCTGCTGCCGTACCGCCGATCGCCACCGACCAGAGCGCGCCTCGACTCCAGGCTGACTCAAACCCTTCCGTCAATTCTCGCCGGAACAAGGTCAGCAAGCTAGAACCACTCACTTCCTCCATTTTTTCAAGATGCAGCACAAAGAGTCGTGGCGAGTAAAGCTTGCCAACTGTTAAGAGCGTACTGAGTCCCACAATCATGACGATCAGGTGGGAGAGAAAGAGTCGCGTTCGTAAGCCAAGTCGAGCCATGTCAGGTAAGGAGTAGGGGAGGAGTAGGGAAGCAAGGGAAGCAAGGGGGGTAAGGGGAGGGTTTGAGTTTTGAGTTTTGAGTAGCGCTTTGCGCCGCTACGCTAGAGAGTTTTGAGTTGTAGGAGAGGAGTGAGGAGTGAAGGTTTTGAGTTTAGCCTCTAGCGCTCTGCCCACTAGCCACTAAGGGACTTCCGTCAAAATAATCATCTGTACGGGCGGTTTATTGCTTCGAACTCCCCAACTACCAACATTTTTTCTGCTCTCTACGATGCTGTTGGATCTTCAAATTTATAGCCAACCCCGATGACGGTTTTCACGAAGGTGGGATTGGCAGGATCTGGCTCAATCTTTTTACGGAGACGGGCGATGTGCGTATCAACCACTCGTTCATCACCAAAAAAGTTGTTGCCCCAGAGTTTATCGATCAATTGAGTGCGGTTCCAGACGCGACCGGGGTAGCTCATAAAGGTAGATAGCAAATCAAACTCCAGCGTAGTGAGTTCAAGGGGTTCGAGTTGTTCAGTCTCGCCACAGCGTTGTGCCGATCGCTGGTCAACATCCACAAAGAAATGCTGAGTGCGGTAAATCTGACTTTGCCCTCCTTGGCGCAGGGTTCGCCGAAACAAGGCGCGTACTCGTGCCACCAACTCTTTGGGGCTGAATGGTTTGACCATGTAATCATCAGCGCCAGTGGATAAGCCGATGATGCGATCGATCTCCTCTCCTTTGGCGGTCAGCATGAGAATGTAGGGATCTTTAACGCCAGCTTTTTGCCGAATTCTGGCGCAGACTTCCAACCCATCAAGACCAGGAATCATTAAATCCAGGATGATCAGATCAGGCTTTTGCTCCTGAAAGACTTGGAGGGCGTTAATCCCATCCCGACAAACCCGACAGCTAAAGCCTTCTTTCTCCAGGTAGAGCTGAACGAGTTGGGCAATTTCAGCCTCATCTTCCACAATTAAAATTTCCATCTGAGTCGCCTCAACGGTGCTACCTGCATTTTGCGCTAGAAAACTGATGTTTCGATCGCAGTTACTTTAATGCATGGTCTCCATACAATGAAATATGGTGAAGTGGCAGACTAGGATGAGCGATCGCCAGTCATATCGTCTCGCTATAGTCATCGTTAAGGCTTCGAGAGTAGGATATTAGGAACCGCTTTATCTCCAATTGCCCAATGGAATCCGCCACACACCAGGGGGATTTGCAGCGCTTAGCTCAACAGTTGCAGACACCATTACTAGCGCTGCCAAACGCCAGAGACCTACAGATCCAATGTGTGATCCGGCAGGACAAGCTCATGGTTTTGGGTCAGCATCCGCCTGACGAAACGCCTGAACCATCGGTGGTTTTCGGCATATTAGAACAGACGCTGCAGAGCTTGCTGCCTGAATTGGCGCAGGAATTCAGGCTTGGGCAAGACGAGGCTCCGGTTCACGGCAAACTTTATCTGCGCGTTTTGGGGCAGCAGCAGCCCTATGCGGCTCGCAGCTTTCAGTTGTCAACGCCGATCGTGGAGCCCTTTCCAAGCACTGAAGCGCTGTTTGAGCCATTGGTCGAGCCAGCGATCGCAGAACAAAGCCTGGACAGAGATCTGGGCAGCCATGCAGCGGATGACTCTGCCGATCAACGTTTCTCTGACCTGACTCCATTCAGCCCTGAACTAGAACAATCATCTGATCAAGCTCCGTTACCAAGGCGATCGCCCCTCTTGCCGTGGCTGCTTGCAGGCGTGGGCGTGAGTCTAATCTGCTTTGGGACAGGGTTGTGGGTGATGTCGCGTCCGTGCATGGTAGGTGCCTGTGAGCCGTTACAGACTGCGCAGACGCTTAGCCAGCAGTCAACGCAAGCCATCCAAACGGCGCAAACGGGACAAGACTTGCAGCGGGCACAGCAGCAGCTGACGGACGCCAAGCGGCAATTGGAAGCGATTCCAGCCTGGTCAAGTCATCATCAAGAGGCGCAAGCCTTACAGCAGACGTATCAGACTCAGCTTCAGACACTCGATCTGGTCTTGGCAGCAGAAAGTAATGCAGCCACAGCGACTCAAAAAAGTCAGACCTTGCCCCAGTCGGCAGCGTCATTGCAGGCAACGCAGGCACTGTGGCGAGAGGCGATCGCCCAACTGCAAACGGTGTCTCAAACCAATGCTCTCTATGCCTTCGCTCAACAACGTCTCTCTGCGTATGAGTCGAACCTGGCCGCGATCGGTAAACTCACCACGGCCGAACAGCAAGCACAGAAAAAGCTGGTGACCGCCAAAGAAACAGCTAAAGTCGCGGAAGTCAGACAGGGGATTGCCCGCACGCCAGAGAACTGGCAGCTAGCCCAAACAACCTGGCAAGTTGTCATCAACACGCTGAAGCAGATTCCCGCCAGTGCCACCAGTTACGCTGAGGCGCAACAGCTTCTGTCTGACTACCAACCAAAACTAACGGCCGCGCGCGATCGCGCTACCCAGGAGCAGATTTCCCAAAAAGCCTTTACGCAAGCGCTGGCACTGGCCCAAAAAGCCGAAATTGCACAACGCAACAATCAGTGGTCGCAGGCAGTGGCAAATTGGCGCGAGGCCCTGACCAATGTCAAGCAAGTGCCCAAAAACACGGCTTACTCTGAGCCAGCACAGCCTCTGGTAGCCTCTTACAGTCTTTCTCTCAAGCAAGCAGAAGCCCAACTGCAGGTTGCCGCCGTCATGCAACGCACACAGGACGATCTGAATCGCCTTTGTGCCGGAACGCCGAAGATGTGCAGCTATACGATCGCGAATAATTTGATTCGAGTGCAGTTCACCGCCTCCTACGAACGGAAATTGCGCATGGCGTTCATTGTGGGTCAATCAGGCGATCGTGGCACTTTAGGCGGTGCCGTTAATCACATTGAAACCCTCCAAACGGCCCTTCAGACCATCTCTGACAACGCAGGCGTACCGCTCGAAGTCTACAACGCTGACGGCAGTGATTTGATTGGGTCGTTTAATCCGAAGGGTTGAAGGGCGAGGGGTAAGCAAAGAGATTTCAAGAGAACTCCCACAATCTCGCTCTTTGCCGCTATACTAAATGAGACGACGCGGGGTAGAGCAGTCTGGTAGCTCGTCGGGCTCATAACCCGAAGGTCCATGGTTCAAATCCATGCCCCGCCACCAAGTCAATTCAGCTAATAGAATAAAGTCCTGTCAGTGGTTTCTCTGACAGGACTTTATTCTATGGTTAACTATTTCCTAGCGCTGCCGTTGCCCCGATAGAATGAGAGGAATGCCGACTTTCGACGTAATACCAATTCTTTTTAAAGATGCATAGAATCGTAGCGATTGTCTTGAAAGTCAAGGGGAATGAAGCAAATCTTTTGTGCTCCAAATACTCATGACAAAGTAACGGCAC
>NZ_PVWK01000025.1 GCF_003003795.1 Stenomitos frigidus ULC18 | reverse complement strand
AACAGCGATTGCTTCCAAGTGTTCTTGAACTTAGTGAGTGAGCGCTACAAGGACAGCATCGTGATTATGCAAGTCGAGCAGGCTGGGGCACACCGCGCCAAACGCTTGCAGATGCCGACCAACATCATCTTGCTGTTTCAGCCATCGCACTCCCCAGAAACCAATCCCATTGAGCGTGTGTGGCAGCATTTCAAATTAGGGTTGCGCTGGCAGTTGCCGAAGAACCTCGATGCGTTGCGGTTGTTGATGCGAGCGCGGTTAGAAGCGATGACTAAGGAAGTAATTGCTTCCATTGTAGGATAGCACTCTATTTTAGAGGCACTATCTGTAGCCGGTCTTTAGAGAATTGGTATTACTCGTCAACGGATAGTAGTACGACGCCTCTAGCTCCCTTTGCTGCCCTCCATCATGCGCTGATATGCCAGAAACGATGGGGTTTGGGTGAAGAACACGCTAAACGCACTTAAAGCGGCGTCTTTCATCCCGTGGAAGGTATTCTTGCCAGTGCCTTTGTCCGGTAATGCTGACAGCACGTGGCCGAAATAAATCACGATTGTGTCAAACCATCCCCACTCTCTCAACAGTTCTAGCTCTCTTGCCTCATGCAGATGTCCTGCTAATACAGACATTTCGGGAGCTTGAACAGCTATTTTTTCCTAAAATGAGAATTGCTGTTAACCTGGCACTAGATTGTTAGTGAATGATGATCGCTAGAAACGTGCTCCGGTATGGCTCTATAACTATAAACTTTTGTCGATCGCTTAGAAGATGATTGAAACATATAGAAAGCCTCCTCACTATGACGGAAGCTTATCTGTGATAGAAATCTGGGTTCATGGTGCGAAACCTGCTAAAACGAGTTTTCAATCACGGACGGGTGACGCCAAGAGCGAGGGCTTTTCAAATGGCCTCTCAGCCTTCCAGTAGATTTCGGTAAATTTTTTGAACTAACCGAATATACTCGCCCAGATCCGCCATAAAGTTACGGATTTGTTCAGGTGCGTCTAAAGAACGATCGACGCTCAAAGGAAGATGATTAAGCTCCTCTTCATAAAATGCTAGTTCTCCTTCCCACGTAATGATATGTACCTGTAAAAAAGTGACGAGTTGACGATAATCGTCTAATTTTTCTGCACTTAAATTGATTGGCTTTTCCAGGATCCTGCTCGATTGCGCATCAATCAAATGTTCGATGTGCAGCACCATTTCCCTAAATTCGGTTAAACGAGTTTTGATCAGAGAAACATCCGCTAATTCTGCTAAATGGCTGAGCGACTCGTTGAGACGATTGATTCGATCTTCAATTTGTGTGAAGCAATCTTCTCCACCATCCGATAGTAGGCTTAAGCAGCAGGCTTGAACAAGCTGAACGTATTGTGTCACCTGAGTGCTGTATGCGTGAAGGCTATTGTTTATTAAAGCAACCTGCTGCGGCACCAGAGACGATTGCTTTAGCAGGAAGTAATAATCGCGAATGCTGGCTCTAAACGAGTCAATGTGATCTACCCACAGTTGTAACCACTGCTCTGGATCAGGAATCAAGGCTCCGAGATGTGGGGACGCTTCTAAAGCCTCTTCCAGTATATTGATGGTTTCTTCGAGTACATTAACAACAGTTTTAAGTTTACGAATATTTCTGCGACTTTCTAAAAAAGAGCTTTCGGTGTTAGGCATCGGTTAGTAAATGCATCGTTTATACAGTTACCCTGTTGCACTGCAAAAACAAAAGCCGCAGTGCCGAAAATCGCCTGTTAAAAGGCATCTGCGCTGCGTGATAGCTTGGCCTGAGATTCAGTACAGTGGCCGTTCGAATCGGCTGAGAGAGGATTCCCTGGAGAAGACGTCTCCATGAAATCCACAGGGTAATGCTACAACTACATCAAACGGATACACGTGAGCGAAATCACTGCTCAGTGATGATCGATACAACCATGCTGTCAAATAAAATCATGGCGATGTGAACGGCTGCGGCTCAGAACAGCTTTGAACCTATCGTCGGAGCATCTTTTTGAAGCTGCAACTTAAGGGTATAAGCTTCTTTTTGTGCTTCTAAAGCTAAAGTCTGACACTGCTCGATCGTTGCTTGTAAATCCCTACAGTGCTGTTTCTCGGTAGTCAATAGCTGGTTGGGCAGCCTTGAAAGTTGCCGATAGAGAATTTTGCTGATGCGCTCCTTCTCTGGATCAAGGATCGCTGAAACGCCAGCATCAACTTCATCACAAAGACGATCAACATGCATGAACCATTGAGCGATCGGTTTAATCTGTATTTCCAGGCGTTTCTCTATTTGTGCAAGGCTTCGGTTCAGTTCATTCAGAGAGAGATTAACGTCATCTGAGCGGTTCTCCATAATGCTATTGCCTGATAAATTTTAAGCTTAACAACCCTAAAAAATTGACTCTTAATGCATTAAAAGTAGTGCTGATCAGTAAGGAGGCGCAATGATTTATAGAATGGATAAAGCCGTTCCGAAGTACTCGATCCGACAGACTAGAAAGCTAATAGCGTAACCGATGCGGGAGTTGGTTTACGTCCCTCAACCCAATCGGCATCTATTTTGTATTTAATTCCACCCATCGCCTTCGGAGCTCTGGATTGGCGGTTGGCTTTTGGCATGCTGTTAATAACTCATGTCTATGAGTCTACTTCTCATTATTCAAAGTGGTTTATCCGATCCCATAAGAGCAGATGTACTGCCAAACATAGGCTGAGCGACATATAGTCATTAACTTATAAGCAGCCTTATAAGACCTTCAGCTCTAAACAAGAAAGTACGAATGTATTTGTCTCTACAAATTGAGTTTGTTACATGTTAGGGAAGCAACTTGCCGTAACACTATAACTCACAGCCGTCAAACAGTTACTAATTATTAAGTTTCACGTATGGAGAAATTTAGCAACTGCTGTAACAGGAACTCGCAGTAAGTATGGCCAGATTTAGCACTGTACATCGATCGGGATGTTGACCAATGTGCAGTACAAAAGGTTCCAGCGTTCGCTGCTTGAGAACAAGCGAGCTGTCAGCCTGAGCGGTACTTACAAAGCAGAAAACTGAGTCGTTCGAGTAGGGGTACTCGATGTGCTTGATGGTTACTTGATAGTGCTTGAAAAATACAGGAACAAGAGTATTCAAAGATACTCTAAGACCTTAAATATCGATGTTGCCTTGGCTCATTCTTTGCGTTGATAGTGCTTAAAATCGACTTGTGACGCTAAGTTGTTAGGCTGTTAGAGTGAACAAAAAATGTTGAACGCAAATGGACGGGTTTCTCAATCTCAATAAACCGTCAGGGTTCACCTCCCATGACTGCGTTGCTAAAATGCGGCGGTTGCTACAGATGAAGCGGGTAGGGCATGCTGGCACACTTGACCCTGCTGCGATCGGAGTCTTGCCGATCGCGCTGGGTCGAGCCACTCGCCTACTGCAGTTTTTGCGCCAGGACAAGGCGTATCGAGCAACGGTGCGGTTAGGTGTGAGTACAACAACGGATGATTTAGAAGGCGAAGTACTCCTGGCTCAGCCTGTTGCTGGGCTTAGCTTCGCCGTAGTGCAAGCGGCCTTGCAACAGTTTCAAGGTTCCATTCAGCAGGTGCCGCCGAACTACAGCGCCATTCAGGTTAAGGGGAAGCGTCTGTATGATTTAGCGCGAGCTGGTGAAACGATCGCCGTACAACCCCGTAGGGTCAAAGTTTTTAGCATTGAGGTGCTGGCTTGGCGATCGGGGGAGTTTCCTGAACTCGATCTGGCGATCGCCTGTGGCCCTGGCACGTACATTCGGTCGATCGCGCGCGATCTGGGCAATGCGTTGAAAACAGGGGGCACTCTTGCAAGCCTCACACGTACATCTAGTAGCGGTTTTGACCTGGCAAAAAGTCTCACCTTTGATGCGGTAGAAGCACAGATGTCTCAAGAGACGTTTCAACCCTTGGAACCCGTCCTAGCTTTAACCCACTTAAGCCCAATTACCTTACCTGCAGCGATCGCCAAGCGCTGGTGTCAGGGGCAACGCATTGCCATTTATCCCACGGCTGCTGGTCGCTGGGAAGGGTTGGAAGATGCGGAAACAGGGAAACCTAAGGATGCCGATAGTACCCAAATCTATGCTGTCGAACCGCTTCAGCAACCGTTGCGCGTTCACCATGAAGAGGGTCACTTTCTGGGCATTGGTAAGCCAACCGATACCGAAGTGGGCATTATCCTACTACCTCAGATGGTCTTTGAAGCTTAATAGCGTTCCGTTGAACAGTTGTCACTAACCTCAGTAACCTTGATGACGACGACAGGATCTTTAAGGCAATCTGTTCTAACAAGGGTTTTGCCCTTTACCTGCATCATAACAACCCTCTTTTCCTCAACTTAGCTAGCGCATCTTCAGCCGCTTGTTTTTCGGCATCCTTCTTGCTACGACCTTTTCCTTCACCGTAAAGTTTTTCGTCTACATAAACCTTAGAGAGAAATTCTGGAGCATGATCTGCTCCTCCTAGTTTCTCAGTGACATACTTTGGAGGAGTCGCAGCCCCATTTGCCTGCGCGAATTCCTGGAACTTATTTTTTGAGTCTATATTTGAGCGAACGACCATAATGCCTTCAGGCACAGAGTCAAATAGTTGTTCTACTAAAGGACGTAGCGCTTCAATATTCCGATTGTTATCTAAATAGTAAGCTCCAATAACTGCTTCAAAAGTGCTGCTAAGAAGATTCGGGTTTTGATAACCGCCTTCACGAATTGCACCTTGCCCTAGGCGCATTCTGAAATCTAATCCAACTTCCACAGCAAATCTCGCTAATTGTTTTTCGTCTACAAGTGCCGATCGTCGTCGGGTCATTTCGTCTTCCCCCATTTCAGGATGACGCTGATAAAGGTATTCACCACTTATGAAAGTGAGAACTGCATCACCAAGAAACTCCAAACGTTCATTATCTCCACCATCTCCAGGATTTTCGTTGATGTACGAGCGGTGAGTTAGCGATCGACGTAGAAGTTTCTCATCATTAAACATCAAGAGTTTGTGCATTTCTTCCTCGTTGCATTGACTGAAAACTAATTTAGAAACGTCGGGGAAAGTAAAGCCTAAGGCTTGAAGGCTCAGAGATCTTTCTAAATTCTCGCTAACAGAGATTTAGGAAGATCTGCTGAATCCTTAGCTATTTCAAGAAAGACATTTGACCTGTCTTAGGCGAAAACAATCGTTGAGGTGGAAAGAGGCTATTCCCACGAGAGTTATTGCAGGGGAAACAAGCTAGTCGTAGATTCTCTAGGGAATCTGAGCCACCTCGACTTTTGGGTTTTACGTGGTCAAGGGTCAGCTCTTCTAGGGGCAGTTTACACCTACACCAAAAACATTCAGAACCAAACTCGCAGCCCAATTGAGCTTTCTTAGATTGTCTTTGCTTTGAGTTCATGTTGGATTTCCTTTGCTATGTTTGGTAGCATCGGAATATCAGGCATGAGCAATAAAGCCCTCATAGGTGAGGAATATTACTAATCTGTTACCTGCTGGTAAACGTCTCAAGCGCACTATCTCTAAGCCTTACACCAGTACATATCTAGTATGCTGAATAGCGTTCACCTAAAATGAAATCCCTCATCTCGAATAAATGCTAAACCAGAATACTGGGTATGCATCGATCTAAGAATTAGAGATAGTGCCCATGAGACGAACATCTAGGTATTGATATTCGTCTGCATAGCTAAATAAAAACATAGCCCACTCTAATTGTCAAGACTGGAAACGCAAGATTCTTTTTAATCAAATCTGACTCAGATTATCTACTTTCGTCTTCACAAATAACCTGGAGAGCGAATGAAAGCGTTACTTAAAAGCGACAAAGAATGAACGGGGGCACAGCATTGCTATGCCCTTACGTTTAGTGAATGCACTTAACCGACCAGTGTCTTGACTTTAGCGATGATGCTGTCGGGGTCAAGTCCTTGATGGGGATACTGTTCCCATAGACCGCCGGAACCTTCTTTATGGGTGCCAAGGTGGGCATATTTGGGGGTCAAGCCACGCTCTAGCAGCCAGGTGCCGTAGCGGCTGCCCAGACCCGTTTTGCGGTTGAAGGCTTCGACGACCAGGACGAAGGGAGATGCGCCGATTTTGGCGATCGTCGCTTCGTCTACCACATTGAGAGTTGGCTTGTTAATCAAACCAACGTCAATGCCTTCCTGCTTCAGACGATAAACGGCGTCCAGTGCGCGATACAAGCCATCACCAAAACTGACAATGTAGCCAGCGGTGCCTTCTCGCACCACTTCATCTTTGCCAGAGACGAAGGTATAGCCCGCGCCATACAGATCGTTACCGCTAGCATCGAGGATGTTGGGTGTTTTAGAACGCGTGGAGAAGATGAAGCGGAGTCCCGGATCGTTGAACACGCCTGAGACAACCGCTTTCATCTGACTGGCATCGGCAGGGAAATAAAGGCGGGTTTCGTAACCATCATCCAGCCCGTTGTCGGCGAAGAAGTTGTTGATACCGAAGTGGCAGGTGTTGTCTGCCATATCATCAATGCCAGAGTGGGAGAAGTGGCAGAGCAGGTTTGAGTAGTTGAGCCGTGCCATCGTGATTTCCGAGATGCACATCTCTAAGAAGGCGGCGAAAGTGGCGAAAATGCCCTGCTTGCCTTTTTCCATGCCAAAACCAGCCGCAGCAGAAATGTTACCCCGCTCCATGATGCCAGAGGGGATAAAGACTTCAGGATGAGCATCGTGGATTTTCTTCAGACCGCAGGAACCTTCGAGGTCACTGTCAATCACAATGACCTTGGCTTTGCGATCGGCTTCGCTCATACCATCCAGCACCGCGTTAACCGCATCACCAAACACATTACGGTTGGAGTCCCACTTATCACCTGCACCGATGAATTTGTAGGGATTCTTGGGTGCCTCGATCGCCTTCAAGAAATCTACGGCAGCAGTCAAGCCGCGTTTTTCCAGATACGCGAGCGCCAGTTTGACAGAAATGACATCGTGCCCGTGAGTAGACCCTTCTAGCCCTTCAATACCGACCGACATCGGGCGTTTGTTGACCACTGCGATCGGCCCTGGTGTGGTAATGGCTTCTACAATCCGAGCGTAGAGATCGTCCAGGTCTTCGCCATTGCCTTCTAGCACCTTAAGCCCATGCCCTGCTAGCGTTTTAGCAACGGTGAAGCCAGGGAGGTATTTGGACGGGTGACCCGCGATCGTCACATCATTGTCGTCAATGATCAGCTTCACATTGAGGTGCTGCGCGACTGCCAGACGAGCCGCTTCGGCATCATTGCCTTCTTGTTGTGACCCATCCGAACCCAGGCAGAAAACGGCCTTGCCAGGGTTTGCCATTGCCACGCCGTTCACATAGGGCCACATGTGACCCAAACGACCAGAGCTAAATTTCACGCCCGGAGTCAAACCCAGTTCTGGATGCCCCGGTAAGTGAGAATTGGCTTCCCGATAGTGAGTCAGCTGCTCCGCAGGCAGATCACCGTTCAACGTTGCCAGCAGGTACTGGGTCGCCACGCGATGTCCGGCTTCATCAAAGAAGATGGGCACGAACTGGTCGGGTGTACCCCGAAAGAGTGCATCCAGAATCACCACTTCTGGCACCGTGTCATAAGGGCCACCGGTATGACCGCCCACCCCTCTTGCCGCACCCGTTGCTGTGAAAAAGATAATTGCGTCACGGCAAAGCTGGATATTCGCTTTAAGGTCTGCTCGCTGCTCAGCGGTCAGAGTTTTGTTGGCGGGGTCAAGCGTTAAGCGCTTATAAGCCCCAAGGTCGATCGGAAAGCGAGTAGTCGTTGTCGTCATGGCTTAGATCCTGAATAGGGCAATGTGAGGTACGCTGACACGAAGCTCTGAAGGGTTCAATAGTGAGACTTTAAAACTATCGATCGCTACTCAAGGAGATTTCTAGCAAACAAAATACTCATAGGAGCAGGTTTAGCAACAAGGCTAGCAGCTGAATGTAAAGTCTCTGGTCAAACCTACCCCTACCAAACGGTAAATTTTTTCTTGAAATGCTCCCACAGACTAACGATATTTCTTAAAGGCCAGAGTGACGTTGTGTCCACCGAAGCCAAAAGAGTTTGATAAGGCTACGTCTACTATCTGCTCCCGGCTGTGATGGGGCACGTAGTCCAGATCACAATCAGGATCGGGATTTTCGAGATTGATGGTCGGCGGTACGCGATCGCTCGTCACTGCCATGACCGCAGCGACCGCTTCAATACCACCAGAACCTCCCAATAGGTGCCCGGTCATCGACTTGGTGGAGCTAACGGTAATCTTATAAGCGTGGTCGCCCAGCGCTTTTTTCATCGCCGCCGTTTCCGTCGAATCATTCGCTGGCGTGCTGGTGCCGTGAGCATTGATATAGCTAACTTGTTCGGGCGTCAGGTGAGCATCTTTCAGCGCCAGTGAAATTGCTCTTGCCGCACCTTCACCACCCGGAACCGGCGACGTAATGTGATACGCATCGCATGTCGCCCCATAGCCAACCATTTCGGCATAGATGCGAGCGCCCCGTGCCATGGCATGCTCCAATTCCTCAAGAATCAGAATACCGCTGCCTTCGCCTAAGACAAAACCATCGCGACCGCTGTCAAACGGACGGCTGGCATGAGCGGGGTCATCATTGCGGGTTGACATTGCCTTGCAAGCCGCAAAACCAGCGACCGAAAGAGGCGTGACTGCAGCCTCGGTGCCACCACAAATCATGGCTTGAGCGTAGCCATTTTGCACCAGCCGGAAAGCGTCGCCGATCGCATTGGAACCAGCGGCACAGGCCGTTACCGAACAGGAATTAGGCCCTTTCGCGCCCGTGTGAATCGCCGTCAGCCCAGCGGCCATATTGGCAATCATCATCGGAATCATGAAGGGGCTACAGCGATCGGGCCCCTTCGTGAGATAAATTTCTTGCTGATCTTCCAGTACTTTCAGCCCACCAATACCAGTACCGATTAAAACGCCCACCTGCTCTGCATTCAAATCGTTGATGACAAACTGGGCATCAGCAAGCGCTTGCTTACTGGCAGACACACCGAACTGGGCAAACCGATCCATGCGCTTTGCTTCTTTTCGTTCCATATAGGCGTGTGGGTCAAACCCTTTCACCTCGCCCGCCATCCGGCAATCATGCCGAAAGGCGTCAAACAGCGTGATCGGACCAATCCCATTACGTCCGCTCAATAACCCTTCCCAGTATTCTGCGAGGGTGTTTCCAATTGGTGTAATCGCGCCGAGTCCTGTGACTACAACGCGCTTACGTTCGATAGTTGTCATGGCTTCAACGTTAGGGGTCGACACCCAGAATGCAGAACTCAGATAAACACAAGACTAAAAGCAACAGGCGGGCGGTGAGCAATCAGCCTCTCACGATAATCATCGTGTTGATGATCGCGTTGATGTCCGATCGCTGACTGCCGCTTACCAATTGCTTCTGTTAAGCCGATGCCGCTACCTTATTGTTGATGTAATCTACGGCTGACTGCACAGTGGCAATTTCTTCCGCTGCTTCGTCAGGAATTTCGACATCGAATTCTTCTTCAAGCGCCATCACGAGCTCAACGGTGTCGAGCGAATCAGCTCCTAAATCGTTAGCAAAGCTGGCTTCTGGCTTCACTTCGCTGACATCAACACCTAGCTGTTCAGCCACAATTTTCTGGACTTTATCAAAAATTTCTGTCTCGGTCATAAACTTCCTCAATCAATGCAGCGGCAGTGGTTATGCTGTAAAAGCTGTCTGAATGCCTGACATTCGGCAACGCGAGCGATCGAACGCTTATGTTGCCGATGCAGACCATTACAAACATTCCCTGATCTTATCTGAAAGCGCGATCGACCGAATCATTAACAGACGGTTTCCTAAGCGATCGCGCAACAATAAGTACAAACTACAGGTTACAGGAAAGAGGGACGTAGCGGAAACGTCCCATCAGCTCTTGCTCTTGCTGCTTCTCCGTTAGTAGTCCCAATGCTTTGTAAGCAGGAGTGTTGAGCGCTTGACGACTTCTTCTAAAAAAACTTGTGTTGCATGATACTCAGTAACTCCAACGGCAAGGCTAAAGCACAGGTGCCGTTCCTCTAGAAAAAGGGGATGATAGGGAAGAAATTGCACAAAACCTGGTCAGAGGTCGTTGGAGAAGCTGGCAAGCTAACCGCTGATCCTAACCCTCGATCGCCTGTACCCCGTACCCTAACGCATGATGCCATCGTCCACTCTGTCCCCGTCCATTCTCAAATATGCCTACTTCCCAGGGTGTGTTGCTCAGGGAGCCTGTCGAGAACTGTATCAATCGACGCAAGCGCTGACCCAGGCATTAGGTATCGAGCTCGTTGAACTCAAAAAAGCCTCTTGCTGTGGTTCTGGCACCTTTAAGGAAGATTCACAGTTTTTAGAAGATACGGTCAACGCTCGCAATATTGCACTGGCAGAGTCGCTGAACCTGCCGCTACTCACGCATTGCAGTACGTGTCAGGGCGTCATTGGGCATGTCGATGAGCGGTTAAAGGAGCGGCAAACGAGCGATCCTGCTTATGTTGATCAGATTAACGGACTCCTCAAAAAAGAAGGTTGCTCGCCCTACAAAGGCAGCACAGAGGTCAAGCACTTGCTTTGGGCGATCGTCGGCGATTACGGTCTCGATGCCCTCGCTCAAAAAGTAACCCATAAGCTGACCGGGCTAAAGTGCGCTGCCTTCTACGGCTGCTATCTGCTACGTGCCCAAGATCATCTGCCCTACGACGATCCCTACAATCCACAGTCAATGGAGAATGTGTTTCGCGCGATCGGAGCGACACCCGTTGATTATCGTGGACGCACTCAATGCTGTGGCTGGCCCCTCTCCAGCTATGCCACTGATCAGTCCTTCAAGATGGCAGGCATGCACATTCAGGAGGCGATCGCGCAGGGTGCAGATTGTATCGTGACGCCTTGCCCACTCTGTCACTTAAATCTGGATTCTCGCCAACCCGAAGTCGAAAAAGTGATTGGGCAAAAGCTAGGGCTTCCTGTCCTTCACTTACCTCAACTGATCTCACTAGCGCTAGGCGTTGACCCCAAAGAGCTGGGACTCGATCGGCATATTGTTTCAACGCGATCGGTTCTGGATCGGTTGGGAGTGTAGTGAGGCGTCAGCGGTCAGCGGTCAGCGGTCAGCGGTCAGCGGTCAGCGGTCAGCGGTCAGCGGTCAGCGGTCAGCGGTCAGACGGATGATAATGCCTGTGTGATTGCGAACTCAGCCGAGGTAAAGAAGCTGATAGCTGATAGCTGATAGCTGATAGCTCTTTTCTTCAACTTGCCTCCAACTGTTTCTGCCATGCGAGCCGGGCGGCCCCGACGATGCCTGCCTGGTTGCCTAACTCTGCTCGCAGCAGTTGTAACCCTGCACGTGAACTGGGCATGACCCGTTGCTCAAGTTCGGCTTGCAGGGCGGGAAAAAATAGATCGGCACTGGCGCTGACCCCGCCACCGATGACGATCGCCTCCGGTGTCAGCACATAGACCAAACTGGCGAGTCCAATACCCAGATCGCGCCCGTAGTCTTGCCAAAAGGCGATCGCGTTGGCATCACCGGCGATCGCTAGAGCACTGAGCGCATCTGGCTCCAGACCTGTGCGTCGCCGAATGGCTTGCACCGAGGCGTACTGCTCTAGAGAACCCCGATTGCCGCTTTTGCAAGGAGGGCCGTCTGGGTTCAGCGTAATCAAGCCTAGCTCACCTGCAGACCCGTGGTGTCCGGTAAACAGCTTGCCGTCTAAAATGATGGCGCCACCGACTCCAGTGCCTAGCGTCAGTAAGATCAGATGACGATACCAGCGTCCGGCACCGAGCCAGGCTTCGCCCATCCCAGCACAATTGGCATCGTTGGCCAATACGGTTGGTCGATCGGTCTTGGCTTCGAGCCAGTCTGCTAAGGGGATATCGTGCCAACCTTCGAGATTAATGGCAACCCGCGCAATCCGTCCGGTGGCATCGGTCGGACCAGGCGTACCAACGCCGATCGCGACTGCCTGTTGCTCTGGGTCAATCTGGGCGATCGCGTCTACCATAGCAACCAGGACGGCATCAGGAGCGGCTGGATGCGGTGTGGGCACAGTCAGCGCTTGCAAGCAATGACCATCCTGGTTAAAGCGCCCTAATTTAATCGCACTGCCGCCCAGATCAATCCCCAAAACCTGCCCTAATGTTTGGGTATGCAGGTTTATTTCAGCAGCAACAGCATCAATAGACATAGGAATTTACAAGATTTTAAGAAGAAGGCAGGAGGCAGAGGGCAGAGGGATCTGGGGAAGGTGAGGAGCCGGGAAAAGTGAGGAACTGGGGAAGGTGAGGGGCTGGCATCCCTCATTCTTCATCTCTCTCTTCCAACTCAAAACTCTTTAGCGAAGTGGCGCAAAGCGCTACTCAAAACTTTCCTTCCTCATCCCTCCTAACAACAATCACAGCAGCTAGTCAGCAATTCTAAAGGAATTTAGGAAGGTTTTGAATTCACGAGCGGCTTTCTGGTAGCTCGCTTGCTTCTCTACCAGGGCTGCTTGAGGAATTTCACCATCTTTAAACTGCTTTTGGGCCAAGGCCAATTCCAGCTTTTTGATCTCGTAATCTTGCTTTTTCAGTGTTCCTGTGACAGACCCTATCCATTCATGAGCGCTGGTTTGAGTTTTTAGACTAACGCCACCAATCGCGCCGGGTCGCTTGCCTGCCGTTGTCGGGTTCGTCGCTATACGAATGTCTGCCAGGAGCTGATCGATTTGTTTCACGCGATCGAGAGAACTGTCTACTGAGAAACGTCGCTTTAGCGTCTCGCGTGTATCAGCTTCAGAATGGCTAGGGCGATCGAGTAGCGCCTCAACCGCATCAGCCGTAGTGGTTGCATTCGCAAGTGGCTTAGAGGCAGACAGCGGTGACAGCAACGGCGCTAGTGCGTCAGCTATGGGTTCGGCATCAATGGCTTGTTGGGCTGTGGAATGTAACAAACCAATGACAACGAGTACCAGCGTCATGCAACTAGCCGTGACCAGGAGAGAAGCTTTGAGTCTCATCAGAATCTGGATGGTAGGATGCAGCAAAAACAGCCTGTAAACGCTCCTTCTCGCGGGGAGACGCTGACTAATGCGGTTCCATCATGAGCAGCGGGTTGTCATGAATACGTAGTTGCACCTAGAGTCATTGTCAACGCAATCAGACTCATTGCAAATAATTATTTAGCATTTATTCAACAATGAATCGGCAGATTCAATGATGATTACGGGATCAACTGCCCCACTGCCTGCTGGTAGAAACGTTCAAGTGCCTCAATGCAAGCAGTATCGTCATACAAAGCGGCATGGCGATCGCGCATCTGTGCCACAATCTGCTGCCTCCAAATTGGCTCTTGTCCGAGCCGGACAGCGATGGCAATATACTCTGCTTCGGTTTGCGCGATTGTGTCCGTCACGCCCAGCGCTTTTAAGATCCCGTAAGAGTGGCGACCCCGCATCAAGTCACCAGGACAGGTCACGATCGGTAGGTCGCAGGCAATCGCCTCCAGGGTTGTATGACCACCCGACCAGCCCAAGCTATCCAGAAAAATGTCCGATCGCTGATTTAAGTCCCAGTAATCTGCCTGCCCTTGCGGTGGCAACATGACGCAATAGGGCTCACTGTCCAAACCAAACGCCGCAAAGGCTTTTTGCAGACGCTGTTTGAATTGGTCTTGCACATATGCGCTAGTGGGACGCGCAATAAAAACAAACTGGGCTTGAGGTATTTGTTGAGCGATCGCAGCGAAAAGATAGTCATGCTGTGGCAACAGCTTGCACAAAAGCTGGCAGGCTAAATACACCACAGCATCCTCGCGTAGCCCAAAGTCAGCTCGCGTTTTCGTAGGAGCTAGAATGACAGGTTTGGCATAGGAAAGGCCAATGTTTGGCAACTGAATCAAGGTTTCTGAGTAGTGATCTTGAGCGGCGTCTGGCTCCATCAACGCACTGGATAAAAAGTAGTCCACAGTGGGCAAGCCAGAGGTGATTGGATGCGCCCAGGTCGTACATTGCACTGGTGCTAAGCGCAGAGATGCTAATTGGGTCATGAGCCCCTGCATGCCGAGATCAAAGAAGACGAGAATGTGCAGTTTGTTGGCAATAATTTGTTCGCAAATCGCCTCTAAAGGCAGCGGGATTTGATAGAAGACATCGCTATGAGCACGATACTCCTGCGTGAGTTGGTCAGCGCAATCTCTAATGTTGTAGCTGAAAAGCTCAAATTTGTCGGAGGTGTGATGCCGTAGCCAGCCAAGCATGAGTTTGCCGACCGTGTGCTCCCACAGACAGCCAGAAACGTAGCCGACGCGAATCTTTTCACCGGGCTGGAGTGGCGTTAACGGTAATCGTTGGCTCCATTTGGGATAGTTGGCAGCCATGATTTTGTGCACAAAGTCCCCGTACCGTTCTTGCAGTTCACGGTCATTCTGCCCCTGATACGACAGCAAAAAGTTGGTGTTCTGCCCAATAGCATCCAAAGCCGTTTTAGACTGTTCAACGGTTACTAACGTTGTCTGTCTAACTAAGGTATCCAGTGCCTGAGCGTAGCGCTTTCGGTACCATGAAATCTCTTCAGGCGTTTGATAGATCAGGGGCAGTAAACGCTGTTGCTCCAGCTTAAAGCCAAGATGATCGGGGAATAATTGCGTTGCTTCAGTAAGGACTTGAACCGCTTCTTGCAGCTTGCCAATACTGTGTAGATCTAGCACTAAAGCAAGATAGAAGCTAGGTTCATGAGGAAAGTGGGTTAGACCCTGACGATCGCGCTCGATCGCAGCCTCCAATTGATCCAGATTGCGATAACAGGTGGCTAAGGTTTGGTAAACGCTCACGTCTCCTGCCTGGCGATCGAGGATCGATTGATACTGTGCTGCTGCCGCCGGATAGTTTTGTTGTTGATAAAACCGCTTGCCCAGGAAAAGTGCTGCCTGTATAGGGTCTTGTTTTAGTGTGTGAGCAAACGCCAGGTTCTCAAGCACTGCGGCGTCATGAGGATTGTCTTGAAGCACGGTCTGATAAGCCGCGATCGCCTCATCCAGCTTGTTTTGTGCGAGTAAGGCATTGCCCCAGTTTAAGTAAGTCCCTGCATGGTGAGGGTTGATGGCGATCGCTTGCTGATAGTACAAGGCGGCCTGGTGTGCATCGCCATGCTCAAGGATCAAGTTCCCCAGGTTGTTGTAAACATCAATGAACGTGCTGTCGAACGCGATCGCTTTTTGATAGGCACGGGCAGCCGCTGTGATGTCTCCCAATTTTGCAAGCACCAACCCAAGACTGCAGTGATACAGTGCTGTCGTCGGTTGGAGGCCGATCGCACGGGATAACGCGTTGGCTGCATCATGGTGGCGCTCCATCAGGTAATACACCAACCCCAGTTCATGCCAACTGCTTGCCCGTTGGTCATCGTGCTGTAAAACGGCTATAATCGTTTGCTCTGCTTCTGTTAGCCTTCCTGCAGCCCTGAGTTTGGTGGCTTCTTGCTCCAGGGTATCCTCTGTCTTTGCCGGAGCTGCCGCCGCCACTGGAGTCATAGCATAAAGTGCCTGGATTAAGCCTGGTTTACGGACTTGCTGTAAAGTCGCCCACGCAGGCGAATGGGTTGCCTGAGCATCCCAACTTAAGATCTGTATCCCATTCCAAAAAGAACAACTGGACATTTGCTCATAGGTTCTGGCTGGCGTTGGCAGATCCAACAGCAGTTGGCACTGGGGATGAGCCGCAATAAAGTCCCAGTTGGCTTGCTGGACGGCATCCCAATTGCTGTCATCGACAATAATCAGCGCCCGATCGGCCAGAAAGGGTTTGACCAGCAGCAAGCCCATCAACTGCGATCGGTAGTCGTGGGCACCATCGTAGAGATAGACACCAATCCGATCGCTGCTTTCGAGTGCTCGCAGATCGGCGAAGAAGGACTCAAAATCTTGTTCACAGAAAAAAACCTGCTCCTCTAAAGCAAAAGCAGCTAGATTTTGCATCAATTTCGTTCGATTCTCGCCACCAAAATCAAACTCTGAAAAATTGTCGATCGCATAGGCCATGCGATTGGGGTGGTTAAGTAAAGCCCCTATCAACGTAGAGCCTTGAAAACAACCCACCTCGCAATAGACTTCACCCGGTTCCATACAGGCGACCGCAAAATTTAACAATTGCAGCACATTAGCTGTCGTCATGCCCTGAAGCTGCTGCAGTGCTGTCTGAAAATGTATGGCCTTGGGCTTGACTAATTCGCTGCCCCATTGGTGATACAGATGCGGTAACTGCTGAATAAACCGTTGATAGTCCATTGGTTCAGTCCTACTTGACGTTGGTAGTATGCCCGTTTCGCGGCAGCCTGCACCGATTCGCTGCTTCGGTAAACGCCACAGCACCACGGCAAAGCGCTTTTGCGAAACCGAACATTTTAAAGACGAGTACAAACGTTCGGGGTATTAACTGTTTGTACTGTGGCTATTGCTGCCATTTTTTGATAGGAGAGGCGGTATAGTAGGCTATGTTAGCTTTACGTCAGCTTTATTGACTGCAATGCTTGATATTGCTGTTAATCTCCAGAACTTGGGGGGACATGGCATTGATTCATCCTGAAACTATTCTCACTGACCCACTTAAGCTGATTGTTCAACCCCATGATTTGAAAACGGTTCATGCCCTTGACGCAATGGGGTTTCAGCCATTGCCACTGGTACCACAGTTGGTTTATTTGGTGACCACACGCAGTCAGCTTGCAGAGACCTTTTTGGGGCTGAGTGAGACGCTTTCAGAAGTAAGCCAATTGCATTCGCGCTACTGTCTGACGCGATCGCCGTTGGATTCGAAAGCGTTGCTGGTGGAGTTTCTCAGTGCTCAGCCGCTTAACACAATTACCGAGTCAGCGCGATATGCCTGGTTTTTACAGGTGCTCGCAAAGCAAAGCTTTTTCTTTAAATATCAGCCAATTTTTGATTTGCAGCGCGGTCATGTCACGGCCTATGAGTGTCTGGCACGAGCCCGCTGTGAGCAGGGACGTTCCTTTAGTGGGCAACAGCTCATTGACGCGGCACAGTCACTCAAACTGATGCGAGAATTTGATGACACCGCGCGCGTGGTCTGTATCGAGGCGATCGCGCAATTACGGTCAACGCAGGCGCTTCGCTTCCCTGATGCAGAACCCCCCACGTTCTTTATTAACGTCCTGCCGAACACCATTATTCACGACCCTAACGCCTTTGAGCAAACCTTTCAACAAGCGATCGATTTGGGTTTACGGCCGCAGCAGATCGTGTTTGAGCTAACCGAGGTCGAATCCTTACTGCATAGCTCAGAGTTGCACCGTATGATCAGCCTTTTACGCGAATGGGGCTTTCGGTTTGCCGTTGATGACCTGTGCGGCAATGTTTCGGCTGACCACTACTTTATGGAATTCCAACCAGATGTGATTAAGATCGATCGCCAACTGGTGTCGGGATGTGGGCAGCATCCGCTCAAGCAAGTTTTGCTCAAGAGTTTGCTGCAGTCGGCACATGAGCTAAACATTGAGGTGCTGGCAGAAGGGCTGGAGACAATTACTGATATCGAATTTTGCCGCACCATTGGTATTGACTATGGACAAGGCTTTGGCCTAGCCTTGCCAGAACGCACTTTGCAAACAAAGCCATTGAATTTACTCAAGTTTGCCCAGGTTTCCTGACCGATGTCTTACTCGATCGCCCAGCTCAACGAGATGAAGCAGGCTGACTTTGTAGCCGCTCTGGGAGCGGTTTTTGAAGATACGCCTGCGATCGCTCAAGAAGCCTGGACGCAACGCCCGTTTACCGATTGGACGGACTTACAGCAAGCCATGGTTGATGTCGTCAACGTGATGACTGAGGCTGAACAGTTGGCACTGATCCGGGCGCATCCCGATTTGGGTAGCAAAGCAAAAATGGCAGAGGCGTCGGTGCAAGAACAAGCCGGTGTCGGCCTCGATCGTCTTACGCCCAAAGAATACGATCGCTTTCAGACGCTAAACCAGGCCTACAAAGCGAAGTTTGACTTTCCCTTCATTGTGGCGGTTAAAAACCACACCAAAACCAGCATTCTGGAGGCGTTCGATCGCCGCTTGCACAATACACCCACTGCGGAAGTAAAGCAGGCAATAGACGAAATTACCCAGATTGCCGCCTTCCGCCTCGCCGCCTTAGTCACTGACGCTTAAGCGGCAAAAAGAAAAGACCCAGCAGCCCCCTGCCAGGTCTCAGACCGTTTGTACTTGACGTACCTGATCTATGCTTTCAAGATACTCGCCAAGCGCGATCGCGCCCTTCCTCTACAAAGGCGATGGGGGCAGGTGATTCTGGGGTCACCCTGTTGGCTTAAGCACAGCTCATTGGGCCTCGTAGAGAGGCCGCTAGCCGATCCGCATTTAGTCGAACTCTGGCGACCATAAATCGTTCACTTGCACGTCCCAGCCGGGCAGCAGATCAGGAATCGTCAGCGTGTCGCCGTCATGCAGTGTTGTGGGTGCTTGCGTCGATCGCCGCACCTCGACCCACCGTTGTTCCGGGTTAATGAGGATGCCAACTTTCGTACCTAGGCTTAAAAAGGTATCAATCTTTTCTCGCAGTTTTGCAAGGCTGTCAGTAGGGGACTTCACTTCCACCATCAAATCAGGAGCCAATTCAGCAAAGCTGCGGGGACTTTTACGCAACCGCTCTGCCTGCACAAACGAAACGTCAGGCGCACGAGTATCAGCATTCGGCAACGTAAAGCCGGCGCTGGAACCCGTCACTCGTCCTAACTTACGCGGTCTAACCCAGTTTCGTAGCTGTGCACTGAATTCAGAGGCAACCTCGTCCGACTCGTAGCCTGATGGACTCATGACAATAATTTCCCCATCAACTAACTCCAGACGGTGGTCAGGGATTTGTGCTTGTAGCGTCTCAAGGTCTTTAACGGTGAGAGTCATACTGCCTCCAAGGAAACTTGAGTGACTGCAATCTTGCCATTCGCTTCACGACAGAAGAAGATAATCTGAATTAACGGTTCCCAAGACTGATGGCTGCAACCCTTACAGCTATTTAGTCATCACGACGATCGTCTTCAAAGCGCACTTGATACAAGCCAGTCGTTCATCCATTCTAGAAGAACTCCATGCCAGAACACTATCCACGCGACATGGTGGGCTACGGTCGCCATACTCCCGATCCCAAATGGCACCAGCAAGCGCGGGTTGCTGTGCAGTTTGTCATCAACTACGAAGAAGGCGGCGAAACCTGCATTCTGCATGGCGATGATGCCTCAGAAACCTTTCTTTCTGAGATTGTGGGAGCGGTGCCGCTCCACGGCATTCGACACATGAATATGGAGTCGTGCTACGAATATGGCAGCCGATCGGGCTTTTGGCGACTGCACCGCATATTCACACAACGAGGCATTCCAGTGACGGTCTACGGTGTGGCAATGGCGCTGGAGCGGAACCCTGAAGCCGTTGCTGCCATGCTCGAAGCTGATTGGGAAATTGCCAGCCACGGCTATCGCTGGATTGATTACAAGTATTTTGGCGAGGCGGCCGAACGAGACCATTTACAGAAGGCGATCGCGCTGCATACTCAGGTCACGGGCAGTCGTCCCCTTGGTTGGTACACAGGCAGAACCAGTCCTCACACCCGTCGCCTGGTCGCTGAAGAAGGCAACTTTCTCTATGATGCCGATAGCTACGGCGATGACTTACCTTACTGGGTACACGACTACGGCAAACCACATCTGGTCATTCCCTATACGCTAGACAACAACGACATGCGGTTTGCCAGCATCCAGGGCTTCAACTCGGGCGATCAGTTCTTTGCCTACCTGCGGGATGCCTTCGACGTGCTCTATGCTGAAGGCGACACGGCACCCAAAATGATGAGCGTCGGGCTCCATTGCCGTCTCGTTGGGCGACCGGGACGCGCTGCTTCTCTGGCAAGATTTTTGGACTATGTGCAGCAGCACGATCGCGTTTGGCTTTGTCGCCGCCTTGATATTGCTCGCCATTGGCATGAGCATCATCAGCCCCAAAGTGCCTCTTCAGGACGGAAGGGGGAGTTGCTTGACCATCAAGTATGGCAGTGACTTTGGTTTTATCGGGCTTTAGATCGTTAAACCAGAGTATCGCGGTCAAGGCTATGGAATGCAGCTTTGGCAAGCCGCGCTCGATACTGTTCTTTGCGACCACCATGAAACATCGCTTACTGGTTTTTTTGAGCGATCGCACACCCAACTGCAAGCCCTCAGCGAGAATTGTAGTCGTCACTTTTACGGCTTTAAGGGCGTTGCCTCGAAAGGCAGCTTTGACTGCTTCAGGTCGATTTGAGGCGCTAACTCGTAGACATTTCGGTAGCCGTAGTTGTAGAGCGCAATGTAGGTTGAGAGGTTGAGAGCGGCAGCAGGTGCTTTGGTAGGAAACGGTGCCTCAGCATTGATGAAGTTGTTGTTGCAATAGATGAGAATTCGAGTTTTTTGATCGGGCAGTGTGCGCTTGAGGCTTTCCACTGTGATATCCGGGAAACTCAGATTGATGGCTCCCTTAACGTGCAAAAGATCGTACTTTTCGCGGCTACGGGCATCCAGGACGATCGTGCCAGGTTCGCGGCTGATACGGATAAAGTCGGCCTCAGAGAGCCGACGGGTCTCTCGATGCTTGGCCGCTGCATACGAAACGCGGAGATACCCGTCCATGTCGATCGCAGGATTCGCAGCAGGCTTGGGTGCTGCCATGATGCCATCGGACAGAACGACGCAGAAGAGCAGCGCGATTGCGAACGGTTTCATACAGTGTCTCCGAAGTAGGGAAAAAGCGCCCACTCCATAGCACACTGCAAACCGAGGCGGCTGCTGGCTGCCGAGAGGGCTACTTGAGCTTAACAAGCCAACGATATAAAAAAAGCTGCTAAAACCGTGTAAAAGCTTGTGTAGTAGAGGTTGGGCGATGATTGGACTGGTTTTTTCGATCGCACCCAAAACCGATGAAGGGAGTGATTGTATAGCCATACTGGTTAGGACGGGGTGCAGGGGTGGAACCCCTGGCTGGGGGCACGCCCCCACGCCCCCTTTGATCCCAATGTCCCAAGCTTCATGACAACAGCTATACATTCGCTTTGCTAGTCATGTTGCGGTAGCGATCGCTGTCACAAAAGCACGGCCAGTAAACAGCCCAAACGCACCCATGCCATTGAGGTCTTTTGGTCAGCCGTAAGGCCAAGCAGTGTATCAAACGGGGTGTAATGGCTCCCGGCACAGCGATTCGGACACCGTCCGACCCGTCGTCGCCACTCTACCCATCCGACTAAGGTCAGCCTCTGGCGACGTACAAAGCCCTTGCTCTCTAAGCGACTCATACCAGAGATTCTTAACGGCTCAACTTGGTTTGTAGATCGGCGAGGTGAATGCCCATCAGGTTTGGTAGAACAATATCAGCAGAATCAACGCGATCGGCTGGCCCTAATCCAATCGTCCACATACCACCAGCGATCGCGGCGGCAATGCCAGCAGCCGCATCTTCCACCACCACACAGTGGGCAGGGTCGAGACCTAACTGATGCGCGGCGTAGAGAAAGAGGTCTGGGGCGGGTTTCGGGTGTTCAACGCTGTAGCCATCCGCGATCGCATCCACATGATCGGCAAGTCCTAACTTCTCAATGACGGTTTTGGCATTCTTGCTGGCAGAGCCGATCGCGATTTTTATCCCTGCTTGTCGGATTTCTGCCAACAGATTCAACGCTCCTGGCAAGACATCCTTGTCCGTGATGGTTTGGATCGATTCCACATAGTAGCGGTTCTTGCGATCCATCATCTTTTGCAGTTCTAGCTCTGAATAAGCATGACTGCCGACGATCAGCAGCAGCGATTCGCGTCGAGAGACACCCCGTAGCGCTTCATTTGCTTGGCGATCGAAGGGCAGATGTTCTTCGTCAGCCAATTGCTGCCACGCCCGATAATGCCATTCAGCCGTGTCGGTTAACACGCCATCAAGGTCAAAGATGAAGCCCTGAATGTTTGGTGTATGAGAATCTGAGGGTACGAAATCGAAGCTGTGGCAGGTGCCGTGCCAATGTAGCTTGAATTGGAGGCGACTCCAGGTGGGCGGAAGGTGAGGCGTGGCGACGGGCCCACTGTTCTTAAGTTGAATGCCGCCAAAACCAAACACCACTGCTTGCCAGACGCCGCCTGCGGAAGCCGCATGAATGCCGTCGGCTGTGTTCCCGCGATTATCGTCGAGATCGACCATCGCAGCCTGCATAAACTGCTGGTAGGCTGCTGCCGGGGCACCCAGATCGGCGGCAAGAATCGCGTGAATGGCTGAAGTCAGGGATGATCCATAGGTGCTGTCGGTGCGAGGAGCGTAGTAGTCCCAGTTTTTTTGCAGCACATCATGGCTATAGGGAGCGGCTTGCACGCCTCGCATCAGGTAAAGAAGCATCAGCACGTCGGGTTGCTTGAGTACCTGCCGCTGATTCGTTTCGTCCATACCGAGGACGGCTTGAATGGAGCGATCGCGGGGTTCGTAGTCTGTCAAGTCGATATCCTTGAGCTGGAAAAAGCCCTCGAACTGCTCGATCAGCCCGGTTTCAGCATTGTAAGGAATGTAGATCTGGGCGATCGCTGCCTGCCAGCTCAACAATTGCGCGGGTGTGAGTTGCAGCCGTTGAGCCAGTACCGCCGCTTGATTGGGAAACGTGCGCTGCAACCACTCGTAGACGGCCACAGCCGTTTCGAGATGCCACTGCACCATGCGATTGGTGAACGCATTATTCGGCACCTGCTCGTGGTATTCATCGGCTCCAATCACCCCACACAGTTCATATCGTGTTTGCTGCGGATGCCATTCCAGCCGACTCATCCAAAAGCGGGCAGTGTCGAGGATGATTTCAGCGCCGTAGTCACGTAGCCAGAGATCGTCACCCGTTACCTGCCAGTATTGCCAGACGGCATAGGCAATATCGGCACTCAGATGAATTTCGCGATCGCGACACCAGATGCGTACTGCTTCCGCATAAGGATCAGTCGGCATCGATGATCGCGGGGTTACCTCATCACCCGTAGCAGCGCTTTCCCAGGGAAACATCGCCCCCTGATACCTACTATGGGAGGCTTTCCGCCGTGCGCCTTCCAGGGCGTGATAGCGGTAGGTCAGCAAGCTACGGGCGATCGCGGGTTGCGTCAAGGTGAAAAAGGGCAGGATGAAAATTTCGGTATCCCAGAAAATGTGCCCCCGATAGCCAAACCCCGACAGTGTTTTAGCGGGAATGCTGACCCGATCGTTCTGCGGGGAGGCACTGATGATGAGTTGAAACAGGTTGTAGCGCACGGCCAACTGAGCCATGCGATCGCCCTCAATGACGATATCGCTGTGCTGCCAAACTGCCTCCCACGCCTGCTGATGAGCCTTGAGCAGCAGCGCATAGGAAGGCAGGGCAAGCAGTTTGTCTTGAGCCGCCTGCACGGGTCGTTCCGTCTCCTGGGACGTAAACACCGTCACGACCTTTTCCACGCTGATGGTTTGCCCCGCTGCCGCCATGAAGGTGGTCGTCAAGGTGTGATAGCCAGGAGGACTCGCCACCTGGAAGGATGCCTCGGTGCCGATTACAGCGATTTTAGCTGCCATGACGAGTTCAATGTGGGAAGTGCGGGTACACACCTGTAGCCAAATTCCCTGCTCTATTCCCTGTTCAAGCTCGCCTTGATCGAGCTGCTCCCAGTGGTCAAAGCCTTGATTTTCGGGATACCCATTGAGGCTGGATTGTACCTCGATTTTCCAGGGAAACGGCTCCGCCAACCTGCCGCTGCCATCGATCGAGGTAATCTGGCAGCGCAATCCCAACATATGTCGATCGGCTAAACTGGCAAACCGCTCAAACCGGAACTCTAAGGTTTTACCCGTGGGGCTACGCCAGCGCACGAAGCGGCTCAGCACCCCAGCATGTAAATCGAGCTGCCGTTCGTAGTGGAGAATGTCGCCGCGATCGAGCCGAAAGCGCTCTCCGTTGATGATGATGACCAACGACAGCCAGTCAGGGCAATTTGCCAGCTCGGTATAGATGACGGGCACATCGTCGTAGACTCCACTGATTAAGGTGGCTGGTAATGCCTGTGGGTAGCCTTCTTCAAAGCTGCCCCGCGTGCCTAAATACCCGTTGCCGATCGTAAAGATGGTTTCTCTAGTCCGCAACAGTACTGGGTCAAAGTACGGTTCGGTCAGTGTCCAGTCTGTGTAAAGCAACGCACGAGAGTGGACTGTGGTGTTCATTCAGTTGAGGAGTGAAGGGGTGGAGGCAGACACTCTACACTCTCTGGTTTAGCAGTCTCACGCTCGTTTGCAACCCTCTCTTTGACCCATTCCTCAGCTTCATTGCTCACAGTGAGTAACGTTTTAAGACGTTCTCATCCAAATCAACCAATTCAACCCTTCACCTAGACATGACTTCAACCATCGCCATGCAATCTTGAGGCTGGTAATGCTCCTTACGAATCCATTGTTCTTTATCAGTAATGGGAATCGGCCTCTTGCTTTGTTTCCATCAATCGACAGCGTTCATGATCGTGCAAGCGGGCGATCGTCATTAAGTAATCACATCAATACTGTCTGTTTTACAGCGGTTTTTAGATCAGTAAGCCACAGGCTTGTGGCTTTGGGTGTCGGGTTTTGGGTGTCGGGTATGGTTAATCCAAATGAAAACGGCTGTAACAACTACAGGGGACTCTCATGAATGCATTTTCACTGCTGCAAACAACGGTCTGCTGGTGGGTAGAAGTCTCTCTTTCTGCGCCTCAGCACACGTATCACCTTGGCCCGTTTAAGAGTCGCGAAGAGGCAAAACGTTCTAGAGGTGCTCATGTGGACACGTTGTTTCATCAGGAAACGAGAGACATTGTTGCCTTGATCAAGCAGCGTTAAACGCACAGTTCTCAGGCAAAGAGTCATGCTGCTGAACGTAGTGCGATCGCCTGCCTCGTCGCTTGGGTTGAAGCATGTAGCTTGCTTCCTGCAGGGTAACCCAACATTCAAGCCACGCTAAAGTTAGTAGGTGTTGGCTTTCGCTGGAGACGATCGGGCATGGATAAACAGCTTGACGGTGCTCAACCCAACCTTGTATCTTGAGGCTTAGGTAACCCGTCCCAACCTGGGTAGAAAAAACCGCTTTGTAGCTTGGGTG
>NZ_PVWK01000014.1 GCF_003003795.1 Stenomitos frigidus ULC18 | reverse complement strand
ATGCACGACTGCCTTGAATCCTAAGTCTTCTGTATTCTCCATGCACTCATTGTTAAGTTACGTGTGCGTTCGCCCTGGGGATAACAAGCTAGCGGTGAAACTTTCCATCGTTTCAACCATCCGCTTCAATAGACAGCACCTATTGACACGCTTGAATGACAGCGATTTTCAGTGGGGTGGGCACTGCCCACAATTTTTCAAAAAAGCCTCGGTGCAAGGTCTGTGGGCAGTGCTCACTCTACAATCTTTGGCTTATTTCAGATAAAAACGGCTGTAAAGGCCAAAAAAGGGACGTTTACACGTCCCTTCGAGATCTTTAGCGCTAGAGGCGGGTTTGCATTAACGCTAAACTCTAGCAGCGATCTTGGCTTCCTTCGTCGTCAAGCGTTCGTAGGTTGCCCGCATTTTCAAGCCTGTTAAGACCTGGAATAAGCCCGTGCCATTACTAGAACCCGGATACTCACGGTGATGCAGCAATAGCTCGGTCAACTCGCCGCTATACTTGACCGATGTTTTGCTCAGATGTTGCTCAATGTAGACAACTTCTTCAAGCTTGTCGAACTGCCCATCAACCTCTAGCACTGAAACGCTGTGACCGTAGTAAGCATCCGGCCCGTAATGCATTTTGATGCCAGGGTAGGAGCAGGTGAGCTTGCGACCGCAAGGAATCCAGTCGATCGTCGAACCTTCGTCAAACAAATACGCGGGCTCGAAGCCCTCTACACCGTCGCGCTGAATCATCTGAACGCGCAGCACCTTCCGCTCTTTATCATCTTTGATGAGCTGAGTCGGCAGCACTTGAATGACGACGTCAGCAAATTCTTTTTGTGGATCAATGTAGGCCTTGAAGTCAGGGCGGCGGGAGTTAATGGCTGCCAGCACGTCCTCATAGGTATGTCCTCGTTCAGACATGTCGCGCTGAATTTTCCAGGCGATCTTGACTTCGTCGCTGATGTCAAGATAGACGCTGAAGTCAAGCAGGTTACGCACGCGCTCATCATACAGAGGATGCAAACCTTCAATGACAACGATGTGATTGGGCTCAACCCGTTCTGGCGGGTCGATCATGCCCGTCTCGTGGTTGTAGATGGGCTTGTTAATGATTTCGCCACTTTTCAACGCTTTGATTTGCTCATACATGAGATCAAAGTTGTTGGCTCTTGGATCGAGGGCGGTGATACCGGTCTCTTTGCGCTGCTTCCGATCCAGACTGTGGTAGTCGTCCAGGCAGATTACTGTCACGAAATCTTCCCCAAACAAATCTGTTAGTCGGCGCAGAAAGGTGGATTTACCGCACCCGGAGTCTCCGGCAACGCCGATCAGAACCACGCGGTCTGGCTTACTGGTCATAGGTTTCCTCTAAGCGAAAAGATATCTACTAACTGTGTCTTGAGTTAAGCTGCAACAACGGTGCGTTTACGATCGCGCTCACCCGCATGCGGTCATTCATACTGAAAGCCGTCGATCGCAAACTATAAAGATTCTCACACAACATTATCAGGAAGCAGAGTCACCAGAAAAGTAAAAATAATTCTCTGTCGTGGCAAACTCTGAACCGAATCGAGTAAGTATTTAGTACTACCGCTAACGTAATCTTACCAAAAACGGGATCGTCACCACAAGGCTTAATGGGAATTGATTTTCCTGCTGTGCTTAAGGGGGCGCAGCGATCGTGAAGGGAGCTAAATTGATTGTCTCGTTTCGCTGCCAGTGTTTTGGCTCATGATCTGTGGACTTAAGTCTGTAGACTGAAATAAAAGGAGCGATTCGGGTTGATTCACGTCTTCCTGGTTGGCAAGGGTGCTCACGAGTGATCGAGGATCAAGAGCGATGTACGAATCGAGATTGACTGTGGAGAAGGCTTAGGCGCTTATAAGATGGTCAGTCTCATTCTAGTGCTATCGCTGTGGACGCTACGCTGCTTGCAAACACACCCGGCATAGTTCAAGATACGGCACAATAACAACAAATTAGGTCTGGTTCCGGAGAGATTGAGCAAAATGTACAACTCAAACGCAGTCGGTGGTACTGCTATTACGGCAGCTGGTAGCCGCATTTTTCGCTATGAAGTAGTCGGTTTGCGGCAGGGCAGCGAAACCGCCCGTATGAGCTATCCCATTCGTCAGAGCGGCAGCACCTTTATCAATGTGCCTTACAGCCGCATGAACGAAATCATGCAAAAGATTACGCGATTGGGTGGCAAAATTGTTAGCATTCAGCCGTTGACTGCTGATTCTAAAATGAATGGGAACGTTACCCCAGAACAGAAAGAAACTGGGTTAAAAGTAGAAACTGGAAAGGGTAACCAACCAGGAGCAGAGAAAAAGCCTATGACTCAGGCAAAGGCAAAGGCAGATATTCCCGTGAATATCTATCGCCCTAATGCCCCCTTTGTGGGACGGGTGGTTTCAAACGAACCGCTCGTGAAGGAAGGTGGTATCGGTATTTGTCAGCACGTTAAGTTCGACATCTCCGAAGGAGATTTGCGGTATCTGGAAGGTCAAAGTATTGGGATTATTCCTCCTGGTACAGACAAAAACGGAAAGCCTGAAAAGCTACGGCTTTACTCGATCGCATCTACCCGTCATGGCGATGATGTTGACGACAAGTCCGTCTCTCTGTGCGTTCGTCAGCTTGAATACAAACATCCAGAAACAGGCGAAACGGTCTATGGTGTGTGCTCTACTTACCTGACCGACCTGAAGCCTGGGGACGAAATCAAGATTACGGGACCAACCGGCAAAGAAATGCTGTTGCCTGAAGATCCAGAGGCGAAGGTGATCATGTTGGCTACAGGCACCGGGATTGCACCCTTCCGGGCGTATCTGTGGCGCATGTTTAAGGATAATGAGCGGGCAGCGAATCCTGACTATCAGTTCAAAGGGTTGGCATGGTTAGTCTTTGGTGTGGCAACAACACCCAACGTACTCTACAAAGAGGAACTGGAAGAAATTCAGGCCAAGTATCCTGACAACTTCCGCGTTACCTATGCCATCAGCCGAGAGCAGAAAAATCCCGAAGGCGGCAGAATGTACATCCAACATCGTGTGGCTGAACACGCCGAAGAGATTTACAAGCTGCTGGAGGACGAGAAGACCCACGTCTACATCTGCGGCTTGAAAGGGATGGAAGACGGCATCGACGCGGCCCTCTCGGTTGAAGCAACCAAAGAAGGCAAGGAGTGGAAAACCTACCAGCGTGAGCTGAAGAAAGCCGGTCGCTGGCATGTAGAAACCTACTAAGGAGCGTGGATTAAATAACATCGGTCATCCTCACGGTAAGGGCTTAGCATTCGGCAGGGTTGCCTTTGGCTACGGTAAGCGCTTTTACCCGAATGCTAAGCCCCTACAAAATTGTCGGTTTTATTAAATTCTCATTCCTAACGACTGACTCACTGCAAAGAGCTGCAGGTTTTCTCATTGGAGCAGATGGATCTTGATGAGCCATCTGCTTTTTCCGTTTCTTGAGTGCGCTTGCGTCGATGACCACAAACGATCGATCGCCAACGCAAGTCATCCTCTAGACCGTTTGACAGCCGTGGGTCAGAGCCGCTTTAGCTGCGCTAGAACGCCATTGTGAATGCTTGTCGAAAAGCTGAAATGCTCTTCCTTAAAGGGTTTTAGGAATGCCGACATTGGTTTGAGTCGCGCTTCTGGTAAGTCGCGATCGCATTTGCTATATCAAAATCTGCGCCAAGTGCATTACCTTTTGCGGTGAAATTGGGCTTGTAGGTGAAGGCGAACCTTACTTTACATTCGGTAATATCTACTCGGTTTATGCCCTGTAATTCTGTGGGGTATCGAGCCAGCAAATCTTACGGTGGGTAGGAATAATACGAATGAAAAGCGATTAACAATAATTGAATCTTGATATATTGCTCCATTTGCAAATAGCTGAACTATAATCACGGCACACATTTGAATCAACAATACTAAGGGCTCATGCCATGAACAAGAGTGAATTAGTGGACGCGATCGCAGCAAAGGCATCGATCACCAAGAAAGATGCGGATGCAGTACTGAGTGCGGCGGTAGACGCGATTATCGAAGCGGTCTCTGCTGGCGACAAAGTTACCCTGGTTGGGTTTGGCACGTTTGAAGCTCGCCAACGCCAAGAGCGTGAAGGGCGCAACCCCAGCACAGGTAAGCCGATCAAGATTCCTGCGACGACGGTTCCTGCTTTCTCAGCGGGCAAGTTGTTTAAGGAAAAGGTCGCTCCAGCCAAAGAAGAGAAAGAAGAGAAAGCCACCAAATCAAAAGCCAAAGCGAAAAAGTAACCGCTCAACCGCTTGTTTGGTGTGAACGCCTCTTTGACGATCGCCCCCTGCTAATGGCACGGGGTTTTTGCGTTTCGGGTGAACTGGTGCCTGCTTGCTCAGGCATGCTTAATGCGTTGTCATGTTTACGTCTGGGGCAGGTTGATCGATCGCCATCTTGCTAGCGACAGGCGAGCGTCGTCTGCCCTTTTGAGCTTGTTAAGCCGTTTGGATGCCCCGATTAGGGTTTACCTGCATCCAATCGCTCCAATCGCCTTTTCTAAGACTTGTCACCTGCATTGTCCATGAGGATTGGTGCCGGTAGCTGGTGTTGCAGTGAAGAACCAGTGTGTTTTTCTCTTTTAAGCGCATTAGTCTCTCGATCCGTGATTGAGGCATTGGCACACGCGTTCGCTGTGCTCACTTCATGCCATGCCTTTTCCGAACCGCTTCATCGCCGAGGCTCGATCGTCAACGATCCTTGTGCCAAAGCCATACACCGGATTGCTTCTGTAACATTTGTTACTTAAGATCTGCACGAATAACGGTGTAATGCGGGTGTCATGCAGCGTGTCAGAGAGTGAGCGGTATGTACTTAACTCCCAGAGAAATGGAGCGATTAACCATCTTTACGGCAGCAGAGATTGCGCGTCGCCGTAAAGATAAGGGAATCAAACTCAATGTGCCAGAGGCGATCGCTTACATTACCGATCTACTGATTGAGGGCGCACGGGAAGACAAATCGGTGGCTCAACTCATGTCAGAAGGAGCCACGTTGCTCACTACGGATGATGTCTTGCCGGGTGTCCCTGCACTCATTCCGCTCATTCAGGTCGAAGCGCATTTTGCTGACGGCACGAAATTGGTCAGCGTGCACAATCCCATTCGCAGTCCTGGAGTCTAAGGCCTTGGTAGGGATTAGTTTGTCCTGGAGCAATGGGGAGATTAGCTATCAGCGGTCAGCTATCAGCATTCATAGCTGACCGCTGATAGCTGATAGCTTGCCCAAACGAATGCATTTAATGCTTTAACCAATCTAAAGGTCATGTCATGACGGATTATTCCCAAGCCGTTCCCGGTGAAATATTGTGCGAACCAGGAACGCTAGAAATTAATGCGGGACGAGCTACAGCAACAATTAGCGTCGCGAATTTAGGCGATCGACCCATTCAAGTTGGCTCCCACTACCACTTTTTTGAGGTGAACCGCGCGTTGCAGTTCGATCGCGCGGCGGCGTATGGGTTCCGGTTAGATATTCCAGCAGGAACCGCGGTGCGCTTTGAGCCAGGCGATACCAAAGATGTGGTGCTGGTAGCGATCGGCGGCAATCGTCATGTTCAGGGACTCAACAATTTAGTCAATCAAGCATTGGATGCGCCGGAGGCTAAAGCCACAGCCTTGGAGCGCGTGCGATCGCTCGGTTACAGTACGTCACCAGAACGAGGGGTGTAATGGAAATTAGTCGGGAACGCTACGCCGAACTGTTTGGCCCCACAACGGGCGATCGTATCCGGTTGGGGGATACTTCTTTAATCGCAGAAGTGGAACGCGATACGACCGTCTACGGCGATGAATGCGTCTTTGGCGGCGGCAAAACCTTGCGGGATAGCTTGGGCTTGGCCTCGGGCGTTACTGCTGCCGAGGGTGCGTTGGATCTGGTGATCACAAATGTCCTGTTGATGGATCCGGTACAGGGTATTGTCAAAACCGATATCGGCATCAAAGATGGCAAAATCGTCGGTATTGGGAAAGCTGGAAACCCCGGCATTATGGACGGTGTGCAGCCCAATCTGGTGATTAGCGCCAATACGGATGTGCGATCGGCGGAAGGGTTAATTGCCACTCCTGGGGGCATTGATTGCCATGTGCATTTTGATAGTGCGGGGCTGTGTGCTGAAGCACTATCCAGCGGCATCACTACGATGATCGGCGGCGGCTTAGGACCAGTCACCGTTGGCATTTGTTCCGGTGGCGCTCATAACATGAGCTTAATGTTCCAGGCATCGGAAGGGTTCGCCGTCAACTTTGGCTTTTTGGGCAAAGGCAGTTCCAGTTTGCCTGCCAGTTTAGTGGAACAGGTGATCGGTGGCGCGATCGGCTTAAAAATTCATGAAGATTGGGGCGCGATGCCTGCCCTGATTGATACCTGCCTTTCGGTGGCGGACGAGTATGACTTTCAGGTGCAAATCCATACCGACACGTTGAATGAGTCGGGCTATGTGGAAGACACGCTGGCGGCCATTCGGGGTCGCACCATTCACATGTATCACACGGAAGGTGCAGGGGGTGGACATGCCCCCGATATCATCAAAGTCGCCTCGTACTCGCACTGCTTGCCGTCCTCTACGAATCCGACGAATCCCTATACGGTCAATACCTTTGACGAACACTTAGACATGGTGATGGTGTGCCATCACCTCAACCCAAGGGTGCCAGAGGATGTAGCGTTTGCAGAATCGCGCATTCGGGCGGAAACGATCGCGGCAGAAGACATCCTGCACGATATGGGAGCCATCAGTATGATGGGATCTGACAGTCAGGGGATGGGTCGCATTGGGGAAGTTATTTGTCGCACCTGGCAGCTCGCCTCCAAGATGAAAGACCAGCGGGGCGTACTGCCGGAAGATACCGCTCGTAACGATAATCAGCGGATTTTGCGGTATCTGGCGAAGTACACGATTAATCCCGCGATCACCTGCGGGATTGATGCTCACGTAGGCTCGATCGAGACTGGCAAGGTGGCCGATATTGTGCTGTGGCAACCCGGCTTCTTTGGGGTGAAACCAGAGTTAATCATCAAAGGTGGCTTTATTGCCTGGTCGCCTATGGGTGAATCCAACGCCTCGCTGATGACCTGTGAGCCGATTCTGTACCGCCCTCAGTGGGGCAGTTTTGGCAGCGCTAGCCAGTCAACCTCGTTTTGCTTCGTCACTCAGGCTGCATTGGAGGCTGGTTTGCCAGACAAGCTGAAACTGCGAAAGCAACTGTTGCCTGTAAAAGGGACGCGATCGCTGAGCAAAGCCGATATGCTTCACAACAATGCTTGCCCCGACATTGAAGTAGACCCCGATACCTTCCAGGTCCGGGTGAATGGCGAGATTGCGACTTGTGATCCAGTGGCGCAAGTGCCTCTGGGTCGGCTTTACATCTTTAGATAAGTAGAGATAAGTAGAGGCCCCTCCTTAAACTGACAAGCTCTCAAAGCGGTCAGCGGTCAGCAGTCAGCAGTCAGCAGTCAGCAGTCAGCGGTCAGCGGTCAGTCCATCAGGCATGTTCAGTTTAATGATATCCGTTTACTTAGCCCAACTATTTGTTCTTACTGAGAGCAATTCAGGATGCAAAAATCAGTGGCTCGCTTAGGCATCGGTGGTCCAGTTGGGAGCGGCAAGACAGCACTGTTGGAATGTCTGGTACCGCTGTTGCAGCAACAAGGCGTTGAAGTTGCCGTTGTCACCAATGATTTGCTGACGCATGAAGATGCCGATCGCCTCAAGCGGAAAGGCTTTCTACCTACCGAACGGATTATCGGTGTACAAACGGGCAGTTGTCCCCACACGGCGATCCGTGAAGATCCCACGATGAACCTGCTGGCGATTCGTGACCTGGAACGGTCGTTTCCACAGCTTGATCTAATCTTTGTCGAAAGCGGTGGCGACAACTTGGCATCAACGTTTAGCTACGACCTGATTGATGCGTATCTGTTTGTCATTGATGTCGGTGCGGGCGATGATATTCCTCGTAAAAATGGGCCTGGCTTTATGCAGGCAGACTTGGCTGTCATTAATAAAATCGACATTGCCCCCTATGTAGGAGCCGATTTAGCGGTCATTCGCAAAGAAGCTGGGGAACGACGCGGCAGCAAACCGATCGCCTATACCAACTGTAAAACGGGCGAAGGTCTGGATCACGTGATGCAGTTTATTCTCGAAACCGTTTTGTTTCGGAGTACTCCTTACGAGCCTACATTTTTAGAGACGCAAGCTATCAGCCATCAGCCATCAGCCCTTAGCGCTCAACGTTTTGCTGACCGCTAACCGCTAAAAGCCCTATCACTATTTTCTTTACAACTCCTGAAGTATGTTTGCTGTCAAGGTTCCATCAATGGCTGTGTTAAACGGTACGGCACAGCAACCGCAGCTTGATTTGCACATTGGGCGTGATCGCGCCGGTCAATCATTCGTGCGTCGCCAATATGCTACCTATCCCTTTCGGCTATCGCGCGCGTTGCGGCTTGACCCGATGGATACCAGCCGCACCTACCTTTACATGATGAACTCGTCACCGGGACTGCTGGCTGACGATGTGCTAGAGCTTCGAGTGCGGTTAGACGACCAGACAAGCCTTTATCTCACCGATCAGTCCGCGACGAAAGTCCATACCATGCCTGCCGATCGGGTGGGTCGCCTCAGCTATAACCTTCACATTGGAGCAGGAGCCACGTTAGAGTTTGTGCCAGAACCCTTGCTGCTCTACCGGGATGCCAACCTGGAGCAAACGGTGACTGTCACGCTTGATCCAACCGGGCGGTTGTTTCTCGGCGAGATCATTGTGCCAGGACGACTGGCGCGAGGGGAATGCTATCAGTTTCGCCACTGTTTAAGTCGCTTACAAGTCAGCACACCCGATGGATCGTTAGTGTTTGCCGATGCCATGCAACTGTCAGGACACGGCGATCGCGTTACTGTCCATCCTCTCTTCGCACCTTTGCCTATTCTTGCCAGCGTGATCATCGTGCTTCCTGGTATCGACTTACAGCCGTTGCAGCAAACTCTGGCCGCTTTCGCAAAAACGATCCCGAAGCTAATGCTTGCCAGTTCTCGTTTACCAAACTGCAATGGCTTGTTGGTGCGGGCAATGGCAGAGAATGTTTCCACCGTAAAATTAGCCGTTCATTGTGCCTTGAACAGTATGCGTCGTGTGAGCGACCAACCGCCCCTACCAGAGATTCCCAAATGACCATTCTGGCATCAACCTATCGTGGCAATGTGGGTGAGGATACCCATCTCGCTGCCCATGTCAAACAGGCTCAACAAACGGGAGCCTTGCTGGAGGTGCAGCTTCAGGAAAGCGATCGCGCGAAAGGTCGTATCCATGCCCATGCCACAACCGGAGACGCGATCGGCATCATTAAAGGGCGCGATCGGGTGCTCAGCGATGGCGATGTGTTTGAAACCGACCACGGACAATGGGTGCTGGTGCATCTTGCGGCTCAAACCGTCATGGTCTTGAGTTTTGCTGGCGATGCAAACGGGCAGGCAATCAAACTCATCCATCTAGGACATGCGCTGGGTAATCATCATTGGCCGATTCTCGTGCAGCCCGATCGCATTTACGTTGAGCTTGCAGCAGACCCGTTGGTGATGGAAGCAACTGTTCAAGGTTTTGCGATTTTGGGCTTACAGATTGGCTACGAGACTAAGGCTACCGACAACTTGCTTACCTTTTCTGCTCATTCTCACCATTAAACGACCGTCTACCGGCTTAGCCTTTGGGCAATGAGTGACTATCAAGACAGGCTTTACCGCCCAATGCTAAGCCCCTACAGGTTGCCAATCTTTCTTTCAATATTCCTTTATAGGCCCTGATTGCCCTCAACCGTATGCTCGATCGTCGTCTCGCGCTCATGCAATTGTCTGATTCCTTCTTTCCGTCAGGGTCGTTTACGCTCTCGCATGGGTTAGAGGCTCTAGTGCAAACCCGGCAGGTTGCTTCCGCCCAGGATGTGGAAGACTTTATTCACTTACTGCTGCACAACAAAGTGGGCTGTTCTGATCTGGTGGCATTGATTCATGCCTACCGTGCCAGTTCGGTTAACAGCTTGCCAGAAATCTACCGAGCAGACAAGCGCCTGTTTGCCCAAACCTTGCTACAAGAAACGCGGGAGGCTCAGTGCAAGACCGGGCAGGCATTATTGATGGTGGCGCGATCGACTTGGGCAGACCCACAATTAGATGCGTTGCAAGACGCGATCGAAACCAACCAAACACCCGGACTACATCCCATCGTTTTTGCGGTGGTGGGTCGAACCGTTGGCTTGAGCGAAAGTGATACTGTTCTCGCGTTTCTCCACAATTTCATCACCAGTTTAGTGGGGGCTGCGATCCGGTTAGGCGTCTTAGGACATTTAAAGGCACAGCAGATGATCAGCCGCATGGCTTCAACCATCATCACGATCGCTGATCAGGCTCAGTTGGTGGCTTTAGACGCGATGTGGTCGTGTACGCCTGCGATCGATCTCGCTCAGATGTCACACAAGCAGCTTGCCTATAAACAATTTGTTAACTAGCCAGGGCTGACGCAGAAACTAGGCCTAGCAGTTAGAGCTACTTGAGCCGACCCGATCGCAGAATACTTACAATCAGCCAAAGCCCTAGAAAACTGGCGGAAAAGAACAGGACACTGCTGACCCAGAATAATCGCCCGGTACGATCGTTTGCCAAAATCGTCGCTGCACCCATAATCAATGCACCGACGACAATACTGAACGAAAGACGATTGGCAGAGTCATCCACACTGCGACGCAGGGGATCGAGATCGCGCAGATTCAGATTCCACTGGAGGGTTTCGGAGGTAACGCGATCGAGCAACAGTTCCAGTTGGCGTGGCGATTGCAGGGAAAGGGTTTTGATATCCAGGGCTGTACGCAAGAGTGCCTGGAGTGGCGCTTCGCCCACCAGTTGTCGCCGAAATAGGTCAGTCATCAGGGGTTTAATCTGGTCAGACAGGTTAAATTCGGGGTCTAGCTTACGGGCAACGCTTTCCAGGTTTGCCAGAGTTTTGGCGTAAAGTCCCATGTTGCCGGGGACGCGCAGATGATTTGCCCGCGCTCGCTGGAGAATTTCGTAAAATAACTGGCTGAAGTTGACCTGTGCCAGATTGAGGTTGAAGTACCGTCGCAAGAGGCGATCGTAATCGCTTTCAAGCTGTGCCAAATTGACAGGCTGTACCGATTCTGCCAGTTGCAGAGTGAGTTGGGTGCACCGTTGGGCATCCAGGTTGACGATCGCCAGCAGCATTTCGGTTAAAACTTGCTGTGTGCGGGGATCGAGGCGACCCACCATGCCGCAGTCCAGCAGCGCGACGCGACCGTCCCTTAAGTAAAAGAGGTTGCCGGGATGCGGATCGGCGTGAAAGAAGCCGTCGATGTAGATCTGTTGAAAGAATGCCTGCACCAGTAACGTGACGATCGCCTTACTTTCAGCCGTGGCATCGCCGCCATGCCCCACGCCAGTGAAGTTCCCTTGCAGCAGCGGTACACCGTCTAGCCATTCCATGACCAGCAGCTTCTCGGTCGTCAGTGCCCAATAAATTTCGGGCACAACCAACTGCTTGGGATCAAACCAACGGCTGCTAGAAAGGTTGCTGCGCAGCTGATCAGTATGTGTCGCTTCCAGCATGAAGTCTAATTCGCCGATGAGCGCGGTGGCAAATTCTTCTGCCAGGGCTTTGAGGTCGTAGTACTTGCCAAAGTTGGTGCGCGAAACCAAATCCGCCAGCGTGCGAACGAGTGCAATGTCCTGATCGACGATCGCCTCAATGCCGGGACGCTGAATTTTGAGTGCCACTTCCCGTCCGTCTGCCAGGGTTGCCCGATGGGTTTGGGCGATCGAGCCAGCCGCAACAGGCTGATGATTAATGGTCGTAAACGCCTCTTCGAGCGGACGACGCAACTGCTGCCGAATCACCACTTCAACTTCTTGCCACGCTACAGCAGGCACTTCCGCCTGGAGTGCGGTTAGTTCCGTGATGTATTCTGGCGGCAGCAAATCGGGACGAGTGCTGAGCAATTGCCCTAACTTGACGTAGACGGGACCGAGCTCAACCAGAATGTTGCGGAGGATAGCAGGCGGCGGCAGTTGCGGTTCTTCAGCTTTGGTGCCTGTGAGCAACCGTCGCATGTAGCCCCAACCGTTGCGGAGGACGACTTCAGCAATTTCGCGCTGACGGGCGCTGGATTGGGCAAGGCGAGAAAACATGCAGTTGTTGGTGGTTGGTTGTTAGAGGTTAGTCGGAAGGCTTGCTTGAAGACTCTCATAACTAACCCCTAAAACCTAACAACTAAAGCAGATCTTTGAACTGCGGATCGGCTTGAATTTCCTTCAAGACCTGTTTGATTTCTTGAGTCCGATCTTTTTTGACGATGAGCGTGACGTTGCCATCGCGCACAATCACCGTATCTTCCAGCCCAATGGTGACAATGAGATCATCCTGATCTGTGGCGTAGAAGAGTGCGCCATGAGTGTCTAGACCAATGTGTCTGGCGAGTTCAACATTGGCGCTTTCGCCTTTGAGCAGACGTTCGATCGCGTTCCAGTCGCCCAGATCATCCCAACCGAAGGCAACAGGTAAGACGTATGCCTGCTGAGTTTTCTCCATCAGAGCATAGTCGATACTCTTTTTGGGCAGGGTGGGATAGGCTTCAACCCCTTGCTCTTCTAGAGGCCCCATGATTTCCGGTGCATAAACCAGCAATTCATCCAGCGCCACGCCAGCACGGAAGACGAACATGCCGCTGTTCCAGCTAAAGGTGCCAGTGGCTAGGAATTGTTCAGCGGTGTCACGATCGGGCTTTTCGGTAAAACGGGTGACGCGATAAGCCGGAAAGCCTTCCTGCTCAGCATTCGTGCCATACGTGCCAATGGCCTCACCTGCCTGAATGTAGCCGTAGCCAGTAGACGCAAAGGTGGGCGCAATGCCGAGGGTGACGATCGCGTCTTCTTTCGTGGCAAGTTCAGCAGCAGCCTGCAGCGTTGACTGGAATGCGGCTTCATCAGCAATCCAGTGATCGGCGGGGAAGAAACCAACCACCGTGTCTTTGCCATAGCGTTCAGCGATCCTCAAGGTGCTCCAGGTGACTGCTGGCGCGGTATCGCGACCTTCGGGTTCGATCAAAAGATTCTCTTCGGGCAGTTCAGGCAGTTGTTCTCTCACACCGTCGGCGAGGTGCGATGCTGTGACGACATAGATGGACGCCCAACCGCCTGCGATCGCCAGCAATCGTTCTGCGGTTGCTTGTAACAGGCTACGACCGCTGCCATCCAGGCTCAGGAATTGCTTGGGGCGATTTCTGCGGCTGAGTGGCCAAAACCGCTCACCTTTTCCACCCGCGAGAATGACAGTCACTAAAGATTGATTGGGCATCGTTAGCATGGACTCCGTTGAGATTGGCTGAAGGCATGAGTTTTAGTGAGCGTTAAGACGCTGGCCAAAAACTATAAACGCAGGATGAGATTCTCTACTGTGACGATTGATCGTCCGAGATGTGCCGTCCAGGCTTGCTCGCTTCTAGTCGATCGTAGGTGAATGCCTACACGATCTCGATCGGTTTCTTTTTTACTTCACCAAACCTTTTCACTCTGGTGAGGCAAACCGAGAGATTGTAAAGAGCAGCGCTGTGATCCGGATATCGCGTACTGTTCAAAGGCGGTTGAAAATCGGCTTTAGATTTAATGTGAATCCTGATAGCACATCCTCACCTGAAAGCGTTTCTGGGTCTTGCAGAATTTCTACAACCTGTCCTGGACGATAAATTTCCACCTGTTGTTTTTTGGGATCGATGAGCCAACCGAGTCGCGCACCATTTTCGATATACTCCTGCATTTTTGCCTGGAGGGTCTGCAGGGAATCGCTTTCGGAGCGCAATTCGATGACGAAATCAGGACATAGGGGCGGGAATTTACGCTTTTGCTCAGGTGTAAGTGTATCCCAACGTTCTCGGCTCACCCAAGCAGCATCGGGCGATCGGTCTGCCCCGTTCGGCAATTTAAAGCCAGTAGAAGAATCGAAGGCAATTCCTCGATCGTCTGTATCAATCCAGTTGAATACTTGTTGATTTACTCTACCGCTGCGTGAGCCACCTTCGCCGCCGACAGGAGCCATGATGAGAAGTTCTCCGTTTGCTGTGCGCTCAATGCGCAAATCTCGATTGTGCTGGCAGAGATCATAGAACTGATCATCGGTCAGTTCCAAAGTGGGACTTAAGTTGAGGGTGAGAGCAGTCATTGCGTTGACCAGTGAAGGATTAAGACTCCATTTCCGATAATTCTAACCAGCGATCGGTCGCAGCGTCGATCGCGCTATTTAACTCCGCCAATCGTGCAGAAAGCGCTTGCACTTCGCTGAAGCCTGATGGTGGATTTTTGTACAACGTTTTCTCGATCTGCTCTTTTTCAGCTTCCATTGCGGGAATTTGAGTTTCCAACTGCTCGAATTCGCGCTTTTCTTTGTAGGAAAGCTTGCGAGAGTTTTGAGTTTTGAGTTTTGTATAGCCTTCGGCATTCAAGAAACGCGAAGCGTCTCCTACGGAGATATTTTGAGTTGGGGATAAGGGTATAGGGAGTGGGGAGTGGGGAGTGGGGAGTGAAGAAGAGTTTTGAGTGGGTTCTGCTTTCTGCTTTCTGCCGCTGACCGCTGACTGCTGACCGCTGACTGCTGACCGCTGACTGCTGACCGCTGCAGCCTCTTCTGCTCGCTTGTAGTCGAGGTACACCGAATAATTTCCCGGATATTGGCGCAGAGTGCCGTCCGGCTCGAAGGCAAAGATGGTATCGACGACGCGATCGAGGAAGTAGCGATCGTGGGAAACGACAATGACGCAGCCGTTGAAATCTTCCAGGTAATCTTCCAGGACAGCGAGGGTTTGCACGTCCAGGTCGTTGGTGGGCTCGTCCAAAATGAGGATGTTGGGCGCGCTCATGAGGACACGTAGCAGGAAGAGCCGTCGCCGTTCGCCACCGGAGAGTTTGTTGATCGGCGCATACTGCTGGTTGCCAGGAAACAGAAAGCGCTCCAGCATTTGGGAGGCGGTAATGACCGTGCCATCGGCGATTTTCACCAGTTCGGCCACATCTTTGAGGTAATCGATGACGCGTTGTTCCGGGTTGAGTGTGAGGTCGTCGGAATGCTGGTCGAAGTAGCCGATGTGGATGGTAGTGCCGATTTCGACGGTGCCGGAGTCGGGCTGAAGGCGTCCCGTAATCATGTCCATCAGGGTGGATTTGCCGACCCCGTTGCCACCGATGATCCCGACGCGATCTTCGGGGCTGAATTCGTAGGTGAAGCCGTTGATCAAGGTGCGATCGCCATACCCCTTTGTGACAGCCACCAGTTCGATAACCTTCTTACCGATGCGACGTCCAGCCGTAGCAATATCAACTTTGCCGTGACCTTGCTTAAACTCAGTTGCTTGTAGAGCGTGGACGCGATCGATCCGTGCCTTTTGTTTCGTACTGCGTGCTTTGGGCCCCCGTTTGAGCCATTCCAGTTCGCGGCGCAGCAGTCCCTGATGCTTACGCTCGGTGCTGGCGGCGGAATCTTCTGCCAGTGCTTTTTTCTCTAAATAGTAGGAATAGTTGCCGCTGTAGGTGAAGAGATCGCCCCGATCGATCTCCAGGATGCGATTGGTGACGCGATCGAGAAAGTAGCGATCGTGGGTAATGAGGAGTAGTGCGCCCCGAAAGCGGTTGAGATAGCTTTGCAGCCATTCGACCGAGAGTGCATCCAGGTGGTTCGTGGGCTCATCCATTAGCAGCACATCGGGTTCGGACAGCAATGCGGCTGCCAGCGCAATCCGTTTGCGATAGCCACCCGAAAGATCGCCAATTTTGGCCTCAAAATCGTCGATACCGAGTTTCGTCAGAATAATTTTGGCATTGGTTTCCAGATCCCAGGCTCCGGTTGCATCTAGCTGGTGAGTCAGGCTGGAAAGCTTTGCCATTAACTGGTCTTGATCGCCGTGCCCGTGCGCTAGTTTATCAGAAATTTCTTCAAACTCCCGTACCAGAGCCATTTGATCGCCACTGTCAGCAAACACTTGTTCCAGTACGGTGCGATCGTCGTCTAGCTCTGGTTGTTGTGGCAGATAGACGATGCGAACGCTGGGATTGACCAACATTTCGCCACTGTCGATCGACTCTAACCCTGCAATCATTTTCAGCAGCGTTGATTTACCCGATCCATTGGTGCCAATCAACCCCACCTTGTCACCATCATCCAGGCTAAAGCTGGCATCATGCAGGATTTCTTTGATGCCAAAGTCTTTGTGGAGCGATCGCAGCGTAAAGATACTCATTGATCAATTAAAAATTACGAATGAAAAGTGGAGGAGTCAGCGGTCAGGAGTCGGTGGTCAGGCTGTGACGCAAGCTGTGTCATTGAGACCCAGGCCGAAGGGCGTTCAACGGAGTGTATTCAATGAGTTTTAGGTTAAGTCGCTGGCAAGAAGAACTGCTTTCTCAGCCCCGTTCTACGGTAACACTCAGCAGTGGCAGTAAGGGAGACGGTCTGAAGGACGAAGAGACGATTAAGGCGTTAGGAGCGTTCTAGCAAACAAAAAGGACTTAGCATTCCCATGTCCTTACCAGACAGTCGCTTTTCTCCCCATCCTCTCTTGTTTCCCGTACAGCCGAGGGCAGGTTATCCGAACATCATGCCTTGCGAAAGGCAGGCTAAACCTGAGGTAGATAACGTGACACAGTTGACTGACTACATTGAGAAGATGGCTAGCAACTTGTAGGACTAAATCGTTAGGATTTTATGGTTGCTAGAGGGACTGAGACATGAGTTCGTGGCGCGATCGCTTTAATCAACTGGGTGGCAAAACTCGCTTTGTCGTTTGTCGCCTGTTTATTCACTTAGTGGGTGAAGAAGTAGCACCATTGCTGGGTGTTCTCAACAAGGCTGCCTTTGACGCAGTAGATAGCGAAGGCGATATGACGGTGCTGGGAGAAGGCTTAGTTGAAATCTGCCAAAGCCTGCTGCAATACGACACCTACTGGCAAGCGGCGGGTAACGAAGGGGATGTCTTTTGGGATGAAGGCGAAGCAGGCGACTTTGTTACAGAGTTGTTTACCGATTCGGCTCAGCGCTATCGCAGTGCTCCCGATGTGGAGAGTATGAGCGCTAACCGCGACGAACCGTTGGCACTGCCTGCTACCCATCATCTGGTTGTCATGCTGACAGTTGCTTTTGAAGGGGAAGTGCCCGAACTGGAAGCTGATCTCGCTAGTATGAGCGCCTTAAGAGCCGGGTTAAAGGCGTTGGTCAATCTGCACTACCAGGAAACGCTGCGAGCCGTTCAGGTGCATTTCTCGCCTGCGCGGTTAGGTGATGAGTTAACGTCTGATCAAGTGCTGGTTGGCTTTCCAGAACTCATTCCGCTCTAGGGTGCTAATCAATCTTGGCTAGAAGTATTCACTGCCTAGTACGGCAACGTTCCCATTCATCGCTTCAATCCATTTCTATCATTGATTAACCGCTGAACCGATTTATAGCAATACAGTACACGTTCATTCACTGAGTTCATTCACTGACCTATGCTACGCAAACTTCTGCTTGTTTCGATGGCTTTGACGCTTATTTGGACCTCTGTAGGTTGCGGTAATCCACTTGCGGACGATCGTAAGACTGATACTCGATCGCAGACCGAACAGGCTCGTACCGTTGCCCAAACTAAACTCTCGGATGGAGAGTATTCCGTGCAGCAGGCAACCTACAACGACGATGGCGGCGAATACAATGTCATGTTGCTCAATACAAAACCGGGCGAATCATCTGTATTTCGAGCCACCAATGTACCGATGGCTCGTTTAACGGAGGAAGAGGTTTCGTCTGGTAAAAAGAGCTACCTCAAGGTTGAGAATGGACAACCCGCGCTGCACCTGACCGAAGACTTCAAGCTTGAGTATGTGCATAACGTGACTGAAACCCAAACCGATCCGCAGTCTGGTCGCCAAGAAACCGTTGTAGTGCGTCAGGAATCAAATTTCTGGGCACCCTTTGCAGGCGCGCTAGCAGGGCAGGCATTGGGCAGTTTACTATTTAGACCGCAATACTATGTGCCGCCGATGTACCAGCCAGGAGTACCGTTGGCTGGGTATGGTGGGTATGGCTCGTCTTACAATCAAGCGGTGAACAGCTACCAGAGCCGCTATCAGGCTCCTCCGGCTGAGGTGCGTACCCGGCAGCTCAGAACGACAGGACAGTTGCGCACGCCTACATCCAGCACCGCTCGATCGCGCAATACAGGCCAGTACGATCGTTCGACGGGTTCTGGCTACGGCAACAGTACACTGCGACGCTCCGAGCGTTCTAGCGGCAGCTATCGCAGCAGCCCCAACAAAGGCTTTGGTAGTTCGCGATCGCGCAGCTTTGGCAGCAGACGCCGCTAGCCTTACATCTTAGAAGAACCAGTTGGGCATTGGGCGTCCTTACCTACTAGCTGAGGCGGTGGCGGCGGTGTTTTAGGAGGAGTACTGCTAAAGCAAATGGTGGCCACCGTCTGATTGTTGTTTTTGTTATCTTTGACGGCAAAGACTGCGCCTGTATAGCTGGGCAGGTCGCCCTGTTTTGCTGTTGCTGTTGCAGTGGCTTGCTTTGACTGTGCTCCGCTCGTGCTGTAGGTGTAGTTGAGCGTAGCACCAGGAATATTAGTGCCTAACTCTGCAAGATTAGCAGCAAAGCGTTTTTGTTTAGCGAAAAACTCTGCTTGTTGCTGCAGCAAGGCGCTAATTGTGACTGGAGCCTCCATTGTAGCTACCGCATTTTTTGGTATGTCAGGGCTGGCAGACGGTTGACCACCTGCGATTAGAGGCACACCCTCTTGCCCATCTTTGCGGGCTACCGTAACCGAGCTTGGACCACCTTGCTTAGCTTGCTGCTGAGCGCGTGCTAAATTCTGCTGGTATTTTGCCAGTAACGCCTGGGCTGCAGCACGGTTGGGGCTAGTCGGCGGCACTGCTTTCATGAAAGCGATCGCCCGTTGCCATTGCGCGAGTACTAAGTTCCAGTCTTCTGGTGTTTGAGCCGATTGAGCCAGACTAGTTGCACTGGCTGCTTTATCGACACCTTTAGCAAACGGATCGCCTGTTGTAGGAGTCGGTGACGGGCTGCTAGCTACTGGACTGGATGACAGGATATCGGGTGATGGCGAAGCGGTGACAAATGGACGAGAGGTGTTACACGCAGCCAGTGTTATGGCGATTGCCAACTGAACGCAAACATTGGTCAAAAGAATCTTCATAGCTAGCGATCCTACCTTTCCCAGAGTTAGTTGCAACATTCCCTTTAAGTACAGAGGCAATGTTTAGCCTTCTGCTTCTTTCTAATAACTAACAACGCCTCTAAAACGGATTCACGACGATCGAAAAATATACCCCATTTTCCTGCCAGGTGTTTTTGGCACCACTGATCGAGATGAGTGGAATGCCCCAATCGAGGCGAGCGGTGACGCGATCGCTCCATTGCAGCCGCAGACCCAAGCCAATTGCCAATAGCGTTCTGGGATCGGGATCGGGGCTGTTGCCCAAATTCCAGGCAGTACCAACGTCGATGAATGGCGTCAGTTGCAACAGGCTATTCAGTTTTGGCAAGCGCAAGATGGGAATGCGGAGTTCTGCCGAGGCAAAGAGACCGCTGTCGGTCAGCAAGGCATCCTGGCGATAGCCGCGCACGCTGTCCTGTCCCCCTAAGCCAAACTGTTCTAGCGGTAGAATGGGTCGGTCTGCGATTTGTAAGTCGCTGCGCACAAGCAGTAAGGTCTCTGGCGCCAGGAGCCGCACCCACTGTGCCTGTCCTCGCCACGCAAAAAAGCGGCTGTCGGGCGGGTCTGGGTTAATGGTTGCATTCAGGGCGTTTAGTCCTACGGTGAACTGAGAGCGGAGCGCAACGACTTCGGCACTGCCGCGCCAGGTGGCTTCTTGAAAAAAGCGCAGGGCGGTGAGGCGTGTTTTGCCATTGCGATCGGCTCCCAAAGCGGGAAACGGAATGAGTCCATCGAGCAGGGTCGCTTCACTTTCGCGTCGGGTGGCAGTAAAACCAAGTGCCAATTCGTGGGTGGGCGTTTGGATGATCGGCTGTCGAAGGGTGAACTCGTAATAGCGAGATTTGGACTCAATCCCCAACCCATCAAAGGGCGGTTCGATGACATTACTGGAGGCTGTGCCGTAGTTGATGCTCAGGGTGCCATTGCGCGGATTGAGAGGCACAGTATAGCTCAAGTCGAGGGCGTTGCTGCCGTTGGTGTTGGTATAAATGGCGCTCACGCGATCGCCCAACCCTGTAACATTGCCTAAACTCAGCTGAAGCTGTCGGCGATCGGTGCCGACACTGGGCGCACGTGCGTTGTCAAACAACAGTTGTCCATTCAAGTTTTGGGCTTCGGTGACCCGCACTGACAGCACGCTTTCACCGGGACGGGTGCCAGCCGCTAACTCTGCAGCCAGGGATTGAATGAGTGGATCGAGCTGTAGTAGTTGCAGGGCTTCTAGCAGTCGATTGCGATTTAGCGGTGGCCCAGCGGCGATCGCCAACCGCGATCGCACGTAGTTGGGGTTGAGGCGACGGGCTCCTGTGACGGTAATGTCTTCTAGCCTGCCTTCTACGACTTGAATGGTCACCACTCCACCTTGCAGCGTCTGTGGTGGAATGTATGCACCAGAGGTAATGTAGCCATGATCGACGTAAAGCTGCGTAATGAGCGATCGAAGCTGAAATAATTCGGCGATCGCCAAGGAACGCTTGGTAAACGGCTCTGTAATTTTGGCGAAGTCTGCGGCACTAAAGACGGTGCTGCCGATGACCTCAATCCGCTCCACGGTAATCGTTTCGGGAGGGCTTTCAGTAGAAGGCTGTGATGGCGTTGGGGCTTCAGGCTGCGGGAAAAGCTGATCCAGTGATGGTAAGGGCGCTGGAGTCGAGGCTGGAGGTGGTTGGGTAGACGGTGGGGCTGGTTCCCGTGGTAGCAGTTGTGGCACCGTTGGGGATGGTGCAGGTTTCGGTCGCGGAGTTTGGGCGATCGACTGTATCACTGGCGCGATCGATGGAGATTTGACCTGCTTTATACCTGTGGCTGGATTGAGCAGAAATTGTGGCGATCGCTCAAGTTCAACACTCTGCCCCTTCGGAGGCTTTGCGGTAACAAGACTCAGCGCGATCAGTAAACTGCACCCCAGTCGGAGTGTTGGGAAAGGGTTCTGCATGGAACCATCGATGCACGACTTTTGGCATCATCTCATGGACTGATGGTTGAAGGGTATTAAGCCTTGTTTTGTTGTGCCTCGATCGTGCCTTCAGCTTCGTTGGCGATCGCTTTCAAGCGCTCCAGCATGTTTGGAGAAGGCTGTTGCCATAAGCCGCGCTGGTTTGCTTCTAACAGGCGTTCTGCCATATCGCGCAATGCCCAGGGGTTGCTTTTTTGGATGAAGTCCTGCACGGTTGGGTCAAAGATATACGCTTCGGCAACGCCTTCGTACATAAAGTCTTCGACGCAGTGCGTGGTGGCATCGTAGGCAAAGAGATAATCTAGCGTTGCAGCCATTTCAAACGCGCCTTTATAACCGTGTCGCATGGTGCCCGCAATCCATTTGGGGTTGACGACTCTGGAGCGGTAAACGCGAGCGATTTCTTCGCTCAGTTTGCGAACTTTGGGCTGTGCGGTGCAGGCGTTGTCGCCAAAGTAGATTTCTGGAGTCGTCTTTGATACAGAGCGGACAGCCGCTGTTAAGCCGCCTTGAAACTGGTAGTAATCATCGGAATCGAGCAAGTCATGTTCGCGGTTGTCCTGGTTTTGCAACACGATTTGCATCGTGCTCAACCGTTGTGTAAAGGCTTCGGGGGCTGATTTGCCTTCGGCGCTGCGAGTGTAGGCGTAGGCGCTCCAGTTCATGTAGGCGCGGGCCAGGTCAGCCTCGCTTTCCCAGTTTTGAGATTCGATTAAGCCTTGTAATCCGGCTCCATAGGCGCTGGGTTTGGAACCAAAGATGCGGTAGCGCGATCGGGCGGCGGCTTGTTCTGCGATGAGTCCTTCGGCTTCCCAGCGTAGGGTCTCTTGCTGTACTTGAGCGGCGAGGGGGTTTTGGTCGTCGGGTTCGTCAAGGTTGGCGACAGCATTGACGGCACTGTCAAATAAGTCAATCAAGTTCGGGAAGGCATCGCGGAAGAAGCCGGAAATGCGTAGGGTGACGTCTACGCGTGGGCGACCGAGGAGCGACAGGGGTAGAATCTCGAAATCAATGACTCGTCGGGAAACGCCATCCCAGACGGGCTGTACGCCTAGTAGCGCGAGTGCTTCTGCGAGGTCGTCGCCGCCTGTGCGCATGGTGGCGGTGCCCCAGATGGAGAGTCCCAGGGTTTTGGGGTATTCGCCGTGTTCTTGGGTGTAGCGTTCTACGAGGGTTTCGGCGGCTTTGCGTCCGATGTCCCAGGCCGTTTCGGTGGGGACGGCGCGAATGTCTACGGAGTAGAAGTTACGTCCGGTGGGTAGGACTTCGGGTCGTCCGCGGGTGGGGGCACCGGAGGCACCGCTGGGGATGTATTGGCCGTCTAGACCGCGTAGGAGGTTGGTGATTTCTTGATCGGTTTTGCGTAGGGCGGGGAGGAGGCGATCGCGTACCCAATCTAATTCTTGCTGTGTTTGCTGTCCGATCGTGTTTTGCTCACAGTGATCGAATGCGGATATTTCTGCTTCGGTTGGAGGCTCTCTCCGGGGGACTTCCCCCCGGCCCCCCGCGATGTGGGGGCCTAACTCCCCCACGCCCCCCGAATCAGAGTTCTGGCAAGAAGGTTGAAGGGCGATCGAGGGGTGATCGGTGTTTGCTGCTAGTTCTGGAGGGGAATTCAGAGATGTAGGTTGGGTTGAGGGACGAAACCCAACGAGTGAAGCAACCTCTGTACTGAGTGCGCGTGGAGGAGAAAGAAGTACTTCAATAAGAGAAGCGGCGTGGTTTTCGATGATTTCGATGGCATCGCCGATGATGCGGCAGGTTTGGAGGGCGGGGTGCTGAGTGGGCTCCAGGATGTCGCCTAGATTGGCGGTGAGTGGATCGAAGTCGAGTTGCCAGTCTTGGGCGATCGCGCGCGTTAAACCCATACGATTGGCGTTGGGGTTGCGGGCGATCGCGACGATTAGATCGCGGAGTTGTCGTCCATCGGGGCATTGCCCAAAGATGTGTAAGCCGTCGCGAATTTGGGCTTCTTTGAGTTCACACAAGTAGCCATCAGCGGCGGTTAATACTTTGGTGATTGCTTCGTCGGATAGCTCGGTGGCGATGCCCAAATCTTTGTGAAGGTGTTCTTGCTGAATGAGTTGCATGAGGCGATCGCGAATGAGGCCGACTCGTGCTGGATCAAGGGTTTGGGCTTCGTAGTATTCATCGATTAAGCCTTCCAACTGATGCAAACTGCCGTACAGTTCGGCACGAGTCATGGGTGGCGTGAGGTGATCGAGAATGACGGCTTGCGATCGTCGTTTTGCCTGGGAACCTTCACCCGGATCATTCACGATGAACGGGTAAAGATGTGGCATGGCACCGAACACGGCTTCGGGATAGCAGTTTTCTGATAGCGCCACGCTCTTTCCGGGAAGCCATTCTAAATTGCCATGTTTGCCCACATGCACAATGGCGTTTGCGCCAAAGTGAGCGTTCACCCAGTGATAAAACGCCAGATAGGAGTGAGTGGGTTCTAAATCGGGCGCATGATAGTTGAGGGTAGGATCGCGATCGTAGCCCCGTGCGGGTTGAATGCCGACAAACACATTGCCAAATTGCAGGCCTGCGATCGGGAAAGCCTCTGTCTCAAGTGGGTCGCCCCAACGGGATTGGATACCTGTTTGTACGGCATCAGGTAGCGTCTGAAAATGGGTTGTGTAGTCTTCTAGCGCTAGCACTTGGTTTACCGATCGCCACCCGAAACTTTCTGGATCATTGGTCACGCCAGTTGTTAACCGTTGCATCAGCTCATCACTGGTTTCAGGCAATTCTGAAACGGTATAACCTGCCAGTTGAAGTGCTTTGAGTATTTCTAAACAGCTTGCTGGCGTGTCTAAACCCACCCCATTGGCTAACCGTCCATCGCGGTTGGGATAGTTCGCCAAAATGAGCGCAATTTTTCGTTCCGCGATCGGCGTGTGACGTAATTTCACCCAATTAGCTGCCAACTCTGCAACAAATTCAATGCGCGATCGCTCTGGCTCATACACCACCACATCGGTTTGCAGCAGCGCATTCTGAGTCTGCACTGTTTTGAAAGACACCGCTCGCGTGATGATTCTGCCATCCACTTCTGGCAACGCCACATTCATTGCCATATCGCGTGGTGTCAAGCCCTGTGCACCCGACTCCCAAGCCTCTTTTGTGCCTCCACTAAAAATGACCTGAAAAACTGGCACGTCCAGCGTCTTCCACAAATCAACTTTAGGTGTATCGGTATCTAAGCTCGCCAACGAAAAGCTCGTTGTGTTGAGCAACACGTCAACATTCTGACTGCAATAGCGAATCAGTTCCGCCTGCACATCCGGCTCTTTAAGCGACGAGATAAAGATAGGCACAGGCGTTAAATTGCGCTCACTTAAAGCAACACAAAGCGCATCGATCGCCGCTGTATTACCCCCCAAATAATGCGCTCGGTAAAACACGATCGCTACTTTACCCAAGGCTTCATCGTTTTCGTCACCCAACGCTTCTGTTGACTTCCTTACACTCTTCCCCTCAACCCTTGCTGCACTTACCAGATCACCCCCAATCAGTAACCTTTGTGTTTCACCGTAAGACTCCTGTTCGGGGGGTGTGGGGGAGCTAGGACCCCACATAACGGGGGACCGGGGGGAAGACCCCCGGAGAGGGTTTTCATCGAAGCCACAATTTACCTGAACAACAACCTCAGACCGAGCGCCCGAGCCATATTCATAGAGCCCCACGCGCGGCACCGATCGAGGCAACTGATAATCGATCGCATAATCCAAAAATTCTGCCGCAACAAACCTCAAGAGGTTTTGATAATTCTCGCTGCCCGCCTCAATAAAGTACTGCCACACCTGATTCACAAGCGCTAATGAAACCGTAGAATGACTCGCCAACGTTGGATCAGGACGCTCATCACCCGGAAGGAAAATCAACGCCGCACCCGTTTCCTTCGCCGTTTGCTCCACCACATCCAACCCATAGCTCCAGTAAGACTGTCCGCCAATCAAGCGCACAATAATCACTGCCGCATTGGCTAAAACATCCTCCGCATAGGTGTCGATCGTCAACTGCTGCTGCAATTGGAGCAAATTCACCACCCGGAACGCTGGAAACCCGTCTGGCAGTTGGGCCGCCGCCGCCGCGAGGGTTTGAATATCCGTATCCGCTGCCGTGATCACCACGATCGGCGCAGGCTGCTGTTCCACAAAAATCACCCCATCCGTAGACGGGTTCCAGCCTCCTGGCAAAGTAGCAAGACGATGCATCGGCGTTTAAATTAAATAACGATCGCGGGCAATGGCTACCATTATTGCAGGTACACCCAGCGTCGATCACGAGTCTCATCGTCGAGGTGGATTCGACAATAGAAATCAGCCCTTGAATTGAATAAGATAAAAATTTTGCTAACGCTCTACTGACGGTTATTGCACTCATCCTATAGCAATAGACAGATGGGTTAGGACGGGGTGCAGGGGTGGAACCCCTGGCTGGGGGCAACGCCCCCACACCCCCTTTGATCCCCATGTCCTAAATGTTGTGACGATCGCTATAAATGCTATTGCACTTATCCTAAATGGCGTTCTTGCGATAGAACTCTCACTGCAAGAGCGTGTGAACCGATCGGTCTACGACCTTGCAGTAAGAGCCTGGCAGGCAAAAACTAGGCTAACGGTAGGGCAACTAACGGTAGGGGCTTGACACTCCACTTTTGGGAGGCATCAGGGAGTTGATAGGTCTGTGAGTAGCTGAAGCCACTCATCTGCCAAATTTCGTTCTTGTTAGACTGCTGATTGCGCCAGAGCATATCTGGTGTGCTGTCGCCGCCAAAATCCGTAATCCCGGCAATCTGCCAGTTGATGTCGGCAGCGGTTGGAAGGTAATAGCCGCTTTGCAACCCCGTACTATTCATTTGCCAGATAGCGTTCGCTCCAGTTACTTGGTTATGCCAAACGAGGTCAGCAATGCCATCGTTGTTGAAATCGCTAGTGCCGACAATCTGCCAGTTGCTGTCGGCAGCAGTTGGAAGGTAATAGCCGCTTTGCAACCCCGTACTATTCATTTGCCAGATAGCGTTCGATGTGGTTGCTTGGTTATGCCAAACGAGGTCAGCAATGCCATCGTTGTTGAAATCGCCAGTGCCGACAATCTGCCAGTTTTGGTCAGCGATGCGGGGTATGTAGTAGCTGCTTTGCAAGCTAGAGCCATTCAATTGCCAGACGGCGTTTTCTCCGGTCATGCGGTTGCGCCAGAGGAGATCTGGTTTGCTATCGCGATTGAAGTCAGCGGTGCCAACAATTTGCCAGTTTAAATCACTCACGCTAGGAATGTAGTAAGCACTCTGAAGGGTGAGGTTATTGAGTTCCCAAATGGCATTCGCACCCGTTGCTCGGTTGCGCCACAAGATATCGGTATTGCCATCAAGGTTGAAATCGGCGCTGCTGCTGACAATTTGCCAGTTGAGATCGGCAATGCTGGGGAGATAGCTGCCACTTTGGAACGCAAAGCCGTTCAGTTGCCAGATAGCGTTTTCGCCTGTGCCGGTGGGGGCAGCGCCTGAAGTGCCATTGCGCCACACAAGACTAGCGTTATCATCGTTCCTGAGCGTGCCTGTGCCTGTACCCGTGGCGATCGTCCCCTTCGTGGGCGCAGTCAGATTTACCCGGAAGGTTTCATCCGGCTCTATGCGAATGTCCCCGTTGACATTGACCGCGATCGTTTTGCTGGACTCAAGAGGATTGAAGGTCAGCGTACCAGAGGTGGGCGCATAGTCACTGTTGACGCTGGTTGCGGTGCCATCTGCCGTCGCGTAGTTGACGGTCACAGTCTCGTCGCTGGCATTGGAGAGGCTGACCGTGAAGGTAAACGGTGTGGTGCCAGTCCTACCTTCCGGGTTGCTAACGCTGTTGATGCTGATGGTGGGGCGGGTGTCATCGTTGACGATCGTGCCTGTCCCTGTGCTGGTGCCCAACGTCCCATTGCTGGCATTGCTCAACGCTAAGCTAAACGCCTGGTCGGCTTCAAACTTCGTATCCCCGTTGACCTGCACAGTGATAGTTTTGCTGGTTTGACCGGGGGCAAAGTTGAGGCTGCCAGAGGTGGCAAGATAATCGCTATCGGCGATCGTGGCAGTGCCGTCAGCCGTAGCATAGTTCACTGTCACCGTTTGGGTACTGGCATTGGAGAGATTGACGGTAAAGGTGTAGGCAGTAGTGCCGCTGTTGCCTTCATTCTGGCTGACGTTGCCAATGCTGATAGTAGGTTGCGTGTCATCGTTAGTGATGGTGCCACTGCCTGTCGTATTGCCAGGGCTGACATTACCAGAGCCATTGGCAGGTCCCGTGAGTGCGACCTGGAAAGTTTCATCGGACTCAAATTTGGTGTCGCCTGCCGCATTAACCGTGATGGTCTTGCTAGTCTCACCAGGGGCGAAATTGACGGTGCCCGTCGCAGCAGTATAGTCACCATCGGCAACGGTGGCACTGCCATCACTCGTACTGTAGTCGATGCCGATCGCCTCGAAACTTGGGTTCGACAAATTCACAGTGAAGTTATAAGGAGTGGTGCCGCTGTTCCCTTCCGCATGGGTGATAGTGGACGTGATGTTGACAACAGGCGCAGTATCATCGTTGGTGATCGTGCCGTTGACACTGTTGCTGTTAGCAGCGATCGTGCCATTCACGGCATTCGAGAGACTCACTGTAAAGGCTTCGGTACTCTCATACTTGGTGTCGCCGTTGACGTTGACTGTAAACGTTTTGCTGGTCTCACCGGGGGCAAAGGTGAGGGTGTTGGACGCGGCTAAGTAGTCACCATCGGCAACCGTGGCAGTGCCGTCAGCCGTGGCATAGTTGACCTGCACGGTTTGGGTGCTGGTATCGCTCATGTTCACGGTAAAGGTATAAGCAGTCGTGCTGCTGTTGCCTTCATTCTGGGTTACAGGCGTGATGCTGATCGTCGGTTGGGGCTTGACGGTGATGGCAAAGGTCTGCACGGTCGAGGTGTCAATGCCGCCGTTGGTGGTGCCGCCGTTGTCTTGCACACGCACGCTAAGGATCGCAGTGGTGGCAGTCGCCAGGTTACTTGCAGGGGTGTAGGTGAGGTTGCCGAAGGCGTCGATCGCGGGCGCAACGGTAAAGATTTCCGCATGATCATTGTTTACAATCTCATACGCCTGGACGGTTTGACTCGCTTCATCAGCTGGTCCCGGATTGAAGCCCGTTGCCCAATTGGTAATAGTTTGGGCACCCGCACCCGTTGTAACCGTCTGGTTGCCGCCTTTGGTAAAGGAGGGCGCATCGTTGACCGGAGTCACGGTGAGATTGACATTTGTCACAGCTGAACTCAATGCCCCACCAGAACCAGTATTGCCACCGTCATTGATGCTCACGCCCAGGGTTTGGGTCGCAGTGGCATTTGGGGCTGTGGTGTAGGTGAGACTGTTACCAGCAATAAAGCTATTGATAGCTGCAAGGGTGCCGCCAAGCGTCAGGTTTGTGGCAGTACCACCCACGGCCACGCCGCTACCAGCAGTCGCTGCCAGCGTGCCTGCACCCACGGTTAAAGTCGCCGTGACGATGCCACTATCTGCATCCACATCAGCAAACGCAATCCCTGTAAGAGCGGTAGTGATGTCTTCAGTCACAGCGATCGCGGTAGGAGCTGTAACGGTGGGTGCATCGTTCACTGCCGTCACGTTCAGCGCGACATTCGTTACCCCCGAAGACAGTGCGCCACCAGAACCTGTATTACCACCATCATTGATTCTGACCCCCAGCGTTTGGGTAGCGACATCGTTAAGGGCAGGTGTATAGGTGAGACTATTGGTCAGAAAGCTGTTGAGCGCGGTAAGGGTGCCATTGAGGGTAATGCTGGGTGAAGCGCTACCTAGCACAGTGACTCCACTACCAGCCGTCGCTGACAGAGAACCTGCCCCAACACTCAAGACGGCGGACATCGTGCCACTGCCCGCATCTACATCAGCAAACGAAATGCCCGTGAGAACCGTAGTAGTGTCTTCGGTAATGGCGATCGCACTTGGAGCCGTAACAGTCGGTGCGTCGTTCACGGCGGTAGCACTAATGGTTTTGTTCGCCGTTGTGCTGGTGCCACCGTCTCCATCCGTCAGCACTACGCTTAAGGTACGATCGATCGTCGAAAGTGCATCTGAAACATTGCTATAGGTGAGATTGCGGAGTAATGCTTCGGCAGCACCAGGACTGGAATTGCTGTTGAAGGTGACGACTAGCGGTGTCGTACCGACTCCCCCCGTAAAGGTGCCAATGGTTGTGCCTCCGTAGGACACGTTGCTGCCAGACACACCAATTTGTCCGGCACCCGTACCCTGATTGTTGATAGCAAGGCGATCGTCTACCGTTCCATTGGCGCTGTAAGTAATTGTTAGGGCACCTGTGTCAAAATCAGTCGAGTCAGAATCGGTGACGGTTCCCGTAACATCAAGCACGACGGCCGCCGTATTCTCAGTATAAGAGACACTCCCACCCGGCAAAGAAACCACTGGATTTGCATTTGCCAGCCCTTCAACTGCACCAATGTCAACTGTGCCACCCTGAATCCGAACAAAGCCAGTACCGCGTTGGTCAAACGGAATTGTTTCAGTTGTATTACCGTCACCGTCTAGATCAAGAGTATCCAGTGGGAGTGCCGCATTGCTACCAGCGTTAAGGGCAGGGCTACCAGCCAAAACAGCATAGGTCTGGGTAGAACCACCATTATTTGCCAGAGTAGAACTCAAACCGACAGAGGCAAAGGTTCCACCAATGAGGTTGTTGGTAGAGGTACCCGGACTATTTCCTAAATAGTTGGTTCCATTATTTGCGATGATAGTGTTGGCAAGGGTAGTGATTGTTCGGGAGAAGTTGTTAATGCCCTGACTTGAATTGCCAGCAATAGTAACGTTAGCAATGGTGCCAATACTCCCCGCATCGTTAGCTATGGCATAGCTAGCGATGCCGCTGAAAGTGCTGTTAAATATCGTGTTGATGGGACCATGGCTATGTATACCCAAATTGCCACCACTAATAGTCGAATTTGCAATGGTGTCAATTCCTGTTAAAGAGAAATTGTCAATTGCTTCACTGTTATTAGTGAGTGCGCTGTTAAGTATTGCGGTAATTGTTCCGTTGTTATTATAGATTCCAACACTACCATTTCGGATAGTTAACTGATCAAAGGAAGCTGTAGCACCCGAATTGACCGTGAAAATAATGAACGCTCCCCCTGAAGGGGCTTGAATGGTAAGATTGGCGGCTCCGGTTGTATTAAGAATCTTGACAGAGTCAGTCAGCGTTAAGCCAGAGGACAGTGTAATAGTCTGTGCCCCTGCGCCCAGTGCAAAATTGATGGTATCCGCACCAGCAGCTCCATTTGCATCAGTGACAGCCTGACGCAACGAGCCTGCTCCGCTGTCGGCGGTATTTGCGACTGTAAATGTTGCCAGTACATGCTCGTAAGCTTCCTTGGCTTGGGTAGAGAAGATATTGAACGACTCAATGCTTCCTGTATTGAATTCCATTTCCCAATTGCCGCCATGGGCTGCGTTACCTGTTAAGTCATCGGAAGCAGCGACATCGGCTCCGGTTAACTGGCTGAGGATACTAGTAAAGGCTTTGCCCAATTCGCCCTGCGCCACATCACAGCCGTAGAGCAGAATATCGGCATTATCAGTCAGCGCCTTGCTCCAACTCTGCAACTGTGCTGCATACTCCGGCAGGTCGCTTAAGTTCAGCTTGCTGTTGCCAAAGTCCAACCCGCCCGCTTCCCCGTGGGAAACGATGTGCAAACTGCTGATGTTGTGTCTTCCCAGCAGGGTATTGGTAATTTGGGTGACGGCATCCTGGTTGGAGTCGAGCAAGTGGACTTCGGTGCCTGGTGCAATGCCTGCCACCAGGGTTTGGTAATCGGCAACGCTGCCATCGATAAAGGCGATCGCGCTGGCTTCACTTGCCCCACTCCAACCAGCCAGGGGACTCATCCCAATGGCAGCAGCAGTATCCAACGCAGAGGTTAGCGAGAACACACTATCGGGTGTGGTCTTCAGGGAATCACTCAACACAGACGGTTTAGCAAAGTTCATACAAAGGCTCGATAGGTTGACACGACAAGATGAGGGACTGCGATCGTCCACGTCAGTGGGGGCCAACGTACGTCGATGCCAAATGGCTACAAGCTATTTCAAGTTTTGTGAACTCACGCTTTATGAGGAGAAGAGACTTGACTAACGGACTATACGTAGGCGTTACCAGCGTCTACGTTTGCGTTAGCGTAAGTGCCAACCTTTAAACATGAAAACTTAAATATGGAGGACGTAGTTGCACCTACTTCATAGATGCCCCAATCGTCTAAAGAAATATCAGAGGCAAAAAGTAGTCTTGATCGAACGTTGCTATAACGGCTCGTTTCTGGGTGGTATGTCTCCATCTGTGGACTGGCTTGGTGAGCGCTAGCGCCGCCCAGGCGTAACAGTTTGCAAGCATCAGTCAATGGAGTGATTTCGGTGCATGGGTCTCCAGAAGCGGCCATTCAGTGTGGGTAAAATCGGTCTCTGGGCGTTGCTAAAGGTGGTTCAAACGCTATAAGCCACGAATGTTATGCAGCCAACACCCACCAAGAGCCGCTATAATAGGAAGACTATAGGGGGCTGCAACGGTTTCGACGTTTTGGCGAACACTACAGTGTGATTCAGGCTGAGAGCGAGCTAACTCTCATAAATCAATGGCTCAAAACAACGTACATGCGAACAACATCGTACCCTTTGCTCGTAAGCAAGCACTTGTTGCTGCCTAACAACCTCTAACTGGTTCGAGCGTTTCCCATACGACTCCGTTAAGTATGGGAGACAACCCCCAACGGATGCTCTAGGAAGCTTTCTCTGGTAGGCTTTCTAGCTAAGAAATTATCAGAGAATCCCACCGTCCGGGACAAGGGACGGTTCCCGCTTCGAGGATCAGAGAAGCTAAGCCTGTGAATGAGCGATGTACCAATACCCAGGGCGGACACGGGTTCGACTCCCGTCAGCTCCACTTTTTAACCACTTGATGCCATTGTTAAGGCGCGGTTCTAAACCGTGACCAGTGGAAGGCATCTAGCAATTCATCAGATTGTTGCTGTAGGCGATCGGCGATCAACTGAGCCGTCACAGGAGCTAACAAAATGCCGTTGCGATAGTGTCCCGTTGCCAGTGTCAGGTTGCCGTAAGGGCTGTCACCCAATAGCGGCAACTCATCGGGCGTGGCTGGTCGAAAACCCCACCAAAATTCTTGTAGTGGAAAGTCCCGCAAGGCTGGATAGAGACGGATCGCCCGTTCCAATAGTGCTTGCACCCCTTCAGGCGTATTGTTTGGCGTAAAGCCAACATCCTCGCTCGTCGCACCGATGACAATTCGCCCATCGCGACGAGGCACGATATAAATTTCGCTGCCAAACAAGACTGTTTTTAACGGTAACTCCTGTCCTGCAGGCACGCGCACCGATAGCATTTGCCCCTTCCTGGGCGTTACTGGAATGGGTAACAATGCCTGTGACCATGCACCTGTCGCCAGCACATACTGCTCCGATTGCATTGTTCCGCTGGATGTTTGCACGCCCGTAATGCGATCGCTCTGATGCAGCATCGTTGCTACAGCAACCCCTTCTTGTAAGTCAACGCCAGCATCATAAGCGGCAACCCACAAGGCTTTCGCCAGCAGCCGATTATCAACCTGAGCATCGTCTGGATACCACCACCCGCCGCTAACGTCCTGGCTTAAGCCGGGTTGGTGCTGATGGATGGCAGCGCGATCGAGCCAGAGAGAGGGAGTGGGGGGTAGGGAGAGTTTTGAGTTTTGAGTTTTGAGTTCTCCTTGCTCTTTTACTCTCTCTGCTCCTCTAATTCCATCTTCCCCCTGCGCCTCTGCTGACGGTTGACGGTTGACGGTTGACGGCTGACCGCTGACCGCTGACTCCTTTTCATACACAGGCGCTAAAATGCCGCACGCCCAATACCCTGTCGGTAAACCTGTAAGCGTTTCTAGTTTTTGTGTCCAGCCTGGATAGAGCGATCGACTGCGCAGGCAGAACTCCCGCATGGCCCCGGGGGGAATCATTTCTGCTTGAGGAGCCAGCATCCCAGCCGCAGCCTGACTCGCTGCTTCAGCAAAGTCGCGGGTTAGAACGGTAACAGCCGCTCCCCGTAGGCGTAATTCGAGGGCGATCGCTAGACCAATCACACCGCCACCAATGATCAAGACATGTGATACTGCTGCCATTGACTGATGCTTACCATCCACCTGGGACTGCTCGCAGAGGTCTGGGTGGCAAAGGCGTGGTGTTGGCACCTACCGGATTAGATGTATTGACTTGATTGGGCGCATTGAAGTTTGACGAGACACCAGCATTGTTCGTAGTAGCGGCTCCTGTTGCTTCACTACTAAAGCCCGTGTTGCGCGTTGGTGGCGTAGGATTATTGCCCTGAATCAATAAATTACTCTGCAACAGAGACGGATTGCTTGCCTTCAGCCCGATGAGAACGGCAAATAAAATGAGGATGGCAGCTACCAGTCTGGTCATAGAATTTTCTCCAGAGTTTCTCTCACTCCAGTTAGCAGTCAATTTGAGCCGGTTATCAATTTGATCCTAAGTCAGACTACTCGTTCAGGCGTCCACATCACGCGATCGCCCTGTCCCCACAAGCCATCGTACTTGGTCACTGTGACATCACCCAAAACTTTTACCTGGCACGACAGGCGACGACCGTTCTCAAGGTTATGAGGTGGCAGCGACAGCCGTGTTTTCTCACGCCACTCTGGCTCTGAAACGGCCCCTTGCACCTGCACTGCACACGTGCCACAAGTCCCCAACCCATGACAGTTGATGACCGAAGCGGCGCCATTGTAAACATCAATGCCGTTATCCAGCATTACCTGACGCAGGTTTGCACCACTTTCGCAGGTAAACGTTTTACCCTCAGCTTGAACAGTTGGCATCGTAGTTGCCCCCATATGGCGTATTCCCTCTATTGTCGTGCTTTTTCTCTCTGTTTCGGTTCTTCCCATAGCATGAGGTGCGATCGTCTTTGCCCAAACTCTCATATAGCTGTTGTCACAAAGCTGAGGACATTAGGATCAAAGGGGGAGTGGGGGCGCGCCCCCAGCCAGGGGGGGCAGGGGTGCAACCCGTCCTAACCAATATGGCTATAGCTATATCTAATTTTTGCTACATGATCCCCGTCGATCGGTCGAACAGTTCCCTAAAATAGTCTTTTATCGGCTTAAATTTTCCAGTTGCTTCCCCATGACCTCAGACACCTCTCGCCAGATCTGGATCTACGACACAACCTTGCGCGATGGCTCCCAACGGGAAGGCTTGTCGCTGTCTCTGGAAGACAAACTGCGGATTGTGCGTCAACTCGATCGCTTGGGCGTGCCGTTTATTGAAGGTGGCTGGCCTGGTGCGAATCCCAAGGATGTGCAGTTTTTCTGGCAGCTACAAGAAGAGCCATTAACACAGGCAGAACTGGTCGCGTTTTGCTCCACGCGTCGTCCCAGCATGGCGGCAGCAGCAGACCCCATGCTGCAGCCCATTCTGGCAGCAGGAACCCGCTGGGTGACCATTTTTGGCAAGTCCTGGGATCTGCATGTCACAGAAGGACTCAAGACGACGCTTGATGAAAACCTGGCAATGATTCAGGACACCATTGAGTACCTGCGTGCCAATGGTCGCCGCGTGATTTACGATGCCGAGCATTGGTTTGACGGCTATAAGCACAATCGGGAGTATGCGTTAGAGACATTGAGGGTGGCGATCGCCGCTGGCGCTGAATGGCTCGTCTTTTGCGACACGAACGGCGGCACGTTGCCACACGAGATTGCTCAGATTGTGCATGATGTGTTGCAGGCGTTTGACTTTCCCGTGTTGGAGGAGTCAGCGGTCAGCGGTCAGCCGTTAGCGGTCAGCGGTCAGCGGTCAGCAGAGGAGCAGGGGGAAGATGGAATTAGCAGAGCAGAGGGAGCCACAGAGCAAGGAGAACTCAAAACTCAAAACTCAAAACTCAAAACTCAGAACTCAAAACTTCCCCCACACCCCACACCCCACACCCTCCGCCTCGGCATCCACACTCACAACGACTCTGAAACCGCTGTTGCCAACGCTCTCGCAGCCGTCATGCAGGGTGTCCGCATGGTGCAAGGCACGATCAATGGCTATGGCGAACGGTGTGGCAATGCTAACTTATGCTCACTGATTCCCAACCTGCAAGCGAAGCTGGGCTTTACCTGTATTTCAGATGAGCAACTGGCACAACTCACTGAAACCAGCCGTTTTGTTAGCGAAGTGGTTAATCTTGCCCCGGATGACCACGCGCCGTTTGTGGGGCTATCTGCGTTTGCCCATAAAGGCGGCATTCATGTGAGTGCGGTTGAGCGCAATCCGCTGACCTACGAGCATATGCAGCCAGAGCAGGTGGGCAACCGTCGCCGCATTGTGATTTCTGACCAGTCCGGTTTGAGCAACATTCTGGCAAAAGCCCGTAGCTTTGGCATCGAGTTGAACAAACAAGACCCCACTTGCCGTCAGATTCTCACTCGTTTGAAGAATTTGGAAAGCGAAGGGTATCAGTTTGAAGCGGCTGAAGCGAGCTTTGAGCTACTAATGCGCGAGGCGCTAGGACAACGGCAAAAGCCCTTTGAGGTGAAGGGGTTTCAGGTGCACTACAATATGCTGCCAGATGCGGAAGTCGATCGCGAGACCTCGTTGGCAACCGTCAAGCTATCAGTGAACGGTAAAGACATTCTGGAAGCGGCTGAGGGAAATGGTCCTGTTTCGGCGCTGGATGCAGCCTTGCGGAAAGCACTGGTTAGCTTCTATCCCGAAATCGGCACGTTTCACCTGACCGATTACAAAGTGCGGATTTTGGATGGTGCGGCTGGAACGTCTGCCAAAACGCGGGTGTTAATTGAATCCAGCAATGGACATCAGCGCTGGACGACGGTTGGTGTGTCCGGCAATATTTTGGAAGCATCCTATCTGGCAGTGGTGGAAGGCTTGGAGTATGGATTGCTGTTGCAGAATCAAGCAAAGTCAGCACTTTCCACCTCCACAACAGCCTGAAGACCGCTGGTAGGGACGTTCCATGGAACGTCCCTACCAATCAGAACGATTACCGTCCGGCTAAACTTCTACCTTTACGCCTTTCCAGAAAGCGATGTAGCCAGTGATGTTTTTGGCGGCATCTTTGGGGGTGGGGTAGTACCAGGCAGCGTCGGGATTGGTTTTGCCGTCTACTTCGATCGTGTAGTAGCTGGCAGTTCCCTTCCACGGGCAGCCCGTGTGGGTGTTGCTCTCTTTGAAATACTCACTGTGAATGGCATCAGGTGGAAAGTATTGATTGCCTTCTACCACTTCACACCGATCGCTCTCGGCTAATACAGTACCATTCCAAATTGCTTTCGGCATCGGTTTGTCATCTAACAACGTCATCAAAAGCCTAACGAACTCTGGGATTGGCTGCAAGGTGAAGAGAGTTTTGAGTTTTGAGTTTTTGCCCAGAGCTTTTCAGAGCTGGAACGGGATACACTGAACCTCATGATTGCCAGTTTTCTTCCGCCCGAAAGTGCTCAACTGACCGAAGCTACGTCGATCGCTTTAGCCAAAGACATTGAGCGGACTGACATTCCAACGCCACTTAGCGCGGCACCGATCGCCACTGCTTACGTCTACAAAGGCTCCGGTGGTATACCGATCATGTTGCTGCATGGTTTTGACAGTTCGGTGTTTGAGTTTCGTCGTCTGTTGCCGCTACTTGCTGCCTCTCACGAAACCTGGGCTGTTGATTTGCTTGGCTTTGGTTTCACCGATCGCCCTGTGGACAGTCCCTTCACTCCAGCCGCGATCAAAACCCATCTTTATGACTTCTGGAAAACGTTAATTGCTCGACCGATGATCTTAGTGGGCGCGTCAATGGGTGGAGCCGCTGCGATCGATTTTGCGTTGACCTATCCCGATGCGGTACAGAAGCTCGTGCTGATTGATAGTGCAGGCTTTGCTCGTGGTCCCGCGATCGCTCGGTTCCTTTTTCCACCCTTGGGCGAACTGGCAGCCAACTTTCTTCGCAGTCCTGGAGTCCGGCGCAAGGTGAGCCTTCAGGCGTATCGTGAGCCCACCTTTGCCTCGCCAGATGCATTAATATGTGCGGCTTTACATCTGCAGTCTCCCAACTGGCAGCAAGCCATTATTGCCTTTACCAAAAGCGGTGGCTATAATTTTCTGGCAGATAAAATTGCAGCGATCGACCAGCCAACCCTGATCTTGTGGGGTGACTCCGATAAAATCTTGGGCACACAGGATGCTGTGAAATTTCAACAGGCGATCGCCCACAGCAAGCTTGTTTGGGTAGAAAACTGTGGTCATGTCCCTCATTTGGAAAAACCCCACTTTACGGTAGAGCAGATTTTGGCGTTTAGTAGCTAGAAGCGGTCAGCGGTCAGTGGTCAGCAATCAGCAATCAGCAATCAGCGGTCAGCGGTCAGCAGTCAGCGGTCAGTGGTTAGTGGTCAGTAGCTGGAAACTCAAAACTCAAAACTCAAAATATTTCCTTCGGAAACGCTTCGCGTTTCTTGAATGCCGAAGGCTATACAAAACTCAAAACTCAAAACTTCCCCCATGCCCCAACTCAACGACCCGGCGATCGTGGCTGAACTCACTGCACTGTATCTAACCTACGAAAAGGCTCTGGTCGAAAATGACATCGCGACACTGGATGCCTTGTTTTGGGATTCTCCTGAAGTGCTGCGGTTTGGTGCGACCGAAAACTTGTATGGGATGGAGGCGATCAGAGGGTTCCGACAGGGGCGTCCCACCAAAAACCTGGTGCGCGAGATCTCGAATCTCAAAGTAGTGACGTTTGATGCTGATACGGCGATCGTCACGCTAGAGTTTCAACGCCTCGCGGATGGTCGGCTTCGCTCTGGTAGACAAAGCCAGGTTTGGCGTAAATTACCTGAAGGATGGAAGATTGTCTCAGCCCATGTGTCTTTGCTGCCAGAGTGACGGGGGGAAGGGGAAAAGGCTAAAGGTTCAGAGAGGTGAGAGGGGTCAGAATCAATTCCTCACGCCTCATCTGATCTTAAAACTCACCTTCTGCTTGAGCTTAGGAGTTCAGTGAGGCTCACTTGAGCCGTCGAAAGCAAAACTTTCATCCTTCATCCTTCATCCTTCATCCTTTCCCCTTTGAACCCTTCTCCTACACGATTCGCAGCCTTAACCCAAACTCAGTTAGAGAACTGGGTCGGGCAAGCGAGGGTCTATGCTCTGACAGGTCGCTTGCCGGACTATATTCCCTTGCTGGCACAGGCAGAGGCTCAGCGGGTGGCTGTAGCCATACGTTCGCTCGATGGACATGGCTATTTTGCAGGTGAACGCGATCAACCGTTTGCGCTGATGAGTGTGGTTAAGCCCTTGCTGCTGCTGTTTTTGCTGGAAACGTCGGGATGGGACGCGGTGTTTGATCGTGTTGGTATCGATCCATCCGAGCAGTCGTTTCACTCGTTAGCGCAGTTAAATGTCGATCGCGGCTTTCCCCGTAACCCCATGTTGAACAGTGGCGCGATCGCCCTTGCTGCGATGCTGCCCGGAGCGAAAGGTGCTGATCGGTGTGAAGCGCTACGTGTGTGGTTGAACCAGGCATCCGGTAGCCGCTTTGTGTTGGATCAGGCAATGCTGGCATCAGTGCGATCGCTACGAAACGAAGCCAATCGGGCGATCGCGGAGGTTCTCCTTAGAGCAGAGTCGATCGATCACGTCGAGACGGCTCTGGATACCTACAATCACATCTGCTGCCTCTCTGGTACCGCTGCCGATTTGGCGCAGGTGGGATTGTTACTCGCACAACCCAATGCCCCCACTCAACCAGTCCATCAACGTGCTGTGAATGCTTTGATGCTGACCTGCGGCCTGTATGAAGCGTCTGGTCGCTTTGCAGTGCGGATTGGACTGCCTACCAAATCGGGTGTGAGCGGTGCCTTGCTATCCATTGTGCCAGGCCAGGGAGCGATCGCCTGCTACAGCCCCACACTGGATGCTACAGGTAACTCGATCGCCGGACTCTTTCTGCTCGAACAACTGACTCAAACGCTGAATCTGAGTGTGTTTGGGTGAGAGGGGCAAAGGGGAAAGAGGAAAGGGGAGTTTTGAGTTTTGAGTTTTGAGTTACTTTAGCTTCCTCCTTTAGCCTTCCTCCTTTAGCCTTCTTCCGCTTCCCCTGCTTCCCATTCCACCGCTTGTATTCAAATTGACTGTTGTGTGTCCCGCGAATCTGTTCCAATCAATGCGATTGCCTTAAATTACCGCTTGTGAAGAACATATGGAAAAGTTTCCCCACTACCCGATGGTCATTGGCGATCGACTGGTCACTACTGGTAGCCAAGATTTAATCGATCCTGCGAATGGTGAATGCTTTGCAACTGTGGCGATCGGCACACCGGATGATGTGGCGATCGCGGTGGCACAGGCACAGCAAGCACAGCGCGAATGGAGCCAGCTTTCCTATGGCGAACGGAGCCTCGCGTTGCTCAAGTTTGCGGATGTGGTTGAACAACATACGGACGACCTTGCCAAGTTGGAAAGTCAGAATGCTGGCAAACCCATCAAGCTGGCACAGAACGGTGATGTCCCCTTTTCCATTGATAATATTCGCTACTTTGCCTCTGTGGTGCGACGGCAGGAAGGGGCGGCAGCAGGCAGCTATGTGGGCGGCTACACCAGTATGCTGCGACGCGAACCGATCGGCGTTGTGGCTGCCATTACCCCGTGGAATTATCCGTTGATGATGGCGGTGTGGAAATTGGCTCCGGCACTGGCGGCAGGGAATGCGATCGTCATTAAGCCTGCACCTAACACGCCGATTACGACGATTGAGCTTGCCAAACTCGCCCTCGAAGCGGGATTGCCAGCAGGACTCATCAACGTGGTTACAGGTGGTCCAGACGTGGGCGAGAGCCTATGTACCCACCCTCTCGTACGCATGATCAGCTTCACAGGCAGTACGCTGACGGGTAAACGGGTGATGGAACTGGCAAGCCAGCACCTCAAGCGCGTCACGCTGGAACTGGGCGGCAAGGCTCCCTTTGTGGTATTTGCAGATGCGGATCTTGAAGCCGCTGTGCAGGGTGCTGTGGTGGCTGGCTACATGAACACGGGACAAGACTGTACGGCGGCGACTCGTCTTTATGTGCAAAACGAGGTGTTTGATCAATTTCTCGATCGCCTCATCGAAGTCAGCAAGCAAGTCCGCATGGGTGATCCGACCCAGTCCGACACCGATATGGGGCCACTTGTGAGCCAAACCCAACGCCATAAAGTACATGGCTACGTGGAAGCGGCTCGTCAGCAGGGTATCAAGGTTGCGCTAGGTGGTGAGCTGCCAGAGGACGCTGGCTTTTTCTATCCACCAACCATTCTGGTCGATCCACCGCAAACGGCAAGCTGTGTGCAAGAAGAGATCTTTGGCCCCGTTCTGGTGGTGAAGCGCTTTACGGATGAGGCAGAGGCGATCGCGCTGGCAAACGACATCCCCTATGGTTTAGCAGGTAGCGTGTGGACTGCCAACGTCCAGCGTGCCATGCGAGTCTCTGCGGCTCTGGAGTTTGGCACGGTTTGGGTCAATGATCACATCCCCATTGCCAGCGAAATGCCGCATGGTGGTTTCAAACAAAGTGGTTTCGGCAAGGATATGTCCCACTACGCGCTGGAGGAATACACGATCGTCAAGCATGTGATGTTTGAAAACACCGGAGCCCAGCGCAAACCCTGGCATTTCTGTGCGTTCGGCGATGCGTGATGTCACATTTAGTAGGGACGTGACATGGAACGTCCCTACTAACGTTCAAACCTTTTCTAGCACGCGATCGTCATCGACGACTGGCTCATACGCTTCCGCTGGTGCCGTGTAGAACTCGCTGCCATACTTCCAACGGTAAAACAGCATTGGTATGATACCGATCGCGATCGCGGCAACGCTGAGAAACGCTACTATCCGATCCAGTTGCGTTAACTGGAAGGCTCCCACTGCCAGCAGAAAGAGTGCCGACAGTAAGGGCCAGGCGCCCTTCAGCAACAGCGTTTTGGTGTCATCCCGAAGTTGCTTGCGGTAGTACCAGGCACAGGCAAAGCCCGTCATCGCATAGTAAAAGGCAACCTGAACACTGATGGTATTGATGAGATTCGCCATCAGTCCATTGATGCTGGAGCTGGAGCTAGAGCCAATGAGCAACGCCAGCGCCAAAACGGTAATCACCAGTGTAGCCAGCCACGGCGTTTGAAAGAGGGGATGCAAGTCGCCAAACCGACGACTGATCACGCGATCGCGTGCCATTGAAAAGAGCGTCCGAGAACATTGGGTTAACTGAGTTTCAATCGTGCCAACCGTACTCAGCAAAACAGCCAGGATGGCAATCTTGCCCCAGGGCGCAGGCAGCAGCAAATCGCCCAACTGCGGCAACAGATCGGCGCCTGCTTTATCCACCTGTTCTGGGGTCATGCCCATCTGCACCAGAATTTGAAACAGTTGGAACATCAGAAAGACGCCAATCATCCCGAAGACGCCACTATAGCCAGGCGTTGTGCTCGATCCCTTCGTTTCTTCAGCAACGTTGGACGACACATCCCAACCAAAGTAATAGAAGGTGGCAATCAGCATCCCTGCCATAAACGTCTGGAAATTACCAAAGGCAAAGGGTGACAGCCAACTCCAGGAAAAAGCTGCAACAGGGCTAGTAGACACTTTGACGATCGCCCCGATCGCCAACGCGAGTAAGCTGATGACCTCGATCGCGGTCATCAACCGCTGAAACCGGGCTGCAAAGTTGACGCCCAGAAGCGTCACGGTGGCGACCATCGCAAACCACAATCCACCCACCAGCGTCGCCATGCCTACATTCTCAACCTGACTGGGAGCAATCAGCGACAGGGTTGACACTCCAATGGGCAAAGCGGCTGCCGCCATAAAAATGGTGCTTAAGCTCAGAAACGTCCACCCCGACAAGAAACCAAGTGACGGACGAATGGTGCGACCCACCCAGGCGTAGGACGCACCCGCATCCGATCGCCAGTGGTTCAGGTACATAAATGCAAACGAAATGCCAAACATGGGAATGGCCGCATACAACAGCGCTCCCGGAGAAGCTAAGCCGACCGCTGCAATGAGGGTTGCCGTAGTTGCATTCAATGAATAAGACGGAGCCGATCCGGCAACGGCAAGTGTTACCGTATCAACCATAGACAAGGCGTTGCTCTTGAGTCCTTTTGCCATAACGTGGTACCTGAAGTGGACGCTTCCTGATGACGACCAGCATGACCACTGGCAGCCTATTACTCTGTAGAAACAGAATGCGGCTTAGGCATAGGATGGGGCAGTATCGCTTGCTACGCAACAAGGTTGAGGTTATTGAAAGCTATCAGCTATCAGCTATCAGCCCTGCTAGAGTTTTGAGTTTTGAGTTTTGAGTTTTGAGTTTTGAGTTTTGAGTTTTGAGTTTTGAGTTTTGAGTTTTGAGTTTTGAGTTTTGAGTTTTGAGTTTTGAGTTTTGAGTTGCGCTTTGCGCCGACAAGCTAGAGAGTTTTGAGTTTTGAGTTTCCAGCTACTGACCACTAACCACTGACCGCTGACCGCTGACCGCTGACCGCTGACCTACGATTCTTGAAACCATTCCTCAGCATTGTCTTCGATCGACGCTGGCGGTGCTGCTGGCGCAGCCATAGCTGTTGGTGCAGCCAGTAATGGCGGTGCGAAGACGGTCAATCCCGCTGGGATACACTCAACTTCGACGGGCGTTGTGCCAATAATTTCGCCATCAAGCACCACTTTTTGCGGTGGATTGGTTGTTACTTTCAGCTGCTTTGTGCGGAGACAAATGATATCTTCACGATTGGGTGCAACGCGAATGAGCGCAGAACCAAACAATTGCAGCATAGCCGCGATCGCCTGCACTCGTGTTTGAGCCGCGCCAATGGTGACTTCCAGCAACCCATCGTTCACAATGACCTGCCCAAAACCTTGAGCAAGAACAGAGGTGGGTGGCGCTGCGTTGGCGATCGTAATGGCTGCGGCCTGAAACTCGCTCACTTTGCCATCTACCTCAATTTGCGCCGTGAAGGCCTGTTGCTCATTCAACTGCTGTGCACCCGCCAGAATGTATGCCAGTGGCCCGAAGCGGTCTTTCACTTCCCGACTGGCTTTCTCCACCGTTTCGGCTTCAAACCCAATGCCTGCTAGCAAAATCATCGGTAAGCCATTGCAGCGGGCAATATCCACGACCTGAGTCATCCCGGCGAGAATGGTCTGACAGGCAGCCTGCGTGTTCACCGGAATGCCAAGTGCTACTGCAAAGGCGTTGGCGGTGCCTCTCGGAATGACGCCTAGCGGAATGTTGGTGCCAATCAGTGCGCCAGCCACGGCAGAAACGGTGCCATCGCCGCCAGAGACAATGATCAAATCGGCTCCTGCCGCGATCGCCGTTTGCGCCAGATGTTCGGCACCCACTTCAGTCGTCGTCAGGTGGATGGTCAGGTGGAGTTCCACCGTCAGCAGTTGGCGAATGGTGAGCAATGCCTGCTGTGAGTTGCCCTGCCCAGAGATGGGATTGAAAATGAGATGCGCCGATCGTGTGTCTCGTAGGCTGGCTGCAATGACGTCTGCTGTCGCCAGGTTGGTTGCCAGCATGACGTTGTGCAGTTCGCATACCCGCAGAAGTCCCTGCAGTGCTGGTTCGTGAGGACGAGCATAGGCCTGGTCAACTAGAAAGATGACCGCGATGACGTTTCCTGCCACCACTTCGGCTGCAATCTGCACATCGCCACCCATCGCTCCCGGTAATAGTGCCTCTACGGCTAGTCCTGTGGCCTCTTGGATGCGTTGTGCCGTAATGCCCGTGGCAATCAATCGGTAGCGCGCTAAGAGAGCAGCATATTTGCGGGTAAACACTGCCATCGTCTCTTTTTTGGTGTCATGAGCCAGCAGCGCGATCGTCGGAGTCATAGAACGTCAAGAGGAACTGCCTGATTATGAAGCAAGTTATGAGTTGCTGTGTGGCGCGATCGCAAAATCGCTATAAGTAAACTAAGGATCGTGGATTGAATAAAATCGACATATTGTTTCCCGTAGGGGTGCCGGAGTGATTAAATTCGTGTTCCTAAGCCATCGTGCCTGAGACAGTGTTTTTTATCTATCGGTTTTTCTGAGTATGGACGTCAAAACCTTTACTGATCAACTGGATCCGAAGGCCTTTATGGCCAAGCCCGGTTCAAAGATTAAGCTGAAACACTTCGACCCAAACTACACCGCAGAGATTAAGCATAGAGCTGATGTCAAAGGGGTGTTACAGGCAGGCATTGAGGCTCTAGCGACGTATCAGGATATTCTTTACGCGCAGGATACCTATGCGCTGCTCATTATCTTTCAGGCAATGGATGCCGCTGGTAAAGACGGCACCATCAAACATGTAATGTCGGGTCTTAATCCCCAGGGCTGTCAGGTCTTCAGCTTTAAAGCACCGTCCTCAGAGGAGTTAGATCACGACTATCTCTGGCGATCGTTCAAAGCCTTGCCTGAACGGGGACGTATTGGCATCTTTAACCGCTCTTACTACGAAGAAACCCTGGTTGTGCGCGTGCACCCAGACCTCTTGGAAAAGCAAAAACTGCCTCAAGGCACCCAGAATACCAACATCTGGGAGCAGCGTTTTACAGAAATCAATCACTTTGAAAAGTATCTGGTTGACAACGGCATTATTGTGCTCAAATTCTTCCTTAATGTTTCTAAAGAGGAACAAAAGCAGCGCTTTTTAGACCGGATCAATTTGCCTGAAAAGAACTGGAAGTTTTCTGAAAACGATGTTACAGAACGAGAGTTTTGGGACGACTACATGCAGGCGTATGAAGCTGTTTTTACCCACACCAGCACTGAATGGGCCCCGTGGCACATCATTCCCGCAAATAACAAATGGTTCACGCGCCTCGTCGTCGCTTACTTTATTGAGCAAAAACTAAAAGCCCTGAAGCTCAGCTATCCCAAAGTGACGGAGGAGCATCAGCAGCAGTTGTTAAAGGCAAAAAAAGTGCTGAAAAATGAGCGCTAAAGACCTAATGATGGGTTTATAAGCTGGCTTGAGAAGTTTGCTGAGTATCCGTTGCTACACAACCCCATTTCCTTTGCAAAAATTGACACAAAGTTTAAGGCTATTGTTCCTGCTAGCCAAATTTAGCTTAGAAAAAAGATAGTATTCTTGACTAAATCTGTATAGATGCAAGCGCGAGAAGATTGGCCTTTTCACAGACTAATTTTTGTTCGTTTCCGTTGACCTAGTTCCCAGGTTGATGACGGCAGTCAATAGGGTGTTTCTTCAAACTCGGCAAGCTGAAACTTCTTTTTTGTTGAGTTGCGATCCCAGGCAGGAACCGCTAGCGTCCTTTCAGTTCGCCCTGCCATTCTAGTGCCAGACTCACAGGCAGTTAGCGCAATCTCTACGCCCTAGTTCAGTACTAAGAAGAGGCTCCTGTAACATGCAGTCCCTAAGCTATCTGCGTATTAACTTGTTTTACCGTCTGCTGCATCCCTTTTCTGCATACACGCGTGAACGACGTATGCAGTTGTTCAAAAAATGGCTTAATGCGCGAAGTGGTGAATGCTTGCGGGTGTTGGATTTGGGAGGCGGCCCTGAGCTTTGGGACTTTGTTGAGCAACCGCTGGACATTACGATCTTGAATCTTCCTGGTGAAAACACTGAGCAAGAACCTTCAAAGCGTCATCGCTTTACCTATGTTGAGGGCGATGGCTGTAATGTAAGTGCGTTTGACGATCAGTCGTTTGATCTGGTTTTTACTAATAGCGTCATTGAACATGTTGGCGATGAAAATAAACAAGAAGCGTTTGCTAGAGAGGTTCGCCGTCTTGGTCGCCGCTATTGGGTTCAAACGCCATCAAAGTACTTTCCGATCGAGGCACATTCGGGGATGCTGTTTTGGTGGTTTTATCCAACTTCGTGGCGTCGTACGTTCATTGAGCGCTGGAGGAAAAAGCTGCCCGCGTGGACAGAATATATAGAAGAAACGCGTGTGCTGGAGATCCAGAGACTCAAACAGTTGTTTCCCGAAGCAACGTTGAAAACCGAATGGATTCTTGGCTTGCCAAAAAGTTACGTATTGTATACAACTTCAGAAGAGCCAACTGCTTTAAGAGAAGAGCCAACTGCTTTAAGAGAAGAGCCAACTGCTTTAAGTCGACTACAACAGATGTGAAACATGCAGGCGATCGCGCACTAGACACTCTGACCGATCTACTGACTACCATTCGCGTTGTGGGTGGGTTGAAAGAAAAGAAAAGGGGTATTTTCTACCGTAAAGCACAGGCGTTTCTTCACTTCCACGAAGATCCCACTGGGCTTTTTGCTGATGTTAGACAAGGTTCCGACTGGGAGCGCTGTCCGGTCAATACTCCGGAAGAACAGACCCAATTGCTTGAACGGTTAGCGGCGATGCTGCCCGTAAGCCCAACCAATGATGAGTGATACGATCGCCGGTTTTATCCAATGAAACCAATGATTTACAGTTCACCGGGCTCCCCACTCCCCACCTGCAACGAATGACAAGCAATGCGATCGGACAAAATTGCACTCGCCATTGAACCTGTATGGATTTCAAGTTGCGCCTCAGGCACTGCTTCAAACAAAAGCCGCTGCCCTGGAAACACGACGCGCTCAAAGTACCAGTTGGGGATATTGCTGATGCGTGCGATTTGAATGCGACTAGAACCATTGACGTAGCAGCAAATAATGCCATCAGGTTGGCCAGCCGCTAACGGGTCTAAAATCTGAGCCATCTTGCTTGCCAATCACTACGTTGCCAATCACTACGAAGATCTTAGCTGAGTGTGGCTAGAAGACATCATTCTCTCTGCGAAAATCAATGTTCTCATCGACACCAGCCCTGGACAGCAATCAATCATGTACTCATAGCTGACTGCTGTCCAGGGCTGCTGATCGCTCAAATTCATACCGAACCTGCCCTGGCCATCAACACAACCGATGATCGTGCTTCCACAGGGTATTTCCTTCGCCTGACTTGTGGGGCTGCTGTTGGCTCTGCGATGTCTCTAGGCGAGGGTAGGGCGGTGTCGATGATTCTGTACCATCGTTCGCTTTGACCCAGCGGTGGCAATTCGAACGTGAGTGGCTCCCAATAGGCGTTGAGCATCACGTGAAAATGTTCGCTTGCCTCTGGGTGGCGCAACGTAAACGCAAGGCAGTGGGACTGTTCGCCCCAATCGGGTTTGCCTAGCTCCGTGCCATGCCAAACGATATGGGGCTTTTGGCTGGCATAGGTGACTTCGAGCAGCCGTTCTTGCCGAAAAATTTCGAGTGATTGAGTAAAGTGAATCAGTTTCTGGACAAACCGCAGGAGCCCCTCCTCTCGTTGCAGGCTGTCCCAGTCAAACCAGCTCAATTCATTGTTCTGACAATAGCTATTGTTGTTACCGAGCTGCGATCGCCGCACCTCGTCGCCCATCGATAGCATGGGTGTGCCCTGCGCAAAAAAGAGAATCGTAAGGAAATTTCTGATTTGCTTCTGGCGTAACGCTTCAATGGTGGTGTCAGTCGTTGGACCTTCGAAGCCACAGTTCCAGCTATGGTTGTCGTTGGAGCCATCACGACTATCTTCTTTGTTGGCGACGTTGTGCTTTTCGTTGTAAGCCACCAGGTCATTCAGCGTGAAGCCATCGTGACAAGTAATGAAATTGATGCTACGGCTGGGTTCTCGATCGGCCTGCGGATAAATATCAGGGCTACCCAGCAAGCGGTCTGCCAGCGTTGCCACTGTCTTGCTATCGCCTTTGACAAAGCGACGAACATCATCGCGAAAGGGGCCGTTCCATTCAGCAAAGCGATCGCCAATAAAGGAACCAACCTGATACAGCCCTGCGGCATCCCAGGCTTCGGCGATAATTTTAGTGCCTGCCAGAATGGGATGGGATTCGATCGTCCAGAGAATCGGCGGATCTTCCAATGGTTGTCCAGAGCGACTGCGCGACAGCACGGATGCTAAATCAAAGCGGAACCCATCGATATGCATGTCTGCCACCCAATAGAGCAGACTTTCGAGAATCATGCGCCCCACAATGTCATGATTTGCCTTCAGCGTGTTGCCGCAGCCGCTGTAGTTGCTGTAGAGCTCCCGATCTGGCTCCAGGATGTAGTATGCCGCATTCTCTAAGCCTTTAAAGGATAAGGTGGGGCCGTCCTCATTGCCTTCTGCCGTGTGGTTAAACACCACGTCCAGAATGACTTCAATGCCAGCCTTGTGCAGCGCTTTGACCATGTCCCGAAATTCGTCCACAGGCCCTAATGGGTCACGTCGCGAACTGTAGCCTGTATGTGGTGCAAAAAAGGCGATCGTGCTGTAGCCCCAGTAGTTCGTCAACCCAGGCTGTACATCTTGTTCATCAAACTGGTGAACGGGGAGTAACTCTACCGCTGTTACGCCCAGTTGTTTCAGGTATGGGATTTTTTCGATCAGACCCGCGTAGGTGCCCCGCTTCTCCGGCGACACGCCCGAATTGGGATTGCGGGTGAAGCCGCCCACATGCATCTCATAGATCACGCTGTCAGCGTGGGGAATATTCAACGGTGCATCGCCTTCCCAAGCGTAGGCGCTGGTATCGACCACCACGCCGCGTAGTGCCTGAGCGCAATTATCACCAGGGCGCATTGCTGCTTCACGGCTGTAGTTTTCCCATCCTACAACGGCTTTGGCATAGGGGTCGAGCAAGACTTTGTTGCAATCAAACCGATGCCCTTGTTCGGGAATAAACGGCCCATCGACCCGGTAGGCATAGATCTGTCCGGCACCAATGCCTGGAACGAACACATGCCAGTAGTAGAACGTTTTGTTTTGCTTGGGATGCAGCGTGATGACGCGTGCAGGCTTAGGATCGTCGGCTCGATCGAACAAGAGCAGCTCTAAGGCTTTGCCGCTTTTAGAAAAAATGGAAAAATTAACGCCTTCGGGGTAAACCGTTGCACCTAAGGGAAAACTGCGACCCGGCAAAACTTCAGACTCTATAGCACCCACAGTGGTTAAGCTTCAAAGCATTAGAGGACAGTGAAAAGAGACAAACTCTAGCACATGCGCGATCGCACATGGCACCGCGATCGTGATCTTAGCCCGGTTCTCTCACAGGCAAGGGCTCTGGCTTCACAGTGAGAGTTTGCTTCTGACCATTGCGGTTGACAATCATCTGCAGTGGGCTACCGATCGACGTTGCTTCTACCTGCTGCTGCACCTGTTGAGCCGTTTGAATCGCCGTGCCGTTGATGCTGGCTACAATGTCACCCGGTCGTACACCTCCCCGTGCGGCTGGAGAATTAGACTGGACGGCAATAATCAACACACCCTGCTCCTGGTTAATTTTGAAGCCAGCGTTGCTCTGATTAATTTCGTTACGGAGCTCAGGGGTCAGTTCTGCCATCTTGACGCCCAGATAGGGATGCTCCGCTTTACCAGTCGCGACGATCTGATCGGCAACGCGTGACGCCGTGGCGATCGGGATCGCAAACCCCAGCCCAGCGGCTCCTTGAATGATGGCAGAGTTGATGCCAATCACTTCTCCTTCGGCGTTAATCAACGGCCCGCCCGAATTACCCGGATTAATGGCAGCGTCGGTCTGGATAAAATCGACTCGCTCGGCGGGTACGCCCACATCAGCCGCCGATCGCCCCGTCGCGCTAATAATGCCTTGCGTCACCGTAAAGCTCAGTCCAAGAGGATTGCCGATCGCGATCGCGGCTTGCCCCGGCAACAGATTGTCTGAATTGCCCAATTTCACGACGGGTAGGTTTTGGGCATTGATTTTCACTACCGCTACATCCGTGGTCGAGTCTGCTCCCACCACTGTTCCCTTAAACCGTCGTCCATCCTTCAGTACTACCGTCACGCTATCAGCGCCCTGCACCACGTGAGCATTCGTCAACACGCGTCCATCAGCAGTGGTGATAAAGCCAGAACCTGTGCCGCGCTGCACTCGCTGCGTTTGGGGTTCCTGACCACCAAAAAACCGCTCAAAGCCAGGGTCGCCAAAGGATTGCCCCACTGTGCGAGTCGAATCAATCCGCACTACGGCCGGCCCAACCTTCTGCACAATCTGAGCCACATAGTCCAGGCTCGTCAATTTCGGTGGTGCCAAAGGTGCCGTGGCAGGGCTGCTTTGCAGGGGCGGTAAGGATTCTGTTGGCGTTGGTGCGCTGCCCAATTCAGGACGAATAACCCCACAGCCAGCGGTACTGCTCACCAGCAGCAGTAAAAGGTAAAAAGAGGATGGGTGAAGGCGATCGCCTGGTCGCAGAAATATTTTCATACAACCGATCTTACCGCTTCGACTTCTTCTTACGGCTTCAATTTCTCCATAGTGGCAACGATCGCCCACCTGAACACCAGAATCATCCGCCTTGAATTAAGCCTGCAATAAGATTGATGCTCATCGCCACGATCGCGGTGTTAAAAAAGAACGACAGGACACCGTGAAGCAACGCCAACCGCCGCATCGATCGCGATTCGATTTGCACATCCGAAACCTGGCTCGTCATGCCGATCACAAACGAGAAATACAGAAAGTCCCAATAATCGGGCTCGATATCACCCGGAAAATCCAGTCCTTCTGCCTTAGCCTCCTCTAGTGACTGGCTACCGTCCTGGTAATAGCCGTGCGCATAATGCAACGCAAAAATCGTATGCACCAGCAGCCAGGAACCCAAAATCGTGAAGGCCGCAAGGATGACATGCAGGATCAGGATCGACCCTGATCCGCTTTTGGCATCTTTAAGCATAAAGCCGATCGCAAAAATGCTGGCACAGGCCGCCGTTGTGACTAAACTCAAAATGACCAAACGCCCTTCATCTTGCCGTTGGGCATTCAGCCGCATGGTTTCTGGCGTTGCGCGCAGCATGACCCACCAGCTCATCAGCAGGAAGAAAAGCATGCCTGAGTCCCAGATGCAAAGCACACGAGAGGGTAGATGCAGCCAGGCAGGCAGAAGCGCAGCCACAGCCATAGCCACTAAAACAGACCCAATCAGGTGGGTTCGCACATAAAATTTTCGGCGTGACGTTGAAAGGGGCTTCACAAGCGATGCAAGTAGAGTGACTGACTGGAAGTATAGATCTGAACACCTTCGTTCTGTAGCGCGACTGCCTTAAGGGGCGTATTTTGTAGGGGCGGCCCTACCTTTTCGGCCTACACTAACTCAGTAGTGGCAGTCAGGAGCATGACCAGATGTATCGGCTTGGATGGTTCCTTGGTGTGGCTCTTGCGCTCGTCATGACATTGGGTGTGCCGGACGGGCTCGCGTCGGTGCATACCTATCCTGAAGGGGGCGATCGCGTGATGTATCGATCGCTGCAGACCTTGCGCGATCGTACCGATCAGGCGTGGCAGGTGGTTTTCTACAAGCGGGTGCAAGGGGGACAGACGGAGAGCATCCATCTCCGGTTGGTTGGGTTTCCAGGCGGGGCAGCGTTAGAGCATCCGCATCCACTGAAAATTACAACGGGAACGGAGCGTGTCTGGCTGGCAGCAGAGACAGACACAGTCACCGATGTTCCTAATGTGGCTGAGTATGACTTGCTTGAGGTGATGCGTCAGCTGACCGCAACGACCCCGCTACGGCTGACATTGCCATTGCAGAAAACCGCGATCGACCTGCCAGTACCACCCTTTGTTGTCGAAGAATGGCGGCAGGTCGCTCAAAAATGAGTGGTCGGTGGTCGGTGGTCGGTGTCCAGCGCAACGCTGATCGCGCCATCAGGCCTTTGATGGCTATTGACCCTGAGCCGCCAGCGCGATCGCCTGAGGAAAGATGCGATGTTCCTGAATGTGGATGCGATCGTGGAGTGTTTCAAGCGTGTCGTCGGGCAATACAGGCACCGCAGCTTGGACAATAATGTCGCCGCTATCGACCTCTGTCACGACGCGATGAACCGTGCAGCCAGTGATTTTAACGCCTGCTGCGAGCGCTTGCTCGACTGCTCGGTTGCCCTTAAAGCTGGGCAGTAAACTGGGATGGATGTTCAGAATGCGTCTGGGAAACGCATTAATCAAAACAGGCGTGACAATCCGCATCCAGCCAGCCATGATGACCCACTCGACGTCATGCTGTTGCAGCGTTTCGACGATCGCTGCATCCAACGCTTCCCGGTTGGCAAACTCACGATGATTGAGTAGCACGGAAGGAATGCCCCACTGTTCTGCTCTGGCAGCAGCCTTGGCACCAGGATTGTTATAAAGCAGGACTTGTACCTGAGCCTTGAGTTTCTGATCGGCAATGGCTTGCGCGATCGCCTCAAAATTACTGCCGCTTCCTGATGCCATCACGCCCAATTTCAGCAAGGGCACGTTTGGGTTTACGACTGTTGAGTATTCAGGTGAAATGAGGCTGGGGGTGACAGCAACAGGAGAACGAGTGCCCATACTTCCACAAAATAATGTTGTACATCAGTAGTGCTAGTACCGCTTGGCATTATAAGCTGCAATTTCAACTTACTACTTGCCTGGACTCCTACGCTGTCGTGAATGTATCGCCTTTGAAGCCTCTGACCCCGCTTGCAGCTCTGTGGTCGGCGTCCCGTGCTCCAAGCTCGGCGTTCCGTGCTCCAAACTCGACGTTCCGTGCTCCAAGCTCGACGTTCCGTGTTCTAAGGTTGGCGTTCCGAGCTTAGAGGCTGACATTCCGTGTTCGGAGGTTGGCGGTTCAAGCTTAGAGGCTGGCGTTTCGAGTTCGGAGGTCAAAGCCGCGTGTTCTGATCGAGGAATTTTCTGTTCCAGGGGCGAAGGTTTGGCTTTTGAGGGTGAAGTTTCGAGGTTGGAGGTTGAATGGTGAGGGATAGAGGGCGAACTGACAAGTCAGCGCTTCGCGATCGCATGGCTTCCTGCAAGAATCGCGCTCTTAAGCCTCACCAGTAGTCTGTAAAACTGTCTCATATAGCCGCTTGCTGACCCGAAACTCTAATTCGTTGATCAGTCGATCGACTAGAGGTTGGACACTGGCGATTAACCCTTGTTGTTTTGCCTCCAATAACACGCCTAATACGCCGATGATGAGGATGCTGTTTTGTCGGGCAATGCTTCTACCGGGTCTTTCGTCGATAATCAAGAGTGATGCGTTGAGTTCCAGAGCCAGCACAATGGCTTCGGCTTTACCCGGATCTAAAACGGCTCGGAGTGCTTCGACCTGGTTTTGGTCTTTTACGGGTTGAACTGTGATCCAGGGGAGCGTTTGTACTTCAAGTGCGCCTGGTACAGCTCTGCCGATGGTTGCCATTTCGTTGTAAACGGCTTGAGGAATGGTAATAGTGTCGTAGAATTGGTGAAGCAGGTCAAGTTGCCCGATGCCTGCCAGATTGGTGATGGGTGAGGTGTTGCTGACGACACTCATAGCCTGCCAAGGGAGCGCAGGGTTTCGACATCTGCCTGAAAGTCGTCAACATCGTAGTTAATCGTCAGTCCTCGGTTGCCCAACTCTCGGCGAAACTCGACTAGATTAAGCCCCAACCACTCACAGGCTTTGCCAGCGCTGATTTTCTCGCGCTTGTAAAGGAGAACGGCAACTTCCAGCTTCAAGTCTGCTTCCGACATTTCGCTGGCTGTCAGGATATCGTCGGGAATGGTGAGATTCATCGGGCTTGCTCCGAGCGCACTGCTAAGGCTTGTCCTAGTCTACAGGTTTCATCCTTAGTTCTTCGGTGAGCCATACAAGTAGTGATCGATGTTTTTGGAAAGGTCGCTGGGTAGCTTTGCCCATTCCTCTCTAGGAACTTGGGCACTAATCTCTTCAACAAACTGGAGAAAGGGTGGAAGACTGGGGGCTTGCTGCGAACTGTCAGGCTGCTCTTCCTTGATTTCGCGCTTTAACCGAACTTTGATGAACAGCAGAAGGTCTAAAACTTCCTGCACAACGAAATCAGGTGTCTGGTCTAGTTCTTGAATGGGCTGTTCTTTGGCGCTTGTCATGATAGTGAAAGTGAAAGGGTTATGCTGATGCTGTTTCAAAGGAGATCTTGAGGTTTGTGGTGGCTGGAAGGGTGTAGTTGAGTTTTTCAAAGCCGATGACTTGTCCGTTGCTATCTTTTATCAAGACCACTTCATCCCCCGTTTCTTCACAGGTGTATTCATCTTGAGGATTGCCAAACCAGACGGTTAAGGTGTTGCCAATTTGATCGTAGTAAACTTTTACTTCTGCCATACGGTTTCTCCTCTATCCGAGATTGTCGGCATTCAATATTCTCTCAAGTTCATTCACTAAAGAGGGGAGTTCATTCAATACGGTGTCCCAAACGATATCTTCATCGACATTTAAGTAATCGTGAACAACTTTGCTTCGCATTCCGACGATCGCTTTCCAGTCTATTTGAGGGTAAGCGGCTCGAAAGTCTGGGGAGACTCTTCGGGCTGCTTCACCAATCACCTGCAATAAATGGGTCAGGGATAGACGCAGAAGTTCATCGTTGTCAAAATTTTCCCTAGTTACACCTTGCACAAACCCGATCGCTTTATTAGCAATATCTACCATGTGTCCAAATAAACCCGATCATCTCTCTGCGACATAGTGAACCTCTGCTTCTGATAGGATGCGATCGCGAATCCGATGATTCAGAAATTTGGGCGTAACAAGATCAATGGGTCGATTTCCCAGGAGGGTTGAAAGTTCTTCTTGAATCCGATGGAGTTTAAGAAAGCCAGGAATATATTCGGGTTGAAATTCGACCAACACATCAATATCGCTATCGGGGCGAAAGTCGTCACGAAGGACAGAGCCAAACAGTGAAAGTTTAGTGATGTGCCAGTGTTGACAGAAGTGAGCGATCGTCTCTTTAGGAATATCAATATTTTGAGTTTTCATAGCTTTTTACCTCTCAACTATCTATAGGTAACTCGGCATCAGTGGAGGAAGAAGAACTGTGCCATGCTTGATAAAAGTCTGGATAGGGAAGTCTGTTGCAGCGAAGAATAACTTCTCTACACCACTTATATAAAGTGTAGTCAGACTCATAAAACCCTTCGACTGTATAATACTTTAAACGTTCGACTACTAAGATTAGAATCTTTTCTGGAAAATTATTCTCAACTAAAACTCTAATTAGAAACTTTGCTGCCCACTTTCGGGTCAACCAATGCTGTATAGTTTGCTTTTTTTGATTTTCAATCCGAAGAGCTTCAATAAGAAGTTTAGAGACACTCATAAGATTACTATATCCAATTCTTCGTGATTCCCAAACCAACTTTGTCAAGACCCAAGTAATTATTCTACATATATCCTCTTTGGCAGGCTCAAAGAGTTTCATAAAATTTATTTCAACCAAGTCTGTATCACTTTCCGAATTTATCTCAAGAAGTCTCTTCAGAATGCCCAGATTGAATAAGTCATTTTTACTTTCAGATAAACTCTCTAAGAGTTGGTTAATCTCAGCAAGCTCCTCAGAATTAAGTTCCGTCCAACTTAAGTCACCTTGACTCTCTTCTAGTTGATCAAGCAGAAATTTTGTATGTTCAAAATGGGTTTCATCAGGAGAAACCCCTTTAATAAAGACATCAGCTACATTAATCTCTAAACACGATCCAGCCTGAACTGTTATTGAATAATCCCTAGGCTTTCTGTGAATTCCAAACTCATTCATTGATATAATTTCTTTTGAAAATCTTTCAGCCTCATATCTGTAAAATCCACCACATTCTTGAAAATCTTCGAGTATATCTAAGAATGAGTGTTTTTCACTTTTATCAATGTCACCTCGTCCTAGCCACAGAACGATTACTTGTCTCCATTGAGGTTCAAAGATAACAGCTTGCTTTAAAAAGTAGTGCCAATCATTAATCGCCAATGCCGCAAAATATTCCTGAAACGTCGGATGAAAGAAAGCATAGACATTTTCGAGTGGGTTTTCTGCTGCAACACCGATACGATTGAGCCAGCCGAGTTGGAGAGCCAGGTAAAACAGAGAATCTTCATCATCGGCAGCATCTAGAAACCGCTTGACAAATTTCTCTTGTAGACGAAAGCGGGAACTTTCTTGATCAATGGCTGCTTTTGCCAGCTCTCCTAAAGCACGGTTCAATTCCTCGCGCTTCGTCACACTCAACTTTAATGGAACCTTACCTTTGTTCCATTCATAAAACGCATTCACAAACCACTCATACAGTCCAGCTTGCGTTTCTGGGAGTTCGCCTTCCTGCAATTGCCAGCTATAGCAAAGCAACGTCAACCGCAATGGGTTCTTCACCATATCCCGAATCCGTTCTTTGCCTGGTTGCTCCAACGCCACCTTCAGTTTTTGCTGCAATGCTGGTTCAGTTGCAAACCATTGATTAATAAACTGATGCACTTCGCTGGGATATTCAAAATCCAGATTGCGGTATACATCGAAACCATCAAGCGCATTCTTTCCTGCATCCCACACATTTAAGCGACAGGTCAGAACCACGCGGACATTTCCCAACCATCCTTCACGCATCTGAGTAGCAATCTGGTAAAGCGCATCTGAGATTGCCATTTCATCCACACCATCCAGCAACAACCAGACCTTTCCAGTTTTCAGCAGTTGCCCCAGATCATCTCGATGCGCTTGTGAAACGTCTAGCTCCTCAATGGCTGTTTGCAGCCAGTCACTCAGTAAATAGTCCCTCAGTTTTTTTGCACCCACTGCTGCCAATGGAATCCAAATGGGAGTTCCATCCGTTTCTGTTAGAATCCAATCCGCTATCTTCTGAAGCTGTGTTGTTTTTCCCGCTCCAGGTTCACCAATAATGGCAATACGGCTTCCCTGGCTATGCTTGCTTTGCCCTTGTCGCAATACTTGTTCAAAAAAGTCATTCTGGCTAATGGGTGTGACCTTCTCCTCATAGAGTTCCGAACCCTGCTCTGCTGGAAACCCATCATGAGAGCGGTGTTTTGGCTTTTTTTGCCTCTCCACCAATCCTAACGGTACAAAGACCTCATCCAGTTGAAAACGAACGCCATTCGGCTTGGTTAGGACATTGGTTGTTAGTCCCTTCCAGTGGTTCAGTAACTCTCGACAAGTTTCTCGCCAGTTAATGCTCTGCTCTAGGCTGTCAGCAAGTAATGATGGAAGCCTTTGATCTCCACCAAAATTTGCTTCTAAAATTTCTTGAACTCTAAGCGCCCGATCGATTGGGAAATTAGAAACTTCTTTAAGTATTTTGCGATGATCCCAAATATCTTTTTGAGAATCAAAGCCGAACTTGTTTTGAATAATTCCTTGAATCGCTGTTTCTGAATAAGAATCCTGTTTCTTCTTCAGAATATAAATAATCAGCCGATTATATTTTAAGTGCTGGTTATGCTTAGTAAATTGCTCCAGAGTATGTTTGACCTTTGTAAGATCAGGAGTCGCTGTGACTTGAACAGAGATTCCCGCTACCTTGTCAGCTAAATCAATACCAGGATAGTTATTATTGTCCTCAGCATAATTGATATTTTCTAAGCTCCAACCATACACCTCGTTGAGTAAAGGTATCAATATTGTTTCGGCAGCTTTGTTTAAGTCTGTTCTGCTCATTGCTGCTTCCATCTCGATTTGCGCTACAAAACGAGACATTAGCTCCTGAATTCGATTCTGAGCATTTACTAACTTCACTAACTACCTCAAGTGCAAATATTTTCTTGAAGATTACTTTTCCTGGACGTGGGCAGCAGTCTTTTGCTGTTCACACCGAGTATTTTAGCTATTTCAAGGAGCGATCGCCCTCCGACCCTCGCCTTTTAACCTCTGATCGCGGAACTCCGACCTCAGAACTCGAAGCTCCAGGCTCAGAACACGAAACTCCGACCTCAGACCTCCAAGCTCCGACCTTTTTACTCCAAAATTAAAGCTCAGAACCCGGAACGTCGAGCTTTTTGCTCCAATGTCCAGGCTCCGAGCTTCAACCGTCAGCCTCCGAAGTCAAATCGTCAGGCTTTGAGCTACAGTGTTGCCTCTTGTGGCTGCGTCGTTCCTTCTGTAACCTTCACCTTCCGAGGTTTCCGGGCAAACTGTTGCCAAACATACTTTAGACGCAGACAGCGGCACGCCAGCGGCTAGAGTATGTTTAATCTCCCCTACTACCACATCTAACCCCGCGCCCTGTCCACTCGCCTTCGCATAGTTATACACCTGCAACGCTGCCGCATACGCTACTGCTAACGCAACGCTTCGCGAACACTCCCCGCTGCCAGACAGGTATCATCCACCAATTCCTGTAGCTGCGTCAGTGCCACCACGATCGGAGACATCGCCTCAAACATAAACACATTCGGCAACAAATCCTCTAAGTCCAAATTAAATAAGGTTGCCGAATGTGTTTACAGCACATCCTTCCGCAACTCCTCCAGGTTAAATGACCTCGGCAAAAAGTTCGGGTTCTGCGTCGCCACCTCCAGCGCCTTACTCACAAACGCCCGACTCTTATCGCCCATCTTGGGTAACGCCTTCCGGTCATCTGCGGTCAAATCGATCAAAAACGGCAGCTTTTCTTTAATGGTTGCGATCGCTGCCATCACCGTTTCCCGGTCTTTCGAGTCCAGCGTCGCACTAATTGGAGACATAGACATAGCAGATTTCTCCCTGGGAGATTTACCAGCCTAGAGTGCCCCAGCAAAAATGAACACTCAACACGGTCAAACTCATCCCAGAAGCGATCACTGCCACGGTTTCACGACGAGACAGCTAAGGGCGATCGCTCGTTTACCGCTACAGATTCAACTTCTTTCGCATCACTTCGCTGGCAGCTTCATAATCTGCGCCAATCAGATAGGAAAAGTGATAGTAACTGGCAAGGTAGAAATCACAACCAAACTTCTGATAGCGATCGGCGACTGCTAGAAACCCATACCTCGCCGACCATTCGTCGTTGAAGTAGGACTCATGAAACGAATCGTGCAGAAACAGCGTCAGCGTTTGATGATTCACCCCTGGAATGAGACGAATGAGTTCAATGTTTGGATGATGGGAACGGGACACTGGCAGCAACACATCAAACCCATCAAACGTCAAAAAATCCGCTAAATCCGCTTCGGTTGACTCGTAGTAAGGTGAAGGGTTTTTCGGTAAGGCAACGAAGTATCGCCAAGACAGAAAGAACTCATGCTTGGCATCAAAACCTGGATCAATATCCAGTCGCCAGCGATCCTCTTGACAGAGGTCTTCTATCACTCCACCTGGAAGATCTTGTAACTTAAAAATAAAGTTGTACACCTAAAATGCCCTAAAGGGTTAAAATTAGCATTCTTGGAACAAGAGTGTAGAGTAATAAAGTTTTACACTATCAATGTGGGTTCCGAGTTTTGTACTTCAATCCAAGGAAAATAAAGTTGTACACTATGAATTGAGCTTATTCCTGATGAATCACCGACACCGATAGCACTACACAATGGTTTTAAGACCAGGCGTTGTGGAAACGACAAATGCAGGATGTAGCAAAGCACACTATAAGAATTTTGGAAGCGGTAGGGAATTCGCGCCATGCTGCTTGATCGTGTCCTTCAATCTCGACAGGGAATTATTTTAAGCTACAACAGGGAGAAATTCTGATGACGGCGAACCGAATTACAACCACGGATGCCACAGGCTTGAGCAATTTGCTACTCTGATACAGAGTCAGCAACTCCAGGTGATTAGATAAGACCGCTAACAAGGGGAACAGATTTAGCAATTGTTGAGCTATTTATCCCATATAAGCTCTTGGCAATGGGGGAAGGAACAGTAGCCAAATAATGTGAAAATTCCACAATGTTATTGTGGGGTGTCTATTTTGGCTATTAGGCCTTGTTACCAGATGCTACAAGGTCGAGCGCGTTGAGCTAGCAGATCCCCCCTCTTTCGAAAGATTTTGCATATCCTGAACAAAACTACTACTTACCCTTTGAATAACTTGTTCGGTATCTCGAACCAAATTCTTAAAAGTCTCTGTATCATTTTCTGCACCTGAAGATTCCCAGGCAAGGAGGTTGCGGTAAAGGAGGTCTGCAGCTTGATTGTAGTTGATTAAGGTTGGCTCCATCCTAATCAATTCCAAGTAGCTGGTGACTGTACCGACTAAAGTACTGGATACTGCCACCCATGCTTGCGAGCTAGGAATTGTTGCCAGGAAAGTGCTAACTCCTCCAAGGATATAAATAATCCATCGAAGAATCTCCAGTTGAATCGACAAACCTTTTGCCTCCGAGCGGTAGAACTTGAATTGCTGCTCAATTCGTTTTGATTTATACATTTTGGGGCATAAGAAGGGTGCTTTGGAATTTGGTTGGATCTCCAAAGAAGATAATTCAGGAAGCTGAGTATTAACTTTTAGAGGTGATTCAGAACTCTTGGAATCATCTTTTGGAGGTGATTCAGAACTCTTGGAATCATCTTCAGGAAAATCTCCTTCCGAAGAAGTATTATTTTTGTGTTTAGAACGATCGCTATCGTCTCCTTCAAAAGGGCGAAAGGAAGTTTTGTGTACGGGAGTTCCATTGAAGCTATCTTGGATGATTTTAACTTGTTCGATTAACTTCCTGATTGAATCCTTTAAATCTGTTGGGTCTTTGTCTTTATCTTTTCCAGTCTGAGTTAAGAAATAATAAATTTCACTTTTGAGGGTTTCAGACGCACCTTTCAATAAAAGCCAATTAGAGCTTTTATCAAGCTTGATTGAGCCTGCAATTAGAATACTGGTTGTAATCGGAACAATAATCAGACAATATCTGGCGATTTCAGATATCAGATTTGAAGATGTTAGACCTGGAGGTTGAGAGATTACCACGGGGGAATTAGTGGTAGTTTGAGCGGTGCCTACCGAATTATTTGTCAGATTTGGAGATGTAAGACCTGGAGGTTGAGAGATTACCACGGGGGAATTAGTGGTAGTTTGAGCGGTGCCTACCGAATTATTTGTCAGATTTGGAGATGTAAGACCTGGAGGTTTAGAGATTACCACGGGGGGTAGCCATGTTACACTAGCGACTGCAAGAAGAGAGGCTAATGTCGTTAAAGTTAGAATTAGTATCCTTAATCCAAGAAACCATCTTTTTGCCTTGACGGCGTTTTTCTCATAAGTTTGTTGAAGCTGATATATCTTTTTTAGGAACTCCTTTAATGAATTTTCAGATAGATCTGAAGAGGTTTTTGCAGGGGGGGTATTCGTTGTATCCCCTGTTAATGAGGGGATGGATGAACCTTTTTGGGGAATGTCCGAGCTTTGCATGAGACTATGAACCTCGTCTTAGGAATTAGTGATACTTTGAGGGGTGCCTACCGAATCATTTACCTGCGGACTGTCAGAATTGACGTTATTAGTATTCAGAGGCGGACTGGCTTCAGGGGTGTCAGCTTCGCTGAGGGCTTCTTCCAGTACCTGAATGGCACCGCTGATGCGGAGGAGGGTGTCCCGCAGGTTGGATTGCTGGGCTTCCAGATCTGCCAGCATTTTTTGTCCGGCTGCGTATTCAGATTTGAGAGAGTTGAGGCGTTGTTGGAGTTTGTCTTGCATGATTTGAGAGGAAGAATTTTGGAGGGGAGGGGGTGGATATTGCTTAAGCTGGGTCTACGATACCTGTGTTTGTTGGGTTTCGTGCATCAGCCCAACCTACGGTCATGCAGCGATCGCACTTACTCAATTATTAAGATAAGCATTCTTCCTTGTGTTTATCAGCTTGGAGCCAAATCACATCAACCTTTTCCTGAAGTTGTTTGATGGACTCTTGCTGCAACTGAATGACTTTTGTTAAGACCGGGATTACTTCAAAAGGAGATAAGGATTGACGATCTTGACTAGCTAAGTTGTCAGGCATTTCTTCTGCAATAAACCCTAAAATTTGCCGAAAAGCCCTTTCCCCTTTGTAATCGTATTTTACAGATCTCAAGCCGATCAAGGTTTGGATAGCTTCATCACTGGACAAAGACAAAATATTTTCTTTTAATGTGCGGGAGCAAGCCATTTCAAGTTTGAATTCTGAGTCAGGCGTTTTATCAGCCGAACTACCTATTGTGTCGCTATCACCACAAATTATATATTTATTTTTATTTGCAGTTTTAATCAGAATTTTACCTCCAGTGCTAATACTCTCAACTTTAACTTCGCCGTTATTTTTTACAGTAACAGCTGAGCCAATTTCCACATCGGCTGATGGACTGATCAAAAGTTTACCACCACCAGTATTTTCAATAATGGTCGATGAGTCTCCACCTGATTTTGGACGGACAATAAAATTTGAACCATTATGCTCACACTTGAGGCTTGTGGTTTTTCCACCTCCAGTATTCACCTCCAATTTTGCTGCTGGGTTTGTTGTACCGATTCCTACATTACCGCTTTCAACGATCAATCCATTCAGCTGGATTCCTGTATAAGAAGAGGTGGGAACAATTGGCTTAATATGAACAGCGCTGAGAGTTTGGTTGCTGGCAGTTGCAGTTAAAGATGGTTGTATGGTTGCCTTTCCAAGTAGAGTGCTTTCTCCGTTAACACTCAGTGTTCCATCTACTAAAAGATTTTTATCCCCTGGGTCTGAATCTCCTCCGACATGCAATCCTCCATTGATGGCAAGCTTGGCTGCTGGACTGGTTGTGCCAATTCCCACATTGCCAGTAACGCTCAAACTGCCTGTGAGGATGGCGCGATCGCTGGCTCCATCCTGCGACCTTAACGTTACGCCTTTGCCATCCTTTGCTGGTAGTTTTAGACCAGAATATTGACGGAGATCGGTTTGACCGACTGTAAAACCATCACTAGAAGCATTCAAAACAGCCAGAAAAACTGAAGGGACTTCGGGCTTATTCTGGGAAGGTAGCAGTTGAATTTCGGGGCGTTCGTAAAATCGAGTATTTTTATCTTTTTCAAGAGCTTCCTCTGTTTGGGGATCAGACTCAACCTTTCTCCAAGTAATCCATAAATTGTAGGATTGGGTGCGAGAAAATTTTGAAATATCCGATAAATCAATCACAAATCGATTGGAAGATTGTAATAGGTTTTCTCTAAACATTGCTTCACTACGCAACAGGATCTGTTGCCCCTGGTCGTCAATGGCTGCCCCTGGCGTAATTGTTAGTTGAGTATTGCTGCCAACTGTTACATCTAAACCTTCCAAAATTCCAGAAATCTGCAAAAACTTGCTGATGCGACGCTGGCGATCGATATGATACTCCTGCTCACTCACAAAGTCATCAACATTCAGGTACTGACCATCAAAATAGCGAGGTCGTTTTGCAATGGATTGTTTGTCTTCTGGCATGATAAGTGACTCCAGTTTAAGCAAGTAGAAAAAAGACTTCAGGATTATCGAGGGGTTGGGGAAATCGTGATAGAACTTTAAGATTTTGGTTTCTGATCAGTTGTACCCAAAATAGTTCTGTTGTGATGCTCTTTATGGCTTTCAGGGTCAGGACTTTTAAAAAGCTTCAACCTTCGATTTGGAATTTCTGCCTCACTCACACCTTCTTTTTTGAGCATTTCTTTGAGCATTTCTTCTGAAACCAACCGTATGCTGGGCAACAGAATTCGCAGAGAATAGACTGTATAAGCAGGCTTTTCCTGCTCGATAATGGCACGGGCAATGGTTTCCTTGCGGTCATATTCAGCTAAATCTTGATTATCAACGCGGAGTTGTACCTGAAAGTAATAAGGAATTTGATCAAACTCAAAAATTTCCACATATTCTATGGATGACTTGTCGCTCGGTTCTACCTGTCTTTGCAGATAAATCTGGAGTATTTTCTTCAGTGCCTCTGTTGTACCCCGCCGCTGGTAAAGCGGTACGATACTTTGAATAAAATCGCGTTTTACTTTTTCGTTCCAGTCGTCGCGCAGGCTGAGAGCAACCCAACCCGCCAACCAGGGCAAAAACTCTGTCGGGGTCGTAGCTGGTGCAAACTTGGTGTGGATGTCAGTTAAGGTTTGCTCAAATCCATTCGGATATGCTTGCTTATCACCGCTTAGAATTGCCTCAAACGCTTGGAGAAACTGTCCCAGAAATGGATCTTCCTGCAGTACGGCTGGTAGATAGTCGAGATAGTTGCTGACAGGGATGTTAGAGGTTGAAGTCATGATTTCCCCTCTACAGAAGTGATATTACTCTTCTGTTCAAACTGCACCAGTTGATGGGGAAGCAACGAAATGGATTCCTCCCCATTATTAATCCGCAAGTCTTGCACGTAGTCAACACCTTCAACCTGATCAAGTTGCTGATAAATCTCAGAGATATACACTGATCGACCGAAGGGCCATCCCTGCTGATCTTTACCACTCGATAGAGGATGGAAAAACTGGGCTAATTGATTGATACATATGGTTTTGACTTGATCAAATACCCGACCTGGTTCTAAATGCAATTTAGCAGAAACAGAAATCTGAACATAGTCAGGATAAACAACATGATGTTTTGTACCTAACAGTCGGCGATCATCAAGAAATTTGAAAATTTCATCTTTAAATGTTTGATCGGGGACAACGAAGGGATTTTGAGCGCCTTGAGGCATTACTACCAGGCTGATGTGACCTGTATCGGTAGGTTTGTGACCCGTAACTGGCTCAGTAGGTTGCGGCTTTACAGTCAAATTGCTGTTTGCAAATGCTTTGACTCGGTTAACCTTAACATTGAAGTTTTCCATGACCAGAATTTCATAATCCCGTGCAGTAACGGCTCGATAACGTTGTCTCAGTGTGAGGATTGCCTCTTGGGTAGCCTTCTGTAAAGCCTGAGGATCAACACTTTCTCCATTCTGCTTGGCGCTAAATTTTGCATCACCCTTAAGCAGTTGAAGAAACACCTCGTAGGATTTGTCAGGCACCTGATTGACCTGATACAGCAGCAGGTCAGTTAACCAGGCGAACAACTCCAGCAGGATGATGCCTGTATCGGAAGGGTTATGGTCCGTCCATTCCGAGCACTCGCTGGGGATCAGCGATCGCGCCATTTCCACCAGATCGGCGTAGTCATGATCATCAAGATTCGGTAATGGGAGGGGCATAGGAGGAGGGAATTAGGAATTAGGAATTAAGGGGTTAAGGTTGATTGGGCGGTGAGTCAATGGTGATACTGTGAGTGCCGGAATAGATGAGGAATGAGTCTTCTTCTTCTGTTTTGGATATCTGAAGCTCCGTCACATGGCTGACTCCTTGTTGTCGTTGAATCAGGGCGTAAATATCAGACTTCTGGGGAAACCGTCCAAAGGGCCAGCCTCGTTTTTGGGGACCTCCCGTGAGGGGGTGTAGAAAGGCAGTGAGGGAGGCTTCCACCTTCGCGTTTAACCAATTCGTTGCTTCAAGAGACACCGGGAAGACTTTGGCAGTGACAGTGACTTGTACCCAGGGTGGTTCCATGACTTCTAAGGTGAGTGTTGGGCTGCTGCGATCGCTTAAATAGCGTTTGACCTGTTCCACCAGAGCCAAACTGGGGGTGGGCTGCTGGACCGGGCTATTAGGAACGATGAACACAGTTACCTGGTCTGCCCGATTTAAAGCCTGCTCCAATCCAGGCAATTCTTGAAGTAAATCACTTTTCTTGCTCTCCTTCATTGAAGGTGAAATCCAAGTTTTTGTTAAATTAGTTGGCTTCAATTCAGGAGGAGGGAGGACTTTCACACGGGCTACTTCACTGGAAGCCGCGTAGGCCAAATCTTCAATATCCTGCCAGGTGACGGCGCGATCGCCATGCCGCAGTTGCTTCGGGCCTGACTCCTGTACCGCTGCGATGGATTCCACATCGGCTCCACCGCTGGCAGGTTCGTGGTTGATGACCCGATCGATATAGGGCACCGTCGTTTTCAGGTCCGTCAGGGTTTCCGCTGCTCGATTGCCCTGACTGCCCCCACCCGATTTGTAGCAAGCCATGCGGATGTTGTTGCGACCTACGGGTGGTGGCAACCCCTGCCCCTCACCACCAAAACGAATTTCACCCGTCATCCGATCCAGGGTATAGTGGCGATCGCGACTGCCAGACCCGTAAAAGTCACTTACTTCGTGCCAGCGTACCCAAATCTCTTCCGGTTGCCCGGAAGCATCCTTAGGAATGGCGATCGCGTCCTCTCCCTCCAGTTTTTTGATCTCCTTCAGTTCCTCGGCGGATGGCAGTTCCGGCTCTCGCACCAGTAGCTGTTGCCCTGGCAATACCGGAGTGTATAGCGTATGCAGCATCAAATTGGGATCGCCCGTACCACTGCCCAGAATTTCGTCCTGGTGGGTAGTTGCCTGAATCGCCCACACTGTATTGGTTAACACCCGCTGCAATCGAGGCTGAATCTGGAAACCTCCTTCCAGCAGTCGCAACCGCAGCCAGTAGCCCGATTGCCCGAACAATGTCTGAGACGCAAAATCGGCAGGACCAATAAACTGCACCATACCTCGTTGACTCAGGTTTTGGGTGCCATCCTGAACCGTGAGCGATCGCCAACCTTCAGCAACGCTATACTCCCATTGCAGTTTGGCAGGGGTTTTAGGAGCAGTAGACTTTTGCAAAGCGCCTGGTTCAGGAGCAGCGATTTGCAGGTAGAGGGCGATGGTTTGATTGGGGAAGGGGCGATCGAAGCCTAGATAAAAGCCCGTATCTGAAGATTGAATTTGAGGGTCATGGTGAATAAAAACCTCAGAAGATAATTCTTTCAGTACAGCTTTGGAAGCAATGTTCAATTCACCCCGACTAAACTTGACAGATTTTAGACTGGGAAGAGAATATCCTGTACCAGTTACTTTTTCAAGAGTCGTCGTCGTTTTGTTGCTGCTTGTCGTACTTGTTGCTTGATAACTAGGTTCACTACCATAGCTGCCAGATACAAATCTCGCTCGTAACCAATAATTGTCTTTGCTGTTCACCTCTACTGAGGCAATCTTTTCAGGTAACGAAAGCTGTTTTGGTCCGTTCCATTCCTCCAGTTGAGTATCTGCGTTTTTGGACTCATCCAACAGTTTTCTCCAATCAGTACCATCCCACATTTCCCACCTAATCGTTCGTCCAGTAGAAGAAATAGAGTTACTTGCAGTCGCTTGTAAGGTAAGGGTTATATTTTGGTTGGGGGGATTTAAACAGGCGTGACTTGCCACATAGAAAGTGTCACCAATCTGCGGGGTTTGACCCAATGGAAAGAAGTCTTGACTCACATCAATTGCTTCAGTGTTGAAAAACGCCTGGTCGGGATCCACCGGACCGATGGGTGCCCATATCAGCTTTATTCCACCGAGTTTTTGGAAAGTTTTATCAGGTTCCGGCACATTTTTAGGTGCAATTCCTCGTAACCATTGAGACTCTATCTGTTCAATCAATTTTGACTGGGGAGGTTGCCAGTGCTCCGGTTCGGAGACCGTCAGTTTGAGCCGATTGCTCTCAAGATTGGAGTGTAGCGCCTGCCAATTCTTTCCGTTCCAATAGCTCCAGTCCCATGTCATAAAGCTGTCTGCATTGGAGGGCGGGGAGAACGCTAAAATGATTGCTTGCGAATCTTCCGTTGTCAGACGATCAGCAGCAATGTAGATGGTATTGGATGATTCGATGGTAAAGACTGGAAAATCGTTGACAGTCCAAGTGACATTCGAAAAATAGTTGCAATACTGATGGTCTTGACATGCGATCGCGGCTTTTATTTGCGATCGCACGACCACCAGATCCTGCTCTGTTTCAAACAAAACTTCCTCTGTTTCGCCCGCTTGGGGTGGGGCTGCAATCTGGGTATGAGCCGGAATCAGGGCATCGACGGGGCTGTCGTCTACCAGATAGGCTGTCAGGGGTACACGAGCAGGTCGGGGGGGCTGCTGTTTTGCACCAATCAGGTTAAGGAATGCCAGGAAGTGCTTTTCAGGGACACGGTTGAGGCGATCAGTGACCATCATCGCCATCCGCCCAAAAATGCGAATCAGGGCACGACCAGGATCAGTACTGCCGTCCGCAGCTCTCCACTGGCTAAACTTTTGGGCCAGCTTTTCAGTCTCGTCTACTAGCTCAGCATAAGTCCGGGGATCGATTTTGGGGGGCTTAAGAGTCATGGAACACAGACTAATTCAAATAGAAGGGATAAACGAGGTTAAAGCGGTTGTTGGTAGTACGGACTAAATAGCGAATGTCAATCAGTAATTGATTGGGTTTATCTGCGTCGGGAACTGCCGTCACATCCAGTACATCAATGCGAGGTTCCCATTGGATTAATGACTCCTGCACAGCACTAATTACCTGACCGATCGCTGTTGCACTATTGGTCGAAAACACCAGATCATGCAGACTACAGCCGAAATCAGGACGCATCAATCGTTCGCCTCTGGCTGTGCTTAAGATCATGTGGATCGATTGGCGCACAGCTTCCTCATATTTAGCAGGCTTAATTTGACCTTTATCAAGCTTGACAGGAGAAGTCCAGCCAACCCCTAAAAAATTGCCATCCATTGGTTACTTCACCTCCATTTGACTGGCTTTAAAATTGACCTGACTACCCTGGGCATCAATATCCACTCCCTTACCTGAAAGAGTCAGTTTGCCTTTTGCCTGGATCGTGATTTCCCCCTCGGTTTCGATGACCAGACTGTTATCTTTGCTGATGATGGTGATGCGGTTTTTGCCAGTGCGATCGCGAATCTCGACTCGCTCTGAACCTTCCGTGTCATCCAGTATAATTTTGTGACCACTACGAGACACCAGTTGGCGCTGGCTGACTGCGGCTTGGGGAGGCATTGCACTGGCACTCCAGAGAGCACCTAATACATAGGGTCGCTGGGGATCCCCTTGTTCAAACCCGACTAACACCTCATCATTTACTTGAGGGAAGCAATAAAACCCCTGCCCATTGCCAGCCATAGGGGTAAGCATTCGGACCCAATCGCTCTCATCGTCCATTGACAACAATGGCAACTTCACCTTGACTCGCCCCAGCTTTTTGGGATCCTGAACGTTCGTGACGATCGCAATGGTGACCCCATTGATGCGATCGCTGGCTTCCACAGGTGCTAGTAAACTCACCAAATCTCCTAATGGCATCAGGTCGCATTCCTCCTTACACTGAAATGGGTACGATATCCTTCTCCAACGGCGTAGCGATGGTTCGTGGCAGTCACGTAATAATTGCCACTGAATCGCTTGCCCAGTCCTTGAATTTCAATCACTCGCCCGACTCGCAGGGCTGTGTTGCCCTGGCAGGAACCTTCCCCCGTGATATAGTCCAGAGCCATGCGATTGATTTGCCCTTCAGCGATCGCCTGGGCTTCTTGAGAGGTGGTGATTGGCTGGTCAATAATGGCATAAGCAGTTTTACCAAATTCTCGATTGGTGGTACTGATGCCACTGGTTCTGCCCATATTCACCACGTTGTAATCATTGGCTTTACCCACCACAGTTGGCTTTTTCTGCTGAGCATCCCAACCGCGCACTTCCACTTCATTGACCTGTCCCAGCGTACTCAACCGTGGGGAGAATTCCAGCAAATCCTTGCGGTCCAGGGTCAGCACAGCTTTGCCTTGGGGCTTTAACGGGCGAAATATCAGTGTGGTGCCTTCCACCAGAGTTTCATAACCGATTCGGGAAGCGCGATCGCGAATAAACGCCAGATCGGTCTGGTTTCGTTGCAATACATAGTCCAATGGTTCCGGAGTACGGCTGGCTTTTACCGTCAGTTTGGCATCTCTAGCAACCTGCGCCACAATATCGCTGTCTCGCATGTGACTGAAGGTGCGCGTTCTGGTGCCCCGCATCAAGCGGTGACTAAAATCATGCCCCCGCACAACCAACCGGGGAGCCTGTTCTGAAGAAAACTCCGGTTCTAACCCAGTAATTTCCCCGACCATAACCACTTCTGTCTGGTTGCCATAGCCAAACTTAATCTTGACCTCATTACCCAATTCAAACTGAGCATCATCAGACCAGGTTATTGCCTGAGATTTAAGATCCCAGTTATTTAGCTCCAGAGTAAACATACCCAATGCATCAATATCTTCAGAAACTTCCACGGCTAATACGCTCGCGTCAGCCTCTGGTTTGAGCGGGCGATCGCCAATCAAAACCTCGGCTTTTGGGGCTAACTCATCAAACCCTGAGTTAAGGGATGGCATAGCTAGAGACCTCCTTGTCGAGGTAAGGGAGGAACAGTCAATACACTACCTACCTCTAGCTTGCGAGGATTGGCTAAGCGATTGGCATCAGCAATAATTCGCCACAGAGCCGAGTCACCATATTCTTCCTGAGCAATACTGCTAAGAGTTTCTCCTTGTTTAATAATGCGAATCGGGTCATCAATTGGATTAAGTTTTTTCACTTTATTGACAGCATCTTCATATTCTAAGAATGTGCAATTGAGATTTGCTCTTACAGGAATTCCTTCTGCAGTAAAGCGAGTGAAGGTTTTCGTAACACTCTGCAAAACCCCTTGAAACATTACTGTTCCTGCATATTTTTCTAGTTTAGTATGAGCTTCATTTCTGCCACCCCAAATTAAACGGCAAATTGGAGGACGATTACTTAGTTCTGATCTGGGATTGGCTAAGTTGAAAATTTGGTTGACATAATTGCGGACATCAAGGGTTTCATATGTATATTTATTGATACCAAAGGAATCTTTATAGAAACGTTCAGTGTCAGAACCTGCTACATCAGTTGGAATACTGGTGTCGAAAAAAAGATTTACGGTTAAAGTTGCCGAACTGGGTTTACTAAAAGGCTGCTTTGTCTCTTCATCAGTGGCCCAACCAGTTTTAGTAATCTCAATTTGACTGGGGTTAAATAAGACTTGAATTGCTGTAGAGTCGAAGCCATGACCTTGATCTTCTACTGCAATAATGAGCTTCTTTAATGCCATGACCGTTGCCCCCTACGCTCACGTTCTACAGTGAGTTTTCGCATCAATTTTCGTTCCACTTGTTGAGTCAGGGTGTTGACATTGATAGTTGGAATTGGTTGCGGTGATGGAGTGAGCATCGCTGGCTTCTGAGGCACAGGTTGAGCATGGGTTATGGACGATCGCTCAACCATTTGATGGCTAGCAGCCGAAGGCATCATGGACGATTCTTCACTGCCTGAAGCAATGCGCGATGACATCGGGCGAGCCAGAACCAATGGTTGGGTGACTCCGGTTGGTTGGGAGAAAGACTCGGCAGCCGCCACTCTCTGTGCCTTAACCAATGGCAGTTCTTTTAGCAGCGGGAACGAGGATGCTGAATCTGCAAATGAGGGTGCCAGAAGCGATTCTCCTTCCAAGAGACTTTGTAAACGCTTTTCAGAAAAAGCCTCAGACTCTTGTGCGCGTTGAGCGAATTGACCCTGCTGAACCGATCCGGGGACAACGAGAGGCAGTACTCCATTCCTTACTGTGGATTCTCTTGATGGAAGTGGTGCTGCGATCGAAATCTGGGAAATAGTCGTTGTGGACGTGATCCTTTCAACTTCAATTGAACCCTTTAAACGATCTCTCGCTTGAGCATTCGGAGACACTTTGGGCACCGAACTTGTGGTGATGGGGAATGTAGGCTCAGCGTCAGGAGAAGAAATGGGTGGATTTGCAAATTTGGCTTGAATCACCAGCGGTTGAGTTGGAGAGGCTAAAGCCGTTGGCTCGGTTACAGGTTGCTGAGGCGTAATTTGAGTAACAGTTGTATGCTGCTCTACCTGCATGGATTGACTATTACCTTGATTGGCTAAACCAGGAGAGATTAAAGGTGTGGTTGCTGGTTCTGTTGATTCTACCCATTGGGCATAAACAATCGGTGTATCAGGCACCTGTAAAGCGGATTGTCTGCCCCAGCGCTGCTGAAACTGATGGAGCAGACTGAGGCGCTGCTTGAACTGGCGCGATCGCTCAAAAATTGCCGCTGCTAGCGTGTCAGGAATTACGCCAGGACACACGAGAGGCCGCAGCAATCGCTGCGTAAGTTGTGGGTTGAGAGCATTTTGCCAGGGGGATTGAACCATATTCAGGAATTAGGAGACAGAAACTAAAAGAAGCCTGAACTAGAGCCAAGTTGTTTAAGCCATTGTTGTTGGATTTTTTTACGCCCTATTCCGGTTACTGAGTTCGCTATCAATAATTTCTGATGACTCTGCCACCAAGATTTACAACTGACTCAGAAACTGCTAACGATTGATTGAATTCCTTACGATCGTTTGCTAATGTTTTACTTTCCAGGGGCATGGTAATTCCCCGATGCACAAGCTCGATACGTTCGACAGCGACCTCTTGAGCACTGCTGTTGAACTGAGGGCCTGCCCACTTTACCGGGTAAGCATCGTTAAAATTCCACCATCTGACGGGCAGTCGCTGATGGTCCAGCAGCATAATGGTGCCGTTACGGCGGCGGATCATGCCCTGACGGGCTTCGTCAAACCAGTTCCATAAGGTCCATACGTCGGTCAATCCTTTACTTAAGACCAGATTGGGATAGGTGATCCGTGTGGGAAATTGATGGACATAATCGTTTTGCCCACCTTCTTCATAGGATTCGAGTGTGATATCACATTCCAGCCCAGATACTTCCATGAAACCGCCCGTAATTAGCCCATCCAATTCCACCAGGAAGTTATAGGGCATGTACGGATTCAGGCTCACTCCTAAAACACCGGAGGCGATCGCCGATACACCAGTTAATCCACGCATGATATGTTCTCTCTCACCTATCGTTCCTCGTTCAACTGTTGATTAATTCGAGCCAATTCAGCTACCCATTGCTGTCGTTCCCAGTGCTCCATTCCCATCACCCGCTCATAGGACCAATGAAAGTGGTAAGCCAGGTAGGCAATTTCTTCCCGCAATCGCTCCGTTGGGTAGCCTACAACTCCCCCAAAGGGGCTGTCTCCACTTGAAACTCTCCCTGACAGTGAGGGCAGGTCACCTGCAATCGACTGTGCCCGTTCTGGTTAATCCGCTGATAAAAGTCCTGCAAGAAAATCAGGTCCCCGGAGAACAAACCCTCGATGAGTTTAGGAGTGATGTTCTGTACCGTTCCTAACCGAGTAATCACGCGCGACAGCAGAATGATCACCAGGTAGCCAGGATTGGACTGCACTCGCGGGTCGCGCATGGGAGCAATTTCATCGTAAGCCGTAGATAGGCGCATGGTGCCTTCCCGGTGCATGGTGCCTTCACCATCGATGTAGCCCTGAGGCAGCACAAAGGAAAATTCGGTCTGTTGCATTGTCGGTTGCATCATCTCTTGCATAGGACTTTACGACCATTTATCAACGGTTAACCCTTCATGAACCAATTCCAGTGCTTCGATCGCCACTTCCTCCGAGGTGGCATTAAATGAAGGAGCCGTCCAGGTTGTGGGCCAGCAGTGAAACAGATTCCAGCGAATTTTCTCTTCGCCGGTATGGTCAAGCATCACGATAGAAATATCTCGACGAAGGGCAACCCCATCAGCATTGGTCTGCCACCAATCCCAAAGTTCTCGATTATTCGTCGTACCCCGATGCAGAGTGACATTCGGGTAAGTCTTCATTCCACCCAGTTTTCGCATGTTGGGAGGGTCGGTGCCTTCCCGATAGTCCTGAGAGTTGCGGGTAGCAGCCAGACCGCTACATTCCCGAAATCCCGCCTGGATGATTCCGTTCCATTCCACAAAAAAGTTATATCCCATGTAGGGATCAGGCTGATGTGGGGCTTTGACATTGGGCATGGGTATTCTCCTTAAATTAACAACTGGCTTGGGAAAATGAGTCAGGTGGGCAAGATCCCTACTCCGGTATCCCCATGAATCAACCGCATCTGGATAAATTCATTAGGAATGGTTGGGGCAAATTCAATCTGGGTTACCACTTCACCGCGATCTCGCCCCTCTGGTGGATTGGTTTCGCCATTGCAACGCACTCTAAAGGCTTCATTGGGGGTTGCTCCCTGAAGATACCCCCGCTGCCACAGAGTTTGCAGATAGGCATTCAGTTCTCGCTCAATGCGGACCCATAGCCGAAAGTCATTCGGCTCAAAGGCGACATCTGCCAGGTTGAGATTAATCCAGCGGCGAATGGTAATCGCCAGTCGGCGGACATTCACATACCGCCACTGAGGGTCAGAACTGAGAGTCCGTGCTCCCCAAATGCGAACCCCTCGCCCCCGCAAACTGCGAATGCCGTTAATGGGGTTGTTATCTGAAAGTTGAGCCAACTGAGTTTGCTGCTCACGGGTTAAAGCTGCCACATCCAGAACGCCCTCTAGCATGATGTTGGCTGGAGCACGGGGAACATCGGCGCGATCGCTGGATGCATACACCCCCGCTACGTGACCACAGGGGGGAACAGGAGTTGTGCTGGAAGGAGTTTTTAGCCAGGGACCGTAAAGCGCTCCATAATCACTACCTGGCAGTTTTTTAAGAGATTCTGCATACTGTCTCAGCGTTGGTACATCAAAAGAGGGAGGTGCATCTAGAATGGCAAAGCGATCGCCCATGTCGGCGCAGTACTTGAGAATCTGGGCTTGCCGATCCACGTCTATAATCCCGGGTGCACAGATTAGGTCGGCTGTATCGATAACAGAATTTGCTGTTAAACCGTTTTCTAGTGCTTGTGGAGAGCCATCCTCCAGCCAGATCACAATGCAATCACGCCCACCGTTTTCAAAGAATCCTCGCACCGCGTCTGCCATCGAACTTCCCGGGGTTGAGGTGGTGAACCGTTCTTCAAACTGAGTCCAGAGGTGCAAAACCTGGGGTTGATTGACCTCATATAAACAAGTGATGCCATCCTTGGAAGGGCGAACTCCTAAAAAGGCTGGCACTCCCGTTAAGGGCAATACTGGTCTGGGTGGAAATACATCCTGCCAGTAAAGTCCGGGAAGTGAGGAAGTGGTTGTGGGCATTACTTCCCTCCAGACATCTGGCTCAACTCGAAGATGACGAATTCGGCGGGCTTAACTACAGCCACCCCAACTTTCACGATCAGTTGACCCGCATCGCGCACTTCGGGTGGGTTCGTCTCTTCGTCGCACTGCACGAAAAAGGCTTCCTGTGGAGTTGCACCAAACAATGCCCCACTGCGCCAGACCATCGTCAGAAAAGCCGTAACGCTCCGGCGTATTTTTGCCCACAGCTCCGGACTATTGGGTTCAAACACAGCCCACTGAGTGCCCTCATCGATAGATTCCCGCAGGTAGTTAAACAAACGGCGAACATTGATGTACTTAAATTCTCCGTTCGCATCCCCGCCCCAGGTGCGAGCACCCCAAACCAGAATGTTGCCGTTCAGGTTGCGAAGGCAGTTCACCCCTTGAGGATTGAGTCCATCCTGCTTAGCTCGGGTCAGGGCAACCTGCAAATCTGTCGCCCCTATAATTACTTCATTGGCAGGGGCTTTATGTACCCCCCGCTGAGTATCAACCCGAGCATAAATTCCGGCAATATGACCACTGGGAGGGACAACCTTTAACCCATCACCTTTGGGATTCGCGTCTTTCGTAGGCGGGTCGAAAACCTTAATCCAAGGATAGTAAAGAGCAGCGTAATTCGTGTTTCCTGGCAGGTTGCCTTCCCCTGGTTTTAGGTTTGTGGCATTTGCATCGTTAGGACCATCGAAAATGGCAACGCGATCGCCCAAATCCTGACAATGGGCAGAAAGGTTATCGAGTACTGTTTTGCTAGTACAACCGGGGACTGCGACAATGGCAATTTCATCAACAGCAGCGAAATCTGCCAAAGCCGTGTCAATGGCAGATTCATCAGTTACCCAGGTTACAAAGCAGCGAGTGCCACCATTGCGGAAGAACCCATAAACGGCATGAGCCAGGTTAGATTGCCCTTCATCCGTTGAAAAGTCACCAAAATACTTCTTGAACTCACTGAAGTTGGTACACAGTTGCACATCTCCAGCAGGAGCAGACTGCGGAGTATAATTCACTGAAATTTGAACATTTGCTGCTGGAGCCGGACTCAATGTAATCTTGGAAACTCGGTTCTGTTGATCGTTCGTAACCGATTGAACTCTAATATCTTGGCTCTTTGTTCCATCTTTGTAGACAGCCACAATTGTTGCTGTTGAAGCGACAGGGTAGCGGCTCAGAGTAAATTCTGTCTTTGTCCCATCTCCCTTGCCAACAACTTCGCCTGTGACTTTTTCAAATAAGTAGCGTTGGGGTATGCTCGCTTGGCTTGGGGGACTGTAAGTTGCCAGCAGCTTTTTACCAGCAGGGATTGGATCAGTGAACGTGACTGTTGCGGTGTTAGTAGTAATATTAAAACTGTTGTTTACAATCTTCAATTCGACTGGCTGATTACCTGCCGTATCAGCCTCACGAGAAAACTTATATCCTTCTTTAGAAGGACCGAATGGAGATTCAACGGTGAAAGAGTAGGTTTTATTGCCGTCTTGATTACCTGTGATTTCTTGTCCACTAGATTTGAGAGAAGTTGGTGTCGTTACTCCACCTAAGCTTGGCGATGGATTACCAACAGGTGGAGCCGAAGGACTGATAATACCAATAAAGCCTGCGGTACTGGTGCCCACGCCAGCAATAGTTGCCAGACCGGATGGGACTTCTTTAACGTAAACACCGGGAGATAGGTAAGTGGTCATTGTGTTGGATTCCTTGGCAATATTTAGGGTCTAGTACCGTTAGCTTTAGTGGACGATTTTTTAGAGAGTTGAATATTCTGAATGCGATGAACCGTGCCTCGTGAGATAGCAGTCGGATCTGTTGTGTACAAGTCATAACCGGAAGCAGAGATCTCAAATTGAACCGAACGGGTAGAGGGGGATTCTGGAGCTTCCAGATTCAGAAGTTGGAATTTACCGTCGCGATCGCACCGGGTCTGTTCATTACCACCCTTCAACTTCACCTGGGCGTAAGCCACTGGTTTGGTTCCTTGTTCAGGTGGGCTTATGACTTGTCCAACGATGCCAGTTGTAAGCAGAACTAAATCACGCGGGAGCGGGTTTAGTTTGGCATCGGTTTTGACAACTGTGACAACCTCCTTCGCGACTTGAAGACGGGTCAGTTTTTGAGGCAAGCTTGCCTTCAGCGTGTAGTTATCTGGAGGCAAATCAATGAAGTAAAAAGAGCCATCAACTGCCGTATGAGTGCGATCGGGACGAGGGGATAAGGACTCCCAATTCTGACCGTGGCTGAGGGATTTCAGATCTAATTTCCGTTTAAAGCTTTCGGGGGGTTCGATAATTTCCACCTGAGCTTGTCGAACTGGATCAAGTAGAACGGTGTCTGGCTCACCCTTTATGGTGTAACCAATGAGAACTCGACCATGTATGGATATGGCAACAGGATGATGGAGTGGGCTGCTCTTGATAGTCATCTTTTTATCCATTGCTTTCTTCCCTCCCATCACGAAAAGCAATGCTTGAGACTACTAAAGGCAGTGTTTGAGGCTCGGTAGGCGCTGGCACCGAAATTGTGAGCGTATAGTTGAGTGTTGCTTTCGGCTTTCCTCCCATTGCCTGCCAGAATTCGCCCAGGCTTTGCAACTTTACCTGTCCCAATATGGAGACTCGCGAGGGTGGCTGGAATTCCTGTAAGCTTCCTTGCAATACAGTGGATGGTAGCTTGGGATAGCGCAATAACGCCTGCATCACTTCCCCCAGGGTCTTATGCTCAACTTGAAAGTCGTATTCATCGTTTGGCCATACTGTGATCAAATAGGAACAATCAACCCTCACAGGGGGCGGTTCCCGGGTTGCAGTTCCATTCTCATTGCGGGTCACTGTCCAACTGTTACTTCGTAACTCCTGATTTTCGCGGATGTCGTACAGAAACAAATTGAGTGCAGGAAATTTACCCTTCGATCCAATGGCATCTCGATTCGGTGTACAGAAAGTAATTGCCGTCTGAGTGCCAGAGGTCTCGCCAAATCGTTCAGGCAACTCAGCCTTTAGCAACTCTTGAAGTGTCATATCCAGGTCATAAAGCATCGGCACGCTCTAAATATCTAGTTGAATTCTGGAGACATATCTGGCAAGCTGGAGGTTCACTGGCAAAATGCCACTAGAAATGGATGCGAAGCGATCGCACACTAAAGAAAGCCTGGAAACCTGCCAGGAAATTATCCCGATGCTAGAGGTGGGTAAAACTGAAGCGCAGACCCATTTAATTTGCACTTCAGCACTCTTATCGTTCAGGTAAATATGCCTGCTTAAGCTTAGTATCTAAGGCGTAACTTGTTTCTTAGAGAAGAATATAGGAAATCCGTGTAAGCCCTAGGAACTTTAACATTACTTACAGAATCACAAAAAACGATATTTCTTGGAAGTATAAATTGATCTTGTCTGGCATTCGTATTTTCCTTACTTTAATCTCACGTCCTTTAATCAATTAGATACAGATTGTCGAATTCCTGTTCCAACGTTTTTAGCGTCTCTATAAGTCCGCAAACTCGCTATTCATCAAGGGTTTGCCCATTTTTTGATATTCTCGACGAATCGCTCGTTTAATATGGAAGATTGATAGGTTTTCTCCGTCCTCGGCGGCTAGAAAGGCAGCCGCCAGGGCAATATTGCGAATGTTACCACCAGTAATATCAAACTTTTCAGCTAAGGCTTTCCAGTTGATGTTCGAGTCAAACGGTATCAGAATCGGCCAAATTTTCTGCCAGATCTGATACCGTTCCTGAACTGATGGGAAAGGAAAGTCCACAATGAACCGTAGGCGACGGGTGAAGGCTTCATCTAAATTACCCTTCAAGTTCGTTGTCAGAATGGCTAACCCTTCGTAGGCTTCCATTTGTTGCAGCAGGTAGCCCACTTCAATATTGGCGTAGCGATCGTGGGAGTCTTTAATTTCGGTGCGTTTGCCAAACAGGGCATCAGCTTCGTCAAACAGTAGGATGGCATTGGCGTTGGCCGCAGCGGTGAAAATCTGGTTCAGATTTTTCTCGGTTTCTCCGATATACTTGCTCACCACCTGAGACAGGTCAATGCGGTAGAGGTCGAGTTGCAGAGCTTTGGCAATCACTTCGGCAGCCATTGTTTTACCTGTACCGGGCGGACCCGCAAACAGGGCGTTGACTCCTTTGCCCAGGGAGAGCTTGCGATTGAATCCCCAGGTTTCAAAGACGGTATGGCGGTGCTTGAGATGGATGCAGATTTCCTGAAGTTGTTCAAACTGCACGGGGGGGAGCACTAAGTCTTCCCATGTGTAGCGGGGCTGAATCGGCTGGGTGAGTTTGGCGAGCGCGTGTCCCGACTGATTGCGAGCGGACTGAAATAGGGTTGCTTCGAGGGCAGGAGAGGTCAATCCGTAGGCAAGGTGGTTTTGGGTGGTGGCGATCGCCGCTTGAATCTGGGTCGCGGTTAGCCGAAACTGATCGGCCAGGGTAGTCAGAGTTGATGGCTCAACGGTGAGTCCTGCCCTGGCTAAGTGGGTGCTCCAGCAGGTGTGGCGATCGCCAAAATCAGGAGCCGCGATGGGAAGTGTCACCATGCCCAGACTGCGATCGCCAGAAGGTTGCCAGGGTTGGCTTCCGGCGACCACGATGGGAATATCGGTATCCGTCAGGAGATTGATCAGAAGGGGATACAGGGGAATGCTGGAGTCCTGATGCAGGCGATCGACGGGGTGCAGGTAGAGCAGGGTGTTTTGCAACCAGGCATCACGTCCGATGTGGTGGAGTCGCTGCCGGAGTTGTTCCGGTTGCTGCATCAGAGCATCGAGGTCAACAGTTAGCAGGGGACGTTTTAGCTGGTGGGCAAGCCCCTGGGCAAATTGACGGGTTGCAACGGCATCGACACTTTGCAGGTAAAGCCGGAGTGGGTGAGTAGTTGGGGGGTGGTTGGAGAGGGCTTGAATGCGCTGCACCAGTGCGGCGGGTAAGTTGTCCAGATCGGGGGGATCGGAGACTGAGAGCAGGGTACAACCGGGACTGAGGTCAGCGTCTAAACCGGTTTCGTCCAGCAGGTAGCGGACGATCGCGGGGTCTAGGCTGATCTCTTGAGCCAGCAGGGAGGAGTGGTTTGTGGGTTGGGGCGGGGTGAGGTGCAGCAGGGTATGGTGACGCAGGGGAGCATTGGGGGCAAAGTGCGATCGCTGTTGCAGTTTTTCGGTGGCGGTAGGGCAAAGCAAATTCAGCACCAGGTTGACGCTGGGGCGAATGCCACGACCATCCTGCTGGAGGTAGGCATAAATTTGCTCGTAGCGGCGATCGAGTTCGGGGGCCAGGGCGATCAGGAGGATGTCCAGGTCGAATGGGGTGAAGCCAAATTGGTGTTGCAGCAGCCCCAGACGGGAGGATGACTCGATCTGACTGGAGGGTAAGTCGGGGGATTGGGCGGGGCTGTAGCGGGGATAGCCAGGAGGGAGGGCGAGTTCAATTTGGCGGAGTTGGTCGGGGTTGGGAAGGGCTTGAGTTGCTCCTGTGCTGCTGGGGTGGAGGGTCTCGGTTAACTGCATACTGCGATCGAGTAGCCCGTCGAGCAGGTGGAGGGCAGGTAGCAGTTCTTCCAGGGGGGGATTGAAAGCCGATGGCATCATGGGGTGGAATGGATGCAGGAGTTGACCATCCGGGAGCGGAATTTTCGTTTCATCCTGATATATTAAGCGTGGATCTCCTGATCACGGTGCTGGAAGATCTGATTGACTGGTGGTGAGAGAGTGCCCTCTGTGGGATCAAGTCGGCTGTTAAGCAAGAGGTGCAGATCATGGGAAAATCGATTGCGCTTCAGGGAGAGGTGGTTGCCATTCCGGGGGCAATGCCTTATCCACCTGCCCAGACTGGAGCATGGATGCCTCTTCCCATACAGGTGAAGGCGTACCCGAAGCTGAAGGTGGGGGGGCGAGCGGTGATTTATGAGGCGGAATGCAGGTTTATGTTTACGGGGGCCAATGCAACAGGGGCTCCGGTAAGTGGGCATGAAACGGTGAAACTGACGGCAAAGCGTACAAAATTGCAAAAGAAGGTGCTGGTGCAGGGGGATATGATGCAGAGTCCCTATGGCAATCAGTTAAAAGTTGTGACGATGAGTAAGGTAAAAACGACGTAAAACTAAGATTCTCTCAACGTCCCATGATTGCGATTTAGTAGCCCGGTTACCTATCACCAGACGCTTATCTGGAAGCGAGAAATTAAGTCCGGTGAAGCATGAATACCATGATGGATTATTTATGCGATCGCAGTGCCAGGTTGGAGGTCATCCATGCCCTTAAACCCCCGAACCAAAGATCTGGGCCACTGCACAGTTAAATTCTGGCAGGAGGGGTGAGGTGAGGGTGTCTAGTTCGGGTGCGCCCTGAAAGTGTCCGGCGTCGTTTTGAATCTGGGCTAATCGTTCGTTGCTGAGCTATATCACGTCGGGAATTACATTGTCGTAGTCTGAGAAGATGACTCCCGGCATGATGGAGGCTTCCCCTAAGCCACTGACGAGGGACCAACGATCGAGAACCGCAAAGATCCGCCCGGTTGTTTGTTGATGTTTATGGTGAGGAGATTGTGTCACAAACAATTCTCCATCAATAATTTCGTAGCGAATCCCTTCATTCTCAGGTAGGGCTTCGAGATCTTGGATGGTCCAGCGGACGTCGGGGGTTGCTTGGCTCATGATGGTTTACACGGATTGTCTGATGCCGAATCGTTGAATTTTACCGTCGCCTGATATTGAACGTTGGGGCATAACGTTTACTTACAAGTTAACCCCTAATGAGCCAGTTGGGTATGTAGGCAGGGTTTTCTGTGTCAACCCACCCTGCGGTGAGGGTAGATCGCCGCTAACTTCCCGATCAAGACCTTGTTTTGTAGCGAACCTTTTTTATGCCGGGAGTGATTAGCGGTAGGATTAGCTCACCGCTCCGCTGATGTGGCGAGGGCTTGTTGGTACTGCGAGGGCTTTAGCGATGACAGAATTGCGCCAGGTTCAAGGAAAAGGAGCCAAAGTATCCCGTTCTTTCAGCCTAGCAGCGTCAACTGTGCGAAGGGCGAAACTGCCAGGGAATACCGCTGAGTTTGAGGCGATGCATGATGTGGCTCAGCGACCGCAGTTTGGTGGGTTGGCGGGAGAGTTGGGGGTGACTTCGGCGGGAGTGCCGATTCAGGCGAAGATGAGGGTGGGGGAGGCAAATGATTGCTATGAGCAGGAGGCGGATCGTCTTGCACCTCTGATTGTTCGTCAGATTAATGCACCAGGGTTTGGGGAAGAGTTACAAGATTCTCAATCTGAAATGCAGGAAGATGTCCCATCAAAACAGTTGCAAGCTTTGAGACCCACATTGCAACTTAAAGGTGAAAGTACAGGGAGAACTGTGCCCTCTCCAATTGACTTTACAATCTCCAGTGCGAGAGGTGCAGGACAACCGCTAGAGCCTGTATTGCAAGAACGATTTGGGCAGGCGATGGGAGTAGACTTTAGTGGGGTGCGAATCCATGCAGATGTACGTTCAGACAAGTTGAACTGTGCGTTAAATTCACTAGCATTTACAACTAAGAAAGATTTATTTTTTCAAATAGGAAAGTATCTACCGAGAAGCATTAGTGGGCAACAGCTAATAGCCCATGAGTTAGTTCATGTGATGCAGCAGTGTAACCCGCCATCAAAAACAAGAGGTAGAGAGATCATTAGCAGTCAAATGGTTGATAGTAAAGAGATGAACCGTCAGATTCAAAGTGAAGCAGAAGTCATACAAGCGAAACTCATTAATACATATGGAGGGGAAAAGACTTTAAACGAGGCAGTTGAGGTGCAGATGCAAGAAGAAGAAGTTTATCTCCCCTTAAGGGGGTTAGTGTTAGCAGCCTTTAACGAAATGATAACAAACATGAGTCACTGGGAGTATCTATCAACCGAATTTATGGATTTGTATTCAAGAGCAATAGAGGTAGTACGGCAAAAAATAGAAGCAGAAGATAGTCCAGAAAATTATTTTAAAACAGAAGAAGAAACCACCTATAGAACCAAAGAAAGAGAACAAAAAAGTGGTGGAAAAGGAATAGGTAAACGAGTGAAGCAAGTTAGTCAAGGTGTTGGCTATGTAGGTAAAGGTGTCGGAATGATGACTAAAGGAGCAGGGGTATTTGATTTTCCCGGAGCAGAGGCAGTTTTCTCTGGTGTAGGACACGCCATAGGACCGGTTTCGTCTGCTTTAAGTAGTGGAAGCAAGGCTGTTGAAAGTTATAAAGCAACTGAAAGAGGGCGAAAGCTGCGTTCAGTAGTGCCAACAGAAGATGATTCTTTAGATGCAGATAATATTGAGGAGAGTGATGCTTATTTGGGCCGATTTAAAGGCGAAGATGGAAGATCTTTTATGGAAAGGATTGGTGACTTATCAAGAAGTGAAAGGCTAGATGCAATACAAATGTACACTCAAAGCCGAATGAGTGAGCGGGCTTCTAGTAGGGCAGCAAAGTCAGTATTTGCTGGAGCGAGTGCAGTAGGGGCAACACTTACCTTCACGGGGGCAGGGGCTGTAGCTGGCGTTCCCTTGATGTCCATAGGAGCAGTCGGTAGTGGTGCCGTCTGGCTTGTGGGAAAGCTGATGGATCGCCAATTCAAGTATCGTAAGGAAGTTGAGAAATACCTTGCACGCGAATTGGTAAATATATGGTTGGATAGTGATGACAAGGCCAATTCCAGTAGGGCAGAAACAATTTTGCGAAGTCTAGATGTGGTGAAGGAAACAGAATGGAGAGAAGAGTTTTTCTGGAAAGAAAATAAGCTGGTAGAGAGAGTGCTTAAAAAGCTAGAACGGTGAATAGTAGGGCGATCATCGATCTTTCAGGGTGCATTAGCACAACAGTGTGGAGCGTAATAGACGTTTTTCTATCCGTGAATTACTTTGAGGTTTGTAGCGATGGGAGTTTTGCACCAGGGCCGGGGGAAGAGACCGGTGACTGCGAAGTTGCTGGGGGGAATGGCGATGGCTAGGCAGGGGGCGAAACTGCCGGAAGAGAGTGCTGAGTTTGAGGCGATGCATGATGTGGCTCAGCAACCGCAGTTTGGTGGGTTGGCGGGCGAGTTGGGGGTGACTTCGGCAGGGGTGCCGATTCAGGCGAAGATGCGGGTGGGGGAGGCGAATGATCGCTATGAACAGGAAGCCGATCGGCTTGCATCTCTGATTGTTCGACAGATTAATGCACCAGGGTTTGGGGAAGAGCTACGAGATTCCCAAGCTGAAATTCAGGAAGATGCCCTGCCGAAACAGATGCCAGCTTTACAACCTAAGCTGCAACTGAAGGGTGAAAGTAGTGGGGGAGCCGCCTCTCCTGAAATTGAATCTGCGATCGCCAATGCGAGAGGTGGAGGAAACCCGCTTGAGCCTGAATTGCAGGAGCGATTTGGACAGGCGATGGGAGTAGATTTTAGTGGGGTACGAGTGCATACTGATGCAGAGTCCAATGCATTGAACCGAGCATTGAGTTCAGTAGCATTTACAAAGCAACAGGATGTTTATTTCAGAGAAGGAGCGTATAAACCACAAACTCACAGAGGGCAGGCATTACTTGCTCATGAGTTGACCCACGTGGTACAGCAGGGACTGCAATTCAAAGGTAGTGCAGAACAACAAAGCAACTCTATACAAATAGTGCAGCGACAACTAGCATTGCCTGCAGGAAAGAGCGGTTTTTTCTTTAATAGGGAATATAACAATATCAAAACACTAATCCAGACATACAATATAAACCCAAGGATTACGAGTTTGGAGGATGAGGGTCAAGATAATGCTACTCGACATGCGTGTGCACAAACCGCGATGAAAGAACTTTTCAAGATTCAGCAAATGGCAACAAAGTGGCTTGAAACGGAGAAGAACAAAGGGGTAAGACATCAAGATACACGACGAATTGGGTGGCTCGATGCATGGTACAACAGGTTTTTCTTGCCTGAGTATGATCGCGTCGACAGTATTCTATTATCAACAGCGACTGTTTCAGAAGAGAGCCCAGCACCATTGCCGCGAGAAACGGTTCGCGCGTTAAATCGATTTGAAGTTGCAAGCGGACGTGAGCGCGATAAGAGCATTACGGGAGCGATTACGGAACGTGGTGATTGGTGGACGGTGATTGCTAGTGAAAGTTATATGACAACTATGCCAACGTATGCGTATCGAGTCGGTTATGCCAGGGACAATGAGAACACAATCAGATCATATAATCCACGATCTGCCCGCCCGATAAAGCCACGTCGACCTGATAGACTAACTCCAAGTGAGATGATGTCCTATGGTCATGTGTACTTTGCACTGGATCAAAGAATCATCCTACCGTATGTAAACATGCTTCCAGATCCAGACGAAGGCAAGGTCAAGGCGATCGGGCGATACCTGCTACCGGTAGGGTATGAGTTTAAGCGAGATCCAGAAATCCCTGGAGGTTTTCGCTCAACGTCAACACTACCCGCACCTGAAGAAATTCGAGTGACTCCCACTACAAGAGGGGCGCGAGATGTCATGCACGAGATTACCAGATGATTGAGTAACCCGCATGGTGGTGTAATGTAGGTCATTACGGCAAAGGGAGCTAGGAGTGAATCTTTCGCACCCTACACTCGCATCAACCTGGTCATCTCCACTGTATCGTTGTTAACCAGTTGTCGTCTACCACAAAAGCTACCCATTCGAGTGCTCCCAAAACTGTCGTTGCCTAAAATCTCCATACGCTAATTACAGTGCGATCGCCCATTGCTGTAGTGCGATCGCTTGTGGGGAGGGCGGCTGATGAAAAGGAACGATCGCTCGTTCTCACCACCCTCATTTCCACCTTGCAACCTCCTGGGCATTTTTATAAAGCCGTTCTCCCCAATCTTCAGTCGAGCTACCCGTATGTTTAGACCATCCAAACTTAAACCCCCTTATTTGTTCAGGAATTTTCTTCAACGGACTCCTGTTCCAACCACCCTGCGGTAGCAGCGCAGTCTCTAAAATTGCCTCAAGTAACGCCTGAAGTTCCTCAGCAGAATCGTATCTATCAAATGTGAATAGCAAAGTCGAGATCGGAAAACTATCGGGTCTACCAAATTCCAAAATCCAGCAAGGAGCTTTTCTAGAAACCTTGAGCCTGACTAACGCATATTTCCTGGGGCGATCTCCAACAGTAGCAAACGGAATCTCCTGTTGAAGCTCATGCACTTCCCAATGCACAGCGACTTCCGGATGTATTTCATCCAGGCAGCGGATCGCCTCAGAAAACTCATCTAAGCCATCATCGGTATTGACGAAAATCTCAACAGGCACATTGAATCCAAACTCAGCCGCAGGATTTTGCCCTCCTTTACCGACGTCTGATAGACTGACTGCCCTATTCTTGAATTGCGCCTCTGATTCTGAAGGCTCTGTTGAGACTGAAGAAGGTTTCAAGGTCACAACAGAAGTCTGACCCGTTTTAATAATCTTGGGTCGCCTCTTTTCCATCAAACACAGCCCTAATTGGGGCAACTTGAGAGAAGGCTTGGAGACTGCGGGGGGTTCGGCATCAGGGTTAATTTGGTACTCTACTACCTTCTTTTGTTGGCGCTGACGTTTAGCAGCATTACTTTTGACAAACTCTCGTTTCCTGATTCCCGGATGGGTAAATTCAAGCTCTTTGAAGGGCAAGGAGCGAGAAGGTTCGACCTCAAGAATTTCGTAGACGAACAGAACCCTCTCTAGCAACACTCCTCGCACTAACCAGGTTGCCCCTAGCTGGGGAAGAAGGGTTCTGAGCGGTATAGCGGTATTCCAGCTGGCTTGCTCCGCTCGGCGTAAGCGATCGTGATAAACACTATTCCAGGCATTGCGAAAAGACTGGTCATGCAACAAGCGTGCCATAAAGAAAACCAGCGATCGATTCAGAACCCTTTGAGGAATATCTTTTGAGAAATCCAGATGCAGTTTGTCACCGATGACTTCATTCCGGATGAGAATCCGCTCAAAGTAGTTCGGTTCCAGTAAACCAAACGCCAGTGATTTGTTAGGAGTTAAAAAGGCACGAATACATTCCAAAACGGGCAATATCGCATAACTTTGTTGCGCTCCGATCGTAATGCAGTACTCAGACAAATTCGCGGCTTCTGAAGGTAGGCGTTCTTGTAGGACAGATAGATTTGCGGCTCTGGACAATCGCATAGAAGAAGAATCAGGAACCTGTATCCGAAAAATATCGCCTCTTTTGGTATCCCAAACAGGTTGACCATCCTCAAACACTTGCCCCAAGCGTAACCAGGGGAGCAACCCCCAAGGAAAGTCAACTTCCCTAAACTCTCCAGAGGTTCGCCTAAAAACTGCCGTTGTTCGCCACTGTCGATGCATCCCTTCGCGCAAGGGCGATCGCAACCACCATAACGTCACCTTCTCACCTGGATCAAAAAGCCAATCGCTGAGGCGAACGATCTCGGTCATACTGTAGCGGCATAATTTTTAATGATTCTACCGCTTCGTCAAGAGCTTTTTGTACTACAGGCAATCCTTCTATTTCTGGGCGCAAGCCCGCTCTGCGTACTAGCTGCCACCTCTGCGGGCAAATCCCTTCCTCTCTATAGCATTCCACAACCCATTGAATTCGGCGTAACGCAAAAGCTTCACGGGTTTCGACCAACTCGGAAAGAACCTGTGCAGTAACTGGAAGCTTATCTAGATGGCGTTGAATTAAAGCCAGTTGACCCAACTGCCGTCCAACTGCCGCGATCGTAATTTGGGTTGGCTTGCCAGGTCTAGTCTGTAACTGGATAGCAGCCTGCCTTGCTGCATCCGCCAGTTCAATGTCTCGATGCTCCCAATCAACTCGTACAGGTGGGGGAGATTTTGCCATTCGAGGTGGGAGATGAGCCTCCAACCATTCCCGGTCGTTGCGATACAACCAGGTATAAACTCTTTGAAATTGTTTCTTCAAGGCAGTTCGTCCTGCTTCAGGGTATACTTGCCTTGCCGTTAACCATTCCCGTCGATAACGATGTAACGAGGCTTCTGAAACCCCTGGCTCCACTTCTAGAGGACGTGCTAGAGTTCGGCTCATTCGAGTAGTTTGTCGCTTTCCCGGTCGCGGAAACTCAAGTTCCAGTGCAGCCGCATGAAGCTTAATGGTTGCTGCATCCACCCCAAGCTGACGAGCGATCTCACGCAGGCTAACAGATGAGTCATACCAGAGTGTCTTGAGGGCATCTTCCCAGACTGAGCCAAAAGCTCGAATTTTGGTAATTCTCAGTGTGTCCTCTTCAGATTCATCAGGTCCAGTCCGGCTGTAGACAAAGCCACAGGAGCAAGAGAACGTTCCGATCGGTTTGCCATGTTCTTTGCTGTAAGCCAGTTCGCATTCAGTGATTACAGGTTTCCGAAAGTGATCAGCCGCTTTATTCAGGCAGAGCCACGGACCCTTACCAAAAGGCTTGAATTGTTGAGGTAGCTTGAAGAATGATTCGGCTGTATGACCCAAAAACTGCATCAGGAGAAGATGCCGTAATGGATGCTGCGATCCTTTAGGCGATCGAACTAACCGAAACAACCAATTGTGTTGGCTTTCAACATCGATCTGGCACTGAAGGTATTTAAGGAGTTCAGGAGAGTAACATTCGCAAAACTGGTTCAGTAGTTCACTGACTCGCACTCTACCGCTATAGGTTGCAAGGTCTCGTTCTGCTAAAAGTTCACGGTATCGTTTCGCTAAGATGTCTAAACCAGGAATTAGAGGCTGATGTTTTAGTAACCAGGCAGCATCCTGAGCAATTCTCAGTAGAACAGCTTGATGTGAGTTAAAAAGTTTATATGAGCGCGACCTGGGAAGCTGAGTTCCTCGATCTGCTGAAACAAATTCATGCCGAGTTTGAGGATTTTGAATCCGAATTTTACTGTCTAAAACCCTGACGTTGTGTTCTGGGCAGACCTCAATGCCTGGTAACTGATGAATCCGATGCCAGTAATATTCACCGAGTAGTTCTTTATCCTCCTGTGCACATACAGGACAAAACCTCAACCATTCCATCGGTTGTATGGTACTTGCCATGATCCCAGAACGCATGTAGATCGATGGTCCTCTTGCCCCTTCCATATCTGCCCAAAGCTGTCGCGCTTGCTCGCAGTCAAGAAAAGGAGCATAAAAGGGATACAGGGTGTGATTATTAATCAAACGTTCAACGGTGTACGGGCTACCAGGAGGCAACATCGAAACAAGTGTTTGTAAATTACTGGGTAACCCGACAGTGGCGATCGCAGCCTCATCCCCAAATAACTCCCGCATCGTATTCTTTTTGTTGGGATATTGGACGCGATCGTGAAACCGGGCACAGACGCTATAGAGTAGTTCGTCTGGGTAGGGATCGGGAAAGCAGCCTATCATCAGGATACTTCCTCCAAATACTCATTGGCAGAACGGATCAATCCTGCTTGATAGAGCGCATCATAGGCTGTTAGCTGTTGCTTCTCGCCTCTTGCAGCAATCTCCGGTAAGCTGCCCTCTAGAGGAGCAGCCTTCTTTCGTTTTCTAGAGGCTTTTGGGGTTGTAGCAGATGGAACTTCTGATTCGATCACAGCAGTTGAATCAGATTGAAGTATTTGCCCACCATTAGCAGCTGCGCGCATCCTGGCTAATGCCCGAAGTTGTTCAGCTTTATTCAGCTTGCCTTGTGCCTCTTCTAAAAATGACGTGAGATCCACAGGATGCACATCTTCGACAGTAGAGAGAATCCGAATATCGTTATTTCTGAGGGCGGTCAAAATAGGATTTGCCATCCGTAAACCCTCTTCAGCCGCTAGCCGAATATTTCGCTCAGTAACAATCTCGTCCTTATCTACAATTGCTCGAATTTGAGCCAGCATATAAACTTTAATCGCAAAGTCTGTAATTCCTTGCGTTACGTCATACAAAGCAGCACTCAGCATTGAGTTGAGAGGAGAAGGCTTGTTGACATACTGATATTCCCATAAACACTCCAAAAACCAGTCCCACGTTTCGTCCTTCTTCATCCGATCCCACACTAAATCCCCCTGACCCGTGCCTCTACGAGTTTGCCGAAACTCCCCACAAAGAACAGACATGGCTTTATAGGTGCCGACTAACACCACAGGTAATCCGATCGTATTGATCAATTGGACAAAGAAGTTGAGCATTTTACTGGAACCGCCACTCTTTGCTTGGCTTAAATGCTGAATCTCATCAATGACCAGCACACCGATTGAGTGTAAAGAGGCAACTTTTGCCATCCGAGGCAATAACTCATCAACGGTCTTGCGCCCACTGGCATAGTTATCGTAGTAACGAGTTCCAAGCAGATCATCAACTGCCTGAAAAAAGTTGAGGCACAACCCCTTAATTGAGCCGTCAAATGGGCAATCAAGCTTCAACCAAACAATTTGTGTAAAGCTAAAGTCTCGCTCGTGATAGCGGTTATGGATAATGACCTGCGGATACAGAGATAGAATTGCCTCGATCGAAGTGGTTTTACCGACACCACTAATTCCAACAATGGTGAACCCTGTCGCCGTTGAGCGTGGTGAACTCTGCGTAGTCCCTAATGCTTGCACTCTTGCATTAACATCGCTCCAAAATCCTTGTAATGCTGGGTTACGTGCCTGATATCCGATCCGAATCATCCGGGAGAAGCGTTGCTCTAAATCAAAGTGAACTGGTAAAGGAACAAAGAACTGAAGTGCATTTTGAATCAGATGAAGGCGTAAATGAGCAGGCATACTACGATGCCCTTCGTCATACTCTGGAAAGTGTGCAAGGCGAGCCGCAGTGCCATCTTGATTCAAAATCGGTGGTAAGGTTTCAATTAAGGGGTTTCCCTGGTAGTTCGGGATCTCAGAATCATGGTAATTTGCCTGCTCAACCCGCCCTCTACTGACTAGAAGAGATGGAATATGTGGATTACTATTCATCATCAACCCCCTTCTTATTTTTTAGCTTACGCAGCTTGTCAATTAATTGAGATCGAGCAACATGGGTAGAATCAGTGGCGGTTTCGTCATCTGCTATTTCGCTCTCCGGAACCCCTACAGGTTCATCTAACTCCTCTTCTGAATCTGTTTCCTGATTCTCGTTTGTGGGCATAATGAGTGGAACTACTTTTGCAGATTCACCAGTTGGTTCTGGTTTCCCCAACCTCCATGCCTGGTCCTCACGATCTACCTCACTCGCTTCTTTACGGTTCTGACGGATTCCCTGAATGCGCGATCGCTTGCTTTGTTGACCCGCAGACTCTAAATCTCTAGATGTTTGTTCTGTTGCCTCAGAAATAATTTGCTCCATCTGGGCATTCAAAGCAGCTTTAGATTGTTGCTTGCGACTCTTAGCCCGTTCCTTCTCCTGCTGACGAACCTCCAAGTAGTCAGCAGCTTCATACCAGTCCTTTCCCCGGAATGTTTTGTCAGCATCTATAAGCTGGCAACATTCTAAACTCCGACCACCGTCAAGGCGAAGATAAATCTCGTCCAGCCTTCGTGGATCATAGGCAATATTAATTTTCCAAGAGCCTCTTTCTCGTGCCCGTACAAACCATTGTTCTCTTAATGCTAAATCACAAGAATAAAGTAACCCTTGAAAACAACGAATTCCTCGATAAGTCACAGTAGCCTTTTCACCTGGTAGCAGGTTCAATCGAAGAATTTCAGGGGTAACGGTACGAAGGTGTCCTACTCGGTTACGAATTCCCCAGTTCCAAAGATCGATTGGATAAGGATCAATATGTTCCCGAATCATAAATTCATCCATTCGATACCAATCCATTCGATGATCCTTGTTGTGATCGAGGATGGAAAGAATCATCAGTTTGCGGAATTGATGAAGATCTAGGACTGCATCGAGCCGATAGTCTGCATCTCCTCGCTGACGTGGTTTATAAACGGCTCCCGGTGCCCAGTGGATGAATTTGTCATTGCTTAATCGGAAGTTACGCTCAACGATCGCCTTCCAATCGGCTCGGTAAGGTGGTGTATTCGAGATACGAATATTGAGGGCATTAACAAGATTGTCAGCGTTATACCCTTCAAACTCTCCCCGGTCTGCCAGAATCATCTCTGGCAAATGGTAACAGGGCCAATCCTCCTCAGTGATCTCGACTCCATATTCTCGGCAAAACGACACTTTATCGCTCGCGGCATTTTCCACTGCCTGCATTGCACCTACCCAACTCGGTCCCTCCAGTAGAACGCTCATGCCTACAATCAGGCGAGTGAATACATCAATCACTACATAGATTACAGGTCTACCAATGATTCGAGTGCGGTCCAGGGAGCTGACTAGATAGATGTCACCGATGGTGGCATCTATCTGATAGACAGACCCAGGTCCAAACGCCATTTGGGTAGAATCTCCTAACACCTCACGATGGCGTAGGTTATAGCGACGCTTGCCTTCACGCGTAGACAAAGCTTGAGTAACATTCCGTTCCTTCTCATACCAGTAACGAAATTGTCCAAAACTGGGTAATTCCTCCGCAGGTGGAAGAAACGGGACAAGCGTTCCGTCAGGGAGCTTATCGTAACCCTTATGGAAAAACTTCTCTAATGTTTTCTGATAAGCGTCCTGCAATGTTCTTTGTTCAGCCGTTTCATAAAATAGGCGAATACCACGGCTAAACTTCTCACGGACCGCGGCATCCACATTAATCCCTGTAGGTAGACTTGTCACCTTAGTCAGCCTGCTGGGACGACCCCGCTTTCGTCCAGTGCTACTTTGTCGTTCTTTACCCTTGCCACCACACTTGTCATATAAGGGCAGCAAAGCGTTCTTTGTCTGTCCACCCTGCCAGTAACGTCTCAAGAACTTGTAAATGGTCTTCTTTGTCCATCCCGTCTTTTCTTCGTGTGCATTCAGCAATGCACCTCGCCCGTGTGAATAAAAGATTTGCCCTGTAGGATCTTCAACTAGAGGTGCGATGACTTCCCAGGCTGCATCTCGCTTTTGGCGATGTTTTTCTTGAATATCGTTCTCTGCACGTAGAAATACAGCATAAGGATCGACTTCTAAAACTTGACTATCCCCTGAAGCGATTGCTGCTTCGATCTCTGAAGACTTACGAAAAACTGGCAAAGCATTGGGATTAATAATATCAATCGTAGCAACGTCTGTTCCTGAAGAATCAATCCAGAGTACACGCTCAATATATGGTTCTGTACTCCCTTGCCACTCGATTAGCATGTTGACAAATAGCTTCATGCCAGTTCTCCACTCGCTTGAGCAGTTTCGATTGGCATGACAGCTAAGAGTCTTAACCTCTGATTGGGATGGATAGTTTGATGCATATCTACTCGCCAACAACGATTAGCGAGTAAATGTCGAGCTACCGATAGACTTAAGCCGGGAGCTAATCCAAGTCGGTCATCACAAGTAGCGGTAATATCAGCTAAAGTAGCCTCAGTCTGGGATACCATAGGAGTCATGACTGCAAAGATCCGTAGGATATCGCTTGGTGTCAAAGATGTGATGTCTGTGAGGTGTAGGCAAGGATGCAACCACTTAACATTTGCAGCTACAGTGTTTGGAACATCTCGTTCAGTTACAATCCCCCAATCAATCCCCCGTTTTTGCCAGTAACATCGCTCAATTTCCAGCTTTTCCAAAATACGCTGCGATTGCAAGTCTTTTACGTACTTAACGGTTCTTGCTTGCTCAACAGTTTTAGTTCCCTGCTTAACTGTGACTCGAAAGTCAGTAGTCATTACAATTGGCTCTTTAGTCTTTGGATCTGAAGGGTGAGCAAACCCGCATTGATCAGCGATCGCTAATGTTTCTTCCAATGGTAGAAGAGGGAATTGCTCACGAATATCCAGCACCTTAGGTGACCACTCCAGTACATAGAAGTAATTGGTTTCCATCTCACTCAACAGGTGATGAACCCTATCCGTCTTCCACCCCTTAATGCGACTGCAAAGCCCTTGAGAAGGCACATCTTGAATATGCAACCAAGGGTTATATTTTGCTCCCTTGCCACTACCACGCCCTTCCTTCAATCGCCTCTCAATAGTTGTTGTGCTAGTAGCACGTTGACGTTTAGCCATTTGCCAATCTGTGATCTAGTGAAATGTCGGTCCGGCGAGATCATATTGGTTAACGCTCAAACCCCTCAAACGTACAGACATCAAATTTCAGCCAATATTCACTTCGTCCCATTAACCTCCACCATCAGGTGAGCGATAAAGGGGTTGCATATAACCAAAGAAAAAGCCGTACACTTGTATTGGTAGTGTACAGCTTTTTTCTCTAGTGTACAACTTCATCCAATAGTGTAAAACTTTATTTGATAGTGTACGACTTTATTTTCTATCTTCAGATCTGCTAGTTGCATACGTCAGACCTATTCCACAGTTACCGACTTTGCAAGGTTACGAGGCTGATCGACATCCAAGCCTCTGCGTGCCGCAATGTGATACGCCAGCAGTTGCAGGGGAATTACCGTGACGATCGGCGACAGAATCTCATCCACATGGGGCACCGGAATCAACGTATCGAAGGTTTCCGCCGCTTCGTGTTCATCCATCGGCGTGACTCCGATTAAACGCGCATCGCGGGCTTTGGCTTCCTGGGCGTTGGAGAGCACTTTTTCAAAGACCGTTCCTGGCATGGCGATCGCGACCACAGGCACCTTCGCATCCAACAGCGCGATCGGTCCGTGCTTCATCTCGCCAGCGGGGTAGCCTTCCGCATGGATGTAGCTGATTTCCTTCAGTTTGAGTGCACCTTCAAGGGCGATCGGGAAATTAATGCCGCGTCCCAAAAAGATGAAATCTTGCGTTTCGGCAAAATCGTGAGCGAGTTGCTCAATATAGCGCTCCTGGCTTTCCAGCACCACTTCAATTTGGGCGGGGAGTTGTTGTAAACCTTCTAGCAGTTGTTCAAGCTGAGTGGGCGCAATGACCTGACGATGGTGTGCCAGGTCGATCGCCAGACAGTAAAACGCCATCAACTGCGCGACAAAGGTTTTCGTTGCCGCGACGCCAATTTCAATCCCTGCGTGCGTATCAATAATGTGGGGCACCAGATCCCCTAATGAACTCTCTGGACGATTGGTAATGCCTAATAGCCGTGCCTGAAATTCGGCTGAGTGCCCCGATCGGCGCTGCTTCTCCATCGCCAGCGCTGCCAGCGTATCAGCCGTTTCGCCCGATTGTGTCACGCCAATGGTGAGGGTATGAGGCGTCAGCGGTGACGGCGCATAACGAAACTCAGACGCATACTGCACAGAAGTGGGAATGCCAGCCAATTGCTCCAGCAAATACTTCCCAACCAGACCCGCATGCCAACTGGTGCCACACGCCACAATTTGAATGTGTTGCAAATCGGCGTACAGGTCAGCAGGCAAATTCAAACGAATGGGCGAATGGGTGTGGTCGGCGGCTGTCCAATGGGTGTCGATATAAGCTTCCAGGCACGATCGCACGACTCCGGGCTGCTCGTAGATTTCCTTGAGCATGAAGTGTTTGAAACCCTGCTTTTCCACCATCACCGGGTTCCAGTTCAGCGTCCGGGGCGTTTTCTTCAGGCGCTGTCCCTCAAAGCTGTAGACTTCCACTCCCAACGGTGTCATCCGCGCCAGTTCGCCGTTGTCCAGGGTCAGCACTGCACGCGTGTAAGGGACGATCGCAGGCGTATCCGAGGCACAGTAAAACTCACCCTGCCCAAAGCCAATGACCACAGGGGCTTGCTGCCGCGCCACGATGAGTTCATCGGGGTAATCGGCAGAAATGACAGCGATCGCAAAGGCACCTTCGAGGCGATTGACGACCAGACGAACCGCTTCGAGAAAGGGAGTAGGGAGTGGAGAGTAGGGAGTAGGGCTGGACTCCTGATTCCTCAGTTCTGCTAATGCTTCGGCAATTAGATGGGGAATAACCTCAGTATCCGTATCGGAGCGAAACGCCACGCCACGAGCCTTTAATGCTTCGCGCAGGTCACGATAGTTTTCGATGATGCCGTTTTGGATCACCGCGATGCGATTGGCGGTGTCTGTATGGGGATGAGCGTTGTATTCTTCAGGCTTGCCATGGGTTGCCCAGCGAGTATGAGCAATGCCGATGCGTGCCGGGTTTTCTTCACCTGCCAGCTTTTCTTCCAGGTTGTGCAGCTTACCTTTGGCGCGGACGCAGTGGATCTCGCCTTCCAGCACAGTGGCAATGCCCGCAGAGTCATACCCGCGATATTCCAGCTTCCGCAGCCCTTCAAGCAAAATACCGCTTGCTGCCTGGGTGCCAATATAGCCAACAATTCCGCACATCTAGAGTCACTCCTGCCAAGCCTACATACTCGTCAATATACTCCGTTTTTTTAACCTCTAATGGGAGGTGAGGGGAGAGGAGTGAGGGGAGAGGGGAATGAGAGGGAAAGCGTTTTGAGTGAAATCTGCTTCCCCTGCCTTCTTGACCCGACTTCTAAAGTTTTCTTGAGCGGCTGTAAACAACCTCGAATTCAGCACCACTGACTTCCGGCAGTCTGCTCTGAGAAAATTGTTAGGCACTTTTGCAAGCGGAGACAGCAGATGGCGCGAAACTACCAAACGTGACGGCTTTAAGCACTAAATCTCGGATTGCATTGTTATGACGCTGAACGTTCGTCATGCCATGACGCTCAAAATAGTGTGCATATTCAGCTTGATAGATGATGTCTGACAGAACGACCATGCCATTTGGTTTGAGGACTCTGACAATTTCATCGAGTGCTGTTTTGCGATCGGTTTCGGCTTCTATGTTATGAACCGCCCAACTTGAGAGCACCACATCAAAGTAGTTTTCTGAAAAAGGCAACTGACGCATATCGGCTGTTTTGACTTCAACACGCTCTGTAACCCCTTCAGTTGCAGCATTTGATAGCGCAGCCGCAGCACTATTGTTGGCTTGATCGTGCTGTTGCCACAGGTCGATACCGATCGCCTTGCCAGTAGTAAGCCGCTTTGCAGCCCCAACTAGCATTAAACCTCGTCCACAACCGACATCGAGCACAAGCTCACGACCTGACCACGGCACAAGATTCAGTAGGTTATCTCTGTCTTTTAACTTCATGACCTTACTGCCATACAGCATGAAGCAACCCATGCCAAGCAAGTAGGTAGCTGCAATACCCAAGAGTGTACCGACGACTATTTTGGGAATTTGCCCCCATAGCGATGAAAACAGCACCACAAGAAAGATTGCGAGTGCCACTGCACCAGCAGTAAAAAAGAAGCGCACTAGACCAGGCGCATCAATGCCGTAATTCGGTTTGGTTTGAATTTGAACATTTTTAGCCCTCATTAGCCTTTTGTCTCATAAGAAACTATTGAGACAAAATAGTACGTTTGCTCACATTGTTCAAGTGCTGGCAAACACGCTTTCGAGCTGTATTTTCTAACGGCTTGCGGCATCACTCCTGTCTCCTGCCTCCCTCCGCTTCAATCCCATGCGCCTGCGTTTTGAATGCCGTATTCCGATCGCAGTGATGCCAGGTCGAGATCGAGCACCGTAGACGGATCGATCGCGGCATTGATCTTTTGATGTACCGTCAAGCCTTGCTTAACGCCCTTGAGGTACAGTCGGCAAACCTGCACAGGATTGTGATAGATCCCACCCCACGCTTTGCCCTGGATGGACTGCCACAGAAGCTCTAGAAACACGACAAAGCTCTGCGCGTAGTAGTACCAGGGACGTTTCCAGGTGAGGGATGTGAGCAGAAAGCCGATGAGTTGGAGTTCTTGTTCCAATGCCGTGCTGTAGCCCGTGACGACGTGCATGATGTCGTGTCGCTGCATATCGCACCAGGGAATGCGCATGATGCCAACCCAGAGATCTTGATCACGCACAAAATCAGGATTTGCCTCATAGTAACGGTCGAGTCCTTGCCGCAAGGTAAGCGATCGTTGCAGTGGTTCAATGGGCAAACTAAGCGTATCGATCGTGTCCATTATCTGGTTTTGATTGAGCTTTATGATTAGTCTGTGCTAAATCAATCGCGAAACCGTCAAATTTGTGACAGTGGATCAAACTGTCACAAATTCATGTCAAGCTCTACGCAAAATTACTAGAGTCAATCTATCGAGCTTGTGGTTGATTTAGATGTTTTAGAAAGCTGCGAAGCCAATCTTTAGGCTTTATGGTGGAGCGTATTTTTTCCTTAAACACATTTCAGGAATCTTCGACAGATTACTTGATTAATTAACTTACAAAAAGTTCCAAGCGATCAGATTTGTCGAGGATGAAGGCAACGAATGAGTGCTTCAGACTCAGAGTGTTAATGTCTGAGTGTTTGGGTTAGGGCAATAATGCCCTCAAAATTTACCTTTTCAAAAAACGAGTCACATATGTACGGTGTATTCATTAACAGCATCGGCAAGTTTTTGCCTGGAAATCCGATCACGAATGACGAGATGGAAGACTATTTAGGAAAGGTGAACGGTCGCCCTTCTAAAGTTAAACATCGCATTCTCAAAAGTAACGGTATTCAGCAGCGCTATTATGCGATCGATCGGCAGCAGCAGCCCACGTATAGCAACAGCCAGATGGCGGCGATCGCCATTCGGGATGCGATCGCCAAGGCTAATTTAGAACCGGGCGCGATCGACCTTCTCGCCGCTGCTACCAGTTGGTCAGATTTGCTCGTTCCTGGTTTTGGCAGCATGGTACATGGAGAATTATCGGAATTGTCACCGATCGAAGTGACCTCCAATCAAGGGGTGTGTTGTGCAGGAGTGGCAGCACTCAAATATGCTGCATCGCAGGTGAAATTGGGTGAAAAAAGAGCAGCGATCGCCGTTGCATCTGAACTGCCATCACGTTTGTTTAAACACACTCATTTTGAAGCAGAAGCAGGCGTAAAAGCAGGAAAACCACTTGGTTTTGACACCGAATTTCTGCGCTGGATGCTCTCCGATGGTGCTGGTGCCTTTCTTGTTCAAGACCATCCAAATGCTTCAGGAATCAGTCTGAAAATTGAATGGATTGAACTCATTTCTCACGCCAATGCTTATCCCGTTTGTATGTATGCTGGCACGGAAGATGAAACGGCGCAAAAAAGCTGGATGGATTATCCGTCCTACATGGAAGCAGCGCAATCAGGTGCCATAAACCTACGGCAAAACATTCGCTTGTTGGACAACGTTATTAAGCTGGGTGTGGAAGGTTGGCTGAAATTAATCGAACGGGGTCGTGTGCAACCGGATGATATTGATTGGCTGTTGTGTCACTACTCGTCTCACTTTTTTAGGGGACAAATTGTGGAACTGCTGGAAAAAGCAAACTGCATGATTCCCGAATCAAAATGGTTCACGAACCTCTACACACGCGGTAATACAGGTTGTGCCTCCATCTATTTAATGCTGGAAGAATTATTTCACTCTGGCAAACTCCAACCGGGTCAAAAAATCTTTTGCTTCGTGCCCGAAAGTGGACGGTTTACAACGGCTTATATGATGTTGAGCGTGGTGGGAAGTCAGCCATCAGCCGTCAGCCATCAGCCATCAGCCGTTGAGGAACCAGCATTAACTCAAACCATAGAGCGCTCTAACGTAGCAATGCAAAGCAAAACTCAAAACTCAAAACTCTCTAGCGTAGAGCCTCTGGCATCCAAGAAACGCGAAGCGTGTCCAACGGAATCAGCGGCGCAAAGCGCTACTCAAAACTCTTTCCCTACACCTGAAGAACCTGTCTCTGCTTACCTCCTCCGTCAACTCGCGCTCATTTGGCTAGAGTTTGAACGCGAGATTCGTTCCGTCCCCATTGTCCGCAAATTACATCGTGGTGAGTTTACGGTAGACGACTACAGGGCGATGCTGCGAAATCTGCGTCCGCAAGTGGTGGAAGGGGCACGGTGGATTGCGCGGGCTGCGTCGAATATGACGGACTTTCGGCTGCGATCGACCTTCATTGGTCATGCTCAAGATGAACACCGCGATTATCAAATGCTGGAGCGCAATTATGTTTCTGTTGGTGGTGCGCTGGAAGAGATTGTCAATGCGGAGAAAAACATTGGCAGTGAAGCACTGTCCGCATTTATTTTCCATCAAGCCTCGCGCGAAAATCCGGTAGACCTGCTGGGGAGCATGTTTATTATTGAAGGACTGGGCAACAATCTGGCGGGACAATGGGCAGCGCAAATTAAGACAACGCTGGGTCTAAAGGATGAACAGGTGTCGTTTTTGGGCTATCACGGCGCAAATGACGAAGCACATCTGGGCAAGCTGAATGAATTGATTAATGCCGAATGGATGACACAAGACATTGCCGATCGCATCCTTAAAACCGCACGAGTGACTGCTCGACTCTACCGACTGCAACTAGAAGAAATCCAGTAATGTAACCATCGCAGAGACGCAGAGAAATTCTCACCTCTTTGCTCTCTGCACCACTGACAACACCCAGATCAAACTCAACGTTCCATCGTCAACCTGTTGATCGCCATGAGCCAAGCTGAACTGATCTCACAAGAGTTAGACACCGCCATCTCTTCGCCAACCGCCCAACCATACATCCCAGAACCACACGATCGCCGCAATCCTAATGCCTGGGATGCGCTGTATGTGGATCAGGCGATTCCGGTAGACCCGATTTCAAAGGGTTATATGATTCGCGACTTGCGAAACTGGACGCGCAGTTATCTGTTGGTGCCGATCGCCTTGATTGCGAATCTACTGCTGGCGATCATTATGACGGTGAAGCGGCTGTTGCCCTTTCAGTTCAGCAACTATACGCTGATGCATCAATCGGCAGCTTGGTTTCTCAACACCTTCGTGTCGCCGGAAGCATGTTATCTGATTGTGCGGCACATTTGCCTTGGTTCCAATATCGTCAACTTCTTGATTGATAACGGTCCTGATCCAGCGATCGAGAAATCCCAACTGTATCCCCGCACCGTCGGCAATCTGGCAGAGAACGCCTTTCTTGAACACGACCTGATTCTCTACAACTTTGTGCTGGATTACAGCAAAGCACAGCGCGAAAAGCCTCACTGGATCGAGCCGGTGAAAGAACGGGGATTGAATTTTGACAGCATCAAATCAGTACAGGTAGATATCGATTTCAAAAAGCGACGCTGGTTGCGGATATTGGATCTGGAGTCGGCGATCGAACTTTTCAAAGTCTTCTATTCGCTCTGCCTCACCAGCGATGAATTTGAACGGGCAGTTTTGTCCCTGGAATTCGACGAAAACTTTGGCTGCTACATCAGTGCGCTCACAGGCGACTACAACTGGAACCACGTCATCACCAACCGTCACCCGCTGGCTCCCGAAAGTCCGTTTGGGGCTGCACGTAATCTCCTGCTGCACGGCATCATCTCAGAGTATCTGCATCGCTATCTGGAGTTACGGAAGGAAATGGCGCAGACTGTTAGCGATCGCTAATCAGGCCGTCTGAGTCGATCGCCTTGACTTCAACCGTTTGTTTCACATTCTCCAACTGGGCATTGCGCTCTTTTAAGGCAACATTTTCTTGCTCAAGTGATGCCTTCAGGCGTTCTAACTCACTGTTTCGTTGCTCCAAACCAGTCAGTTGCTTATTCGTCCGCATAGTACGGATGCCGCGTCGCGCACTGTCCCACAGGCTGAGTAGCCCAATCAACGCTGCGCCAATGAGAGCAGACACCACAATGACCAGTGACAGCGAGATGTTACCGCTTTCGATAGCAAAAAATCGGACATTGACTGGCTGGGGATTTTGAACGCCGAAGATGACCATGACGATCGACAGAACAATCATCAGGATGAGTACGATGACTCCCATAGCGGTGCTTTGTTACAGACGGAGTACACGCTTGATAATATCACTCTGAACTGAAGGCGTTAGTTCACTCAAACCCTGCACTTTCGCGATACCCCGCCCTTGAATCAATTCAGGGCTAATGGCTAAAACCCATTGTAGGCTTTGCCTTCCCGTAGGGTAATGGGTTGAAATGGTTGTCTGTTGAGTATCTTAGTCCGTTTGAACGGACTTCGTTCTGTTAGCCCGCAATTCATTGCAGGGCGGTGTTGAGAGTGGTGAAAGCTTTCAATTAAGCAAACAACTCTGCAACTGGAATGCTGAAGCCTTGCAGAACAGTTTGAGTATTCACGGTTTCAGCTTCGGTGAAGATCAACGACTTCTCGGACGTAATAATGATGACGATCGCATTCTCAGGGAACAGTAACCAGACCTCCTGACAGCCCGATGCTAAATACTCTCTGGCTTTTGCAAACAATTCCTCTGCGCTATCTTTGGGTGAAGCAACTTCGCCAATGAGTGGAAAGCTTTGAGGAAAGACACTTGGTTGACCAAATTGTTCAATCAGTTCAGCAGAAAGATAAGCAACATCGGGGCGACGCTTCTGTTTTTCAGTTTGACAAACAACCTCTGTCATGGCTTTGCCGCCCTGGTTGCTAGAGCGAACGTAATATTTCCATTCGCTAGCAAGATTTGTCTGAGTCGTCCCATGCTCGATCGTCATACCTGTTTTCTCAACTAGCTCCCCATCAACCTCCTCCATGCCTTCTGGAACTTCGTCATAGCGATCGAGCGGTAAAGCAGACGCATCAAAGTCTTCTTCCTCGATCGCGGTAGAGATTGTTGGAGTTGTCACCATGTTCTAGACCTGCATCGCTGAACTCTGTCTACATCTATTATGTATGTGCAGTCAGTGGAATCGATGATAGTGGTGAGCAATCCCGTTTCAGCCCCAGCCGATCAGCTTTCGGAAGCGATTACGCGCCTTCGCAGCCTGACTCAAACCAGCATTCAGGAAGGTTGGCGTTACTGCGATGAGGATCTGTCGATCGCCCAGGCAACCCAACCCGACACCTGGCAGGATTGGCCGATCGCGCCCCTCAACGAGAAAGATCACATCGCCTGGGCAAAAGGCAAACACGTCCGCTGGCTCGGTCAACTCATCACCGTACCCCACGACCTCGCAGGCTATCCACTGGCAGGAATGACCCTGCGACTAGCCCTGACTTGGTGGGCGATCGACACCCAAATCTTTGTTAACGGTGCCTTAGTGCAAGCAGGCGATCTGTTTGACTGCGTCACCCGCATCTTGCTCAGCGAAGCCGTCACAACCGGAGGCACCTTCGCGATCGCACTTCGTCTTGTCAGCCCCGGACACGATGATGGTGCACTCGTGCGATCGGTCTGCCATTACGAATCCTCCAACGACATCCCCGAACCCAGCTTCATCGCCGACGAACTCGACATCCTCCGCCTCTACCTCCAAACCTTCGCCCCCGAAAAACTGGCTTTCCTCACTGAAGCCGTCACCGCGATCGACTGGTCAAGCATTCTCCTTTCCCTTGCTCCCCCCACTCCCCACTCCCCACTCCCCACTCCCCACTCCCTCCTCCCCTTCACCCACACCCTCACCCACCTCCGCGATCGCCTCCTCCCCCTCTCTCCCCTCCTCAAACAGCGCCGCATTCGCCTTCTCGGACACGCCCACCTCGACATGGCATGGCTCTGGACAGTCGATGAAACCTGGAAGGCTGCCGAACGCACCTTTGAGTCTGCCCTGAACCTTCAAAAAGACTTCCCCGAACTCATCTTCTGCCACTCCACACCTGCGCTCTACGCCTGGATGGAGCAAAACCGTCCGGCACTGTTCGAGCAGATCCGACAGGCGATCGCCGCCGGATGGTGGGAACTTGTGGGCGGACTGTGGATCGAGCCAGAGTTAAATATCATCAGCGGCGAGTCAATGGTGCGGCAGGTGCTGTACGGTCAGCGCTACTTTCAGGAGAAGTTTGGCAGCATCAACCGTATGGCATGGTTGCCCGATAGCTTTGGTTTCACCTGGCAGCTACCGCAGATCCTCAAGCAGGGCGGCATGGATTACTTCGTCACCCAAAAACTGCGCTGGAACGATACCACCAAGTTCCCCTACGAAGTCTTTAAGTGGCAGGCTCCCGATCGCACTGAGATCTTCAGCCTCATGTCAGCACCGATCGGCGAAGGCATTGACCCCATCAAAATGGCAACCTATGCCTGCGACTGGGAAACCAAAACCGGCATTCCCGATGTCCTCTGGCTCCCTGGAGTGGGCGATCATGGCGGTGGTCCTACCCGCGATATGCTCGAAATCGCCCGCCGCTGGCAGCAGTCACCCTTCTTCCCTCAGCTAGAATTCTCCACCGCCCTCGACTATCTGCAAGACCTCGAAGCAAATTACACGCCTGACGCAGCTTCAAGCGTCTCCGCTGATGTGTCAAACATCGTGAATGAACCTCAGAACATCACGAACGAACCTCAAACATTCAACGCTGAACCTCAGACCATCAACGACTTACCTCAAACATTCGAGCGTGAACCTCAAACATTCGAGCGTGAACCTCAAAGCATCAACGACGAAACTAAAAGTATCAGCGACAAAGCTAAAAGTATCAGCCATGAACCTCTGAGCATCAACGACGAACCTCTGAGCATCAGCGCTGAACCCCAGAACATCAACGCCGAATCTCAAAGCATCGTGAGTGAACCTCAGAATGCGAAACTCTTTCCCCCTCTGCCCCCCCTGCCTCCTCTGCCCCCCACACCCGACCCCACACACCAGACCCCCCCAACCCTCCCCTCCTGGCACTCCGACCTCTACCTCGAATTCCATCGCGGCTGCTACACTACCCACGCCGATCAGAAGCGTGATAATCGTCGAGCTGAAACCCTTTTATACCGTGCAGAGCTACTAACTTCATTCGCTACGTTAGTTGCCAGCGTTCCCTACCCCAAGGTGCAGCTAGAAGCAGCATGGAAACAAGTTTTATTCAATCAATTTCACGACATTTTACCCGGTTCGTCCGTTGCATCAGTTTTTGTAGATGCAAATGATGCATGGAATCAAGTGTTTGCAGATGCAATTTTTTTGGCGCGGGGGGCACTGGAGGCGATCGGACAGTGCATGCTTCTACCGCCACCACCGCACCCACAGGCGCAAACGGTGATGGTATTTAACTCGCTGACTTGGGAGCGATCAGAGATCGTCACAGTTGTAGCGCAGCAGCAACCGATGCAATCACAGCAAGACGAGGAGTTGAACTGGCAAGTTTCCGATCTAGAGGGACAGCCAATCAATTTGCAGTCTTGCTTGTCAACCAATGTCCCAACCACGTCACAGCCGAAAGCATGCCTCGTATCTTTCCTCGCAGAAAACATTCCTGCCATTGGCTACCGCTCCTTCTGGCTCTATCCCCACAATCAGTCTGTTCAAAATGTGCCATCAGTCACCGAGTCCTTTGTCCTCGAAAATGAGTTTTTGCGAGTTACCATTAACCCGGAAACCGGAGACTTATCGAGCGTGCTGGATAAAGTGCAGCAGCGTGAAGTACTTAACGGACCAGGTAATCAACTGCAAGCCTTTAAGGACAGTGGGCAGTATTGGGATGCCTGGAATATTGACCCAAACTATGCCCAATTTCCTCTCCCTCCTGCTGAACTTATCCACATTTCCGCAATACCACAGGTGATGGGTACGCTAGAGCGCTGTGTTCAGGTTGATCGCACAATTGGTCAGTCTACTTTTCGTCAGACTTACAGCTTGCAGCAAGGTGCAAAGATGCTCAAGATGCAGACGAGAGTCGATTGGCAAGAGCGGCACACCTTAGTCAAGGTTTCGTTTCCGCTGAATCTAGAAGCAGACTACGCAACGTATGAGATTCCCTGCGGAGTAATTCAGCGAACCACGAAGCCGGAGACTGAGGCTGAAAAAGCCCAGTGGGAAGTTCCCGCCATGCACTGGGCAGATCTCAGCGACGGCAACTACGGCGTGAGCTTACTCAACGACTGCAAATACGGTTACGACGTGAAACCCAACCAACTCCTTCTCACCCTACTGCGCGGTGCCGAATGGCCCGATCCAGACGCAGACAAAGGGCAGCACTTCTTCACCTATGCCCTCTATCCCCACGCAGGAGACTGGAAAGCCGCTCAAAGCGTCAAGCATGGCTATGAGTTAAACATGCCGCTCATGGCACAGGTCATTCCTGCTAACGGAGACGATCGCCCTCAAACCCTGCCACCCACAGCATCGCTTCTAGACCTGGGAGCTGACAATCTCGTGCTAATGGCATTCAAGCAGTCAGAAGACTCGCCCGATGAATGGATTCTGCGTTGCTACGAGTGCCATGGTGAAGACGCACAGCTAACATTCCACAGTGATCTAGGTTTGGAGTTAGGAGAACGGGTTGATTTGCTGGAGCGATCGACAGACCTACAAACGACTAAGGGGCAAACCGCTACAGTTCGCCCCTGGGAAATCGCCAGCTTTAGAGTTAGCAGTCAGCAGTCAGCGGTCAGCCAAATTCTCAATCCGAAGCTTAAGTCTTGAATGACTGCAACAAGCTGATAGCTGATAGCTAAGAGCTCCTAATCTTCGTGATCCTCAAAGGGGTCATCCAGCGCCTTCGATGGTGGCCCAAACGCCGTGTAGATGGCATATGCCGTCAGGCCGACCAACGTGGCGCAGATCGAAATATTAAGAGCTGTTGCGGGTTCCATATGCGAGAAAAATTATGAGTGCGTTGCCATATAATGTTACAAACAATATACATGTTCTGTCGAGCTATATAGGTGACTCATGGCACAGCGGACTCGGTTAGGAGACGTTCTTAAACCCCTGAACTCTGAATACGGTAAGGTTGTTCCCGGCTGGGGCACCACAACGTTGATGGGTGTTTTTATGTTGCTCTTTTTGGTATTCCTGCTTATCATCTTGCAGATCTACAACTCCTCACTCCTGCTGAACGATGTCGATGTTGATTGGACGGCTCTAGGCGGCTAAAAGCGCTCGGCTGACCAATCCGAACGACCATTCGGCTTCCCGGCTTGACCGGGATTTTTTATGCCGCTTTATACTAAGTGAGCAGCAAGACTCTGGTTAAACAAAAGACGGTGGGCGATAGACTAAGAACTGTGGACTGAAAGAAGGCGCTATTCTTTGATAACAGTTCTTTGATGGCAGCGTGGGGTCTGCGTCTAAAAACAGTCAGTTTAAAGTCTAAAGTTCAGGCTCTTAAGGTGCTCACATCTACAGCTCATAGTCCAGCGAAGCGGTTGCAGGAGGCGATACGGTGAATATTTTTGGAATTGGCTTGCCAGAAATGGCAGTGATTATGGTTTTGGCTCTGCTTGTGTTTGGGCCCAAGAAATTGCCAGAAATTGGTCGCAGTGTCGGTAAAGCCATTCGCGGATTCCAGGACGCGTCAAAGGAATTTGAAGCAGAGTTTAAGCGCGAAGCAGAGCAGATTGAGCAAGCGGTGAAAGCGCCGATGGAAGCAACGCTAGAAACACCCTTTCAGCCAACGCTATCGCCTGCTTCTGAGACAACTCCGATCGATGAAGAGACAGCGCCGATCGACGAAAGCGTTGCTGAGGCTGAGAAGGAAGTTGCCACACCCAGCGAAGTTAGCTAATCTAACTAGTCTTTGTTTGCATTGAATCTGCCTGGACTGAACGCATGACAGAGGCGACTACTGCATTACCCGTCATACCCCAGCTCATCGTAGGTTTGGGCAATCCGGGTGCAAAGTACGATCGCACCCGACATAACATCGGCTTTGATGCGATCGATGCTTTGGCGAAAACCTGGCAGATCAGTCTGGCAGAGAATCGTAAATTTCAGGGCATCTTTGGCGAGGGCGTTGCAGCGCGAGCGAAGATCCGCTTGCTGAAGCCCACCACCTACATGAACAACTCTGGGCAAGCCATTCGAGCGGTCACTGATTGGTATAAGCTGCCGCCAGAGTCGGTGCTGGTGATTTACGACGACATGGATCTACCCGTAGGTAAACTGCGGTTACGCTTGTCGGGGTCTGCGGGTGGTCAGAATGGCATGAAATCGGCGATCGCGCACCTCGGCACCCAAGCGTTTCCTCGCCTGCGGATTGGTATTGGTAGTGCCAAAGATGTCGATCGGCGGGGCGACGCGATCGGCCATGTATTGGGGCGCTTCTCACCAAAGGAATCTGAGGTTATGGCAGAGGTCTTACATGTTGTCGTTGGCGCTGTAGAGCTCAGCCTCAAGCAAGGGGTGGAGAAAGCTATGAGTCTGTACAACAGCCGCACTGTAGGGCAAGCAATCTCTGAGTAGGTTGATTGTGAGTCTGAACGTTTGGATACTGAAGGTTGGGCTTGCTAGTGTCAAGCTGAGGATTCGGTAGCAGGGTGTCTCAACTGCCGATCGCAAAGTAGGCTAAGATGCCACTTAAGTCTTTTGTAAAGTCCTATCAACCCTCCATGACTGGATATTCTTCGCCAAACAATCAAGACTTGCTGACGACCCTGGTACAGGCGACTGCTGAACTGGTGCAGTCAAATGCTGAACTGGTACAGTCAAATAAACAACAGAACCAGTTGCTTGGCACTTTTGGCACAACCATCGACGCATTTGGCCTCAAAATTGACGCCATTGCAGACCAAATTGGTAAGCTGTCGGAATCGATTACTGCCCTCAATCTGGGTCTTGGTGAAATCAAAGAGACTACTCGACAACAAGCTGAGATAGCCAAAACTCAAGCTGAGACAGCCAAAACTCAAGCTGAGACAGCTAAAACTCAAGCTGAAAATGTTGCTCAGTTGATTACACGGTTGGGAAGCAAGTGAAGCTAACTCACGAACGTTAACGAGTCTCTGTTCTCTGTAACGATGTACTTTTTATTCAATACCTATCATCGTGGGTCGCCGCTTACCTGAAACTACTGCACATGTTCGCATTCTTCGCCAGTCCTGGCAGCAGGGCAAGCTTGAGGGCGAAGTAAGAGCCAATCAATTTGAATGGCAATTTCAATGGTGCTTTCAGCGCGGCGAATTGTCTGTAGAACCATCCCTTGGTCGATCGCTGATCAAAGAGCCATTGGGTCGCTTTCTAGAGCAACGTGATTACCAATTAGAGCCTGGCGGCGACTACTCATTTACCATTCGAGCCGACGTTTAGCAGCACCCAAGCGGTAATCATTGACAGAGAGGTGGTTCCTTTAGAGGGTCTATCCGAGTGTGCGAGAGAGCGGTAGGCTATAAATAGTCCGTAGACAGATGTGAGCTACTTAACAAGTGTTGTATCGGTAGTCTAAGTAAGGTTCGCTATAGGAGCGATCGCGCCATGTTTGGCTTTTTGCCCAGATTTATACGTTGTAAACAGCACTGGTTTCCAGGCTCCTTAGCCAGAACGTATCAGGCGCTGAGTTCTGCCTCCGTAGATGATCTGTGGCGCAAGATTGTCGATTTGACGGATGTCTCTTGGCACCCAATTATTATCAGCACAAATGTTCCAAACGGATTGGTCGCCAAGCCAGGGCTCATTTATCAGGCAGCCACGCGCATGAGTCCGATTCCCATTCAAATCTTTGTCGAGCGTGTGCGACCGGGTGAACTGCTTAGCGTCCGCATTCTTGTGCTACCGGGTTTGGAAGAACAGGTGACGTATCAGGTCAAATCGACTGTGTGTGGTACCTGCGTTTCCTACTCTGTGACGCTGAAAGGCTGGCTCTCCCCGCTCGTCTGGTCGTTTATTCGTCCCTATGCAGCGCGAGTGGCCTCGGATCTTGTGCGCGCGGCAGAACAAGCAGCACTGCAAGCCGTCCCTGGAACCTTGAAGCCGGCAAAGCAACGTTGCCTTGATTTCTAGCCGCAAACCTTGCTCATAATAGTGGTGCGATCGCTTAACGGTAAGATCGTTACACATGCCGATCGATTTTTCGCACTGGAGTCAGGGTTAACTATGCCCAATCGCCTTGATACAAGTTCTGTCCTTGAAGTGCTCAAACCGGTACAAGACCCCGAGCTGAACAAAAGCTTGGTGGACTTGAATATGATCCGCAACGTCGCGATCGCCGATGGTAACGTTAGCTTCACCCTGGTGCTCACCACACCCGCTTGCCCACTCCGCCAATTTATTGTTGATGAATGTGAACGAGCGGTGAAAACACTGCCAGACGTTAAAACGGTGAGCGTTGACGTAACGGCTGAAACTCCCACTCAGAAAGCCTTGCCCGATCGTACTGGTATTGATGGCGTCAAAAATATTCTGGCAATTTCTAGCGGCAAGGGGGGCGTCGGCAAAAGTACCGTTGCTGTGAATGTGGCAGTCGCCTTGGCACAGGCTGGTGCTAAGGTCGGGCTGATCGACGCCGATATTTATGGCCCTAATGCGCCCATGATGCTCGGACTAGAAGGTGCTAAAGTCACCGTGCGGCAGTCAGGGGCGCAAGAAGTGCTAGAGCCTGCGTTCAACCACGGCGTTAAACTGGTTTCGATGGGCTTTCTGATTGACAAAGATCAGCCTGTCATTTGGCGCGGGCCCATGCTCAATGGAGTGATTCGTCAGTTTCTGTATCAGGTGCAGTGGGGCGATTTAGATTACTTAATCGTCGATATGCCACCGGGTACGGGTGATGCTCAGCTTACCCTGGCTCAAGCCGTGCCGATGGCAGGAGCGGTGATTGTCACCACACCTCAAAGCGTCGCGTTGCTCGATTCTCGTCGGGGCTTAAAAATGTTCCAACAGCTGGGCGTGCCTGTCCTGGGCATTGTCGAGAATATGAGCTATTTCATCCCACCCGACATGCCAGAGAAGCAGTACGACATTTTTGGCTCTGCTGGCGGCGAAAAAACCGCACAAGAACTACAGGTGCCTCTACTGGGTTGCATTCCGCTTGAAATTTCGCTGCGTGAAGGGGGCGATCGCGGTATTCCTATCGTGCTGGCAGCTCCAGAGTCGGCGTCAGCCAAGGCGTTAACGGCGATCGCAGAACGTATTGCAGGCAGAGTTTCAGTCGCTGCCTTAGCGTAGGTATCTGTAGGGACGTTCCTACGAATGGAATCAATCTCCTTAAACCATTACCGCCTGTCCGTCTCCATTCTCCCCAAACATGTTGCAAAAATTCCCTCGTCGCATTCGCTGGAAATCGTTGGTGCAGCCCTGGCAGCATACTGACTGGTTGCTGTTTGTTCTGACTGTGGGGCTCACCGCCTTTGGGGGCTTGATTATTCGCAGCACGGAACTCAATCAAGGTTGGACAGATTGGTATCAGCACTGGATTATTGGCGCGATCGGGTTTGTCATCTCGCTGGCGATCGCCCGATCACGGTACGACAACCTGATGCAGTCTCGCTGGCTGATCTATGGGTTGACCAATCTTTCGCTGCTGGCGGTCATCTTCCTGGGAACATCTGCGCTGGGGGCACAGCGCTGGATTACGATTGGGGGCTTCAACATACAGCCATCCGAGTTCGCCAAGCTAGGGATCATTGTGACCTTGGCAGCCATTCTGAGCGATCGCCCTGCTTCCACACTGCCGGTTTTAGTGCGAGCACTGGCAATTACGGCTGTCCCATGGGCGCTCGTCTTTGTGCAACCCGACCTGGGTACGTCGCTGGTGTTCGGTGCGATTACTCTGGGAGCACTCTACTGGGGCGATGCCAAACCAGGGTGGCTGTTGCTTCTAGTCTCACCGCTGATTTCGGCCATCTTCTTTAACTTGATCGGGCTTTCACCCTGGTTTATTGGCTTGCTCGCTCTTTGGATTGCGCTGACAGGTTTTATCGGTTGGCGAACGCTACCTTGGCATCGGTTTGGGGCTGCCGGAGCGCTAGTCCTAAACCTGGTTGCAGGTGAACTTGGGCACATTGCCTGGGGCTTTCTGAAAGACTATCAGAAGGATCGACTGATCTTGTTTCTCGACCCAGATAAAGATCCGTTAGGGGGTGGCTATCACCTGATCCAATCACGTATTGCGATCGGCGCTGGAGAACTGTGGGGACGCGGACTCACACAAGGCACCCAAACGCAGCTCAACTTTATTCCAGAGCAGCATACAGACTTCATCTTTTCAGCCATTGGCGAAGAACTGGGTTTTGTGGGTTGCTTTGTTGTCTTGCTCGTCTTTTGGGTGATTTGTCTGCGCATCATTATCATTGCGCAGAATGCTCGTGATAATTTTGGCTCACTGCTGGCAATCGGCGTGCTGTCGATGCTGGTCTTTCAGGTCGTTGTCAACGTCGGTATGACGATCGGCCTGGCACCTGTAACGGGCATTCCGCTACCCTGGATTAGTTACGGTCGCTCTGCCTTAATTACCAACTTTGTTGCGATCGGGTTAGTACAATCCGTTGCAAACTTCCGTCAGCGCCTGAATTTTAGAGATTGAAGCAGGAAGTATAGAGTCTGAAGTGAAGGATCAATAGGAAATTTCTAGTGGTTAGCTCTCATCCTTAAGCCTTTCTTTTGGTCTCTATCCTTTAATCTATTAATAACTGTCACATCGTGAAAAACTATGATTTTGCCAGGTTCAGCCGTTAAGGTCGTCAATGCAGAAGATACATACTATGCTTTTCAGGGCTTAGTCCAGCGAGTCTCTGACGGTAAAGCTGCTGTCCTGTTTGAAGGCGGCAACTGGGATAAACTGGTCACCTTTCGCTTAGCAGAACTAGAAGAAGTTGATGTTACGGCTGGCAAGAAAAAAGGCAAGTGAGGCGATGAAAGGTTTGAGTTGGGAGTTTTGAGTTATGAATTAAAGACAACTCAACACTTAGCACTCAACACTCAGCACTCTCTATGCGTCTTCCTCTCCCTCAATTTGCGGCTCAGAATCGTCCTCCCAATCACATTGCTGAGGTCATTGAGACGGCAACGACTGAGTTTCTGGCACAGTGCTTAGAGCCGGAAAACTTAAGTTTTCCGGTAATGCCGCCGTTTGGCAGTTGGGTTAAATCAGTCGATGAAGAATCTGGCAATCAGATTTATGCCGTGGTTTATCATGCCACCACTAGCCCGATCGACTCCGTTCATCGGGCGCGGGCGTTAGGGCTCTCGCTACAAGACTTGCGTGAGCAGCAGCCCCAAATCTTTGCCATGCTGAAGACGGAGTTTCGGGCGGCGATCGTCGGTTATTGTCCTCCCTTGAGTATGGGGAATGCTCGTTCTACGGAGAATGCCACCGTTTATCAGCATTTGCCGCCACGCCCACCGCAAATTCATCAAGCGGTCTATGTTTGCGAAGTGGCTGAAATTCTTCACTTTAGCGAGACCTTAGACTTCCTGCGCACTCTACTGCAAATGCCTGGTGCCCCTGTCGATGCGCTAGCTGCCGCGACCATTCGCGAGATTTACCAACTGCGGCAAGCCGATCGCGCCTGGTTAGTGCAAGCAGGGCGATCGCTCAGCTTGCTGCTCAAAGACGACTACGATCGTCTACGGATGATCTTGAGCCAAATTCACCTTTAGTTGGATGGAACGTCTGAAGCAGTTTGAGCTGAGCAGAAACCGGGTTTCTATCCCGAAGCATTGAGGTTTTGTTGGCTTCACTGGCAGAAACCAGGTTTCTTAACGCTTTACCTTGAAGTCTAAGGTCTGGTGAGGGTTATCGGTCTGAACCTTCGGCGTTGGTAGCACCGTTCCAACGAGTTCCGTCTGCAAAAGGTTGGCTCCGTGGAGATCCACCTGCCTCAAATCAACATTGCCAAGATTGGCTCCCTGAAGGTCAGCAAACAGTAAATTTGACTGTCTCAGCTCTGCATCCTGGAAATCCGCGCTGATCAGGTTCGCGCCACTCAGGTTGGCGGTTCTCACATTAGCGTCTACTAAACTGGCATGGCTCAAGTTACTCAAGCTCAAATCTGCCCGCTCTAAGCTCGCTGACGCCAGGTTGCTCCCTTGCAGGTTCGCCTCACTCAGATTGGCGTCACTCAAGTTTGCCCCTTGGAGATTTGCGCCTTGTAGCTCGGCCCCAAGCAAGTTTTTGCCCTTGAGGTCACAGCCCGGACATTGCTTGGTCACGAGCAGCCAGATAACCAATGACTCTCGGCGGTAAAGCAAGAGCACACTGCATAGACTGAGTGCAACCAACAGCCCCATCCATTTCAGCTTCACAACGTTAACTCACTCATTGTCTCCATACTGTAGCGAGTGGTGCCCCAACAGCAAGCGATTGGCCGCTGTTGATGAGTGAGTCAGCAGGTACGATGACACGATATCCCTAAAAAAGGGTGTGATCGTGATGGATCAAATGCCCCAAACGCGCTAGGTTAAAGCCATCGGTCGTGTTACTCATGCCTTTCCTGACTTCGCTATGAACCTCTTCCTCCCTCGTGTTTGGCATGTCGTTCTGGTTTTTCTAGGCACCTTCATTTTCTGTTTCTCTACCATCCATCAACCTGCGGCTCTGGCAGCAACAGTACCGCCTGTTGGCGATCCTCCTGCTGCATCCCAAGAGCTGGTAGCACCCAGTCGATCGGTGGTTGATCCCAGCAGCATTCCTTCAGAAAAGGTCAGCGAATTTGTTCATGCGTGTTTGCAGGTCGTTGCACTGATTGAGCGCCGTGAGGGAGAACTTCAGGGGTCAGAAACCGAGTCAGAATCGCTGCGCGTTGAGCAGGAAATCGAATCTGAAGCACTAGCGATTATTGAAAAAGCTGGTTTGACGCGTCAAGAGTATTTGCAACTCTTGGGCTTGGCGAATACCGATCCAGAATTTGGTGAACGCATCGCTGTACAACTTCAGGAAGCGACGAGCTAAGTAGGGGCTGAGGGGCTGGCTGTTGAGGTTTGAGGCTTGAGTAGCGCTTTGCGCCGCTGCGTTAAAGAGGCTTGCCTGCCTTTAAGCTTTTCCCCCTGTCCGACTTCCGACTCCTACACCTACAGGCAACGTCTCAAAACAACCTTGCAGAAAAGGTGATGAGTGGTTAAATGGGGGAAGTAGGCGAGCGGTTCGAGAAACACATTAACTGTTTCCATGAGTGCTGTATTGAGCTTAGAACGGCATTTGGATAGTCCTTTCTAGACGTTTGTTCGATGCCCGATCGAGCGCGATGAGTAAATTTTGCTAAACCTCAAACATTGCCGAGATTATTTGTCAAAATCAGGTATCTTGAGAGATTGATTCGTTTACTCATGATATGAGTCTTAAAAAAGTGGATGATTAGCAGCATTGCGTCAGTGTCTCAAACAGAGTTAGCACAGCGGCGACAAAAATTGCGCCAACGCAGGCGTGTGAAGTTCTTGCAGGCAAGCTGGAGAGTGGTAGCGGTTTGTGGGCTGACTGCTGGGGTTGTTTGGGCGGCAACGCTGCCGACATGGGTGATTCGTCGTCCAGAGCAGGTGCGGATCGAGGGAAATCACTTTATTCCAGTGCGTACACTGAGATCGCTCCTACCCATTCCGTATCCACAATCACTTTTTCGAGTAGAGCCCCAACTGATTGCACGCGAGCTCCAGGCACGCGCGCCCATCGAAGCAGTGATTGTGAGCCGCCAACTCTTTCCACCAGGGCTCATTGTACAGGTGAAAGAGCGGCTTCCTGTGGCGATCGCGGTGACATCAGACGATCGCCCAGCACCAGGAGGAACCGCAAAACCAGCGACGGCCGCTAAAAGTGGCTTGCTCGATGAAAAAGGGATGATCATCCCTTTAGAAAGCTATGTCTCACTGGATCAATCGCTCAAATTGCCAACGCTTAAAGTCATCGGTAACCCAGAGAGCTACCGTTCCTCTTGGCCCAAGCTCTATCGAGAGCTGATGCAAGGCCCACCGATCAACGTTTCTGAGCTGGATTGGCGTGATCCCGCTAATCTGATCCTTAAGACAGAATTGGGTTTGGTGTATACAGGGCCGTATAACGCTCAGTTTCCGTCGCAGCTCAAAGTAATCGATCGCATGCGAAGGCTATCAAAGCACCCAAGCGTCAGTCAAATAACGTACATTGATCTCCGTAATCCGGAGGCTCCAACTGTGCAGATGCCAAAACCCCAAAACCTTGTAAAATCTGGTAATCCTTAGTTTTATAAGTATGAGATTATGGATAGCCAGTCATGAGGCTGATCAGATTCCGTCAAAAGAATGAGCTTTTCAGCCTGTTGCAAGGTCGTCCTCATCTCCCTATAGCTGTTTTTTTGAATCAGTTGGTTTTTTGAATCGCTTCCCTTATAGTTGACCACACTGTCTGAGTACTAAAACGTAGTTTATAATCGCTGCAATTCCAATGACTCTTAATAGTAATTCGGCTGCAACTCAAATGGCACTCAATGATAATTTAAAGGAAGCCCACAACGGCTCCCACCCCGAAGGACAGAATAACTTTTCAGTGCCAGCGGAGGCGTCAAATCCCTTTGGCAACTCCGGACTACACTTAAGTCAACCGGCAAACGTTAAGGGTCTGCCAGGGGAAGAATCAAGGAGTGGTGATATTGTGCCCAGTAGCGTAGCCAAGATTAAAGTCATTGGAGTTGGCGGCGGCGGTGGCAACGCGGTCAACCGTATGATTGCCAGCGATGTGGCAGGTGTTGAATTTTGGTCCATTAATACAGACGCACAGGCACTGACCTATGCCACTGCGATCAACCGTCTGCAGATGGGTCAAAAGCTAACGCGTGGGTTGGGCGCAGGGGGTAATCCGGCGATCGGTCAAAAGGCAGCCGAAGAGTCACGCGACGAAATCGCGAAAGCGTTGGAAAATGCCGATCTTGTCTTTATTACTGCTGGTATGGGAGGCGGTACAGGTACAGGCGCTGCGCCGATCGTGGCAGAGGTCGCCAAGGAAATGGGTGCACTGACCGTTGGTGTTGTCACCAGACCCTTTACCTTTGAAGGGCGTCGCCGCACCGGTCAGGCAGAAGAAGGGATTGCAGCATTGCAAAGTCGGGTTGATACCCTCATCGTGATCCCTAACGACAAGTTGTTATCGGTCATTTCAGAACAGACGCCAGTTCAGGAAGCCTTTCGCGTTGCGGATGACATTCTGCGGCAAGGTGTACAGGGCATTTCAGACATCATTACCATTCCAGGCTTGGTGAACGTTGACTTTGCTGATGTGCGGGCTGTAATGGCAGATGCTGGTTCAGCACTGATGGGCATTGGCATTGGCTCGGGCAAGTCGAGAGCGAGGGAAGCAGCCGTTGCATCAATTTCCTCACCGCTACTCGAATCCTCGATCGAGGGTGCTCGTGGCGTTGTCTTTAACATTACAGGTGGCACAGACCTGACGCTGCATGAAGTCAACGCAGCTGCTGAAATCATCTATGAAGTTGTCGATCCAGAAGCGAACATTATCTTCGGCGCGGTGATTGACGAGCGGATGCAGGGAGAGCTCCGGATTACCGTCATCGCTACTGGGTTTACCCACGACGTCCGGCCACAGAACTTATCCAAGACAACAGGCACTAGACGCCCCGTTGCACCACCGGTAGGCAGTCAGCCGCCTGTTGCAGAGCCCAAAAACAAGCCACCTGGTGGGCTCGACATTCCTGAATTTCTGCAGCGCCGCCGCCCCCCCCGTTAGTACGGCGCAGAAAGAAAGTACCAGTTACCACGAGGGACCTTGCACTGCAAGGCCCCTCAACTGGTGTGATCTCAGCCCCTCAAAGAAACCTCCTCAAAACCTTAGCGGTTAATTGAAACTGACGGCTAGGTAACGACCGAACTCGTTTGGGCCCCAATCAATGTCTCTGAGGGCTGGGAGTGGTCTGTTTCGTCAGATTCGGCCAACGTATTTTCCTGAAACACTTTGAGATCAAACCAGAACGTCGTACCAATGCCCACTTCACTGACTAAACGGACGTGGCTATGGTGCTTCTCAATAATATTCCGCACAATAGACAAGCCTAAGCCAGTGCCTTCAAGTGTATGCACCCGATTTTCGACGCGGAAAAAGCGATCGAAGATGGCGCTTTGATCATCCATATCAATGCCAATGCCTGTATCTGAGACTTCAATCCGAACCATTTGGAAGTCAAGATTCTGAGCGTCAGTAGTGTTCACACTCTCAGCAGGCGGACAAAGAAACGGCTGTTTCTCATGCTGTTCATGCATGGGGCGATCGCTGCCCAGCAAGTACGCCCGAATCGCCACTTTCCCTCCCGTTTCGGTAAATTTCAGTGCATTACCAACCAGATTGGTAAACACTTGCAGCAACAAGTCGTAGTGCCCGACAACAGACGGCAAGGATGGTTCAATGTCCTGAACGAGCTCAATACCTTTATCGCGAGCATTTAAGCGATAAGTTCGCAAGGTTTGCTCAACGGGTTGCGCCAGATCAACCGGCTCAAAGTTGTAGAGCTTGAAGGATTCTAAGCGAGACAAATCCAGCACATCGTTGACGAGTCGCGTAAGGCGATCGGTCTCCCGATTGGCAGTGTCCAAAAACTCCCGCTGTTCGGCAACGCTCAAATCTTCGCCATACTCATGCAGCGTTTCAATAAAGGACTTGATGTTGAACAGTGGCGTTCTGAGTTCGTGAGAGACGTTGCTAATAAATTGGCTCTTCGCTTCGTTGAGTTCGGCTTCGCGGGTGATATCCTGTACTGTCATCGCAATGCCTTTCACGTTCTCCCGCGACAAATCCAGCACAGTCGTCAGCAGAATGCGCACGGTGCGATCGAGTGGTTCCTTCAGCGCAATGCGAAACTCGGCACCCTCGCGCAGTTCACCTTTCGCAATTTGGTATAACGGGCGGGTAATTTCTGCCTGGACGGGTGAGGGTAGCAAGCGCAGTAAATTGACTCCTTCCACTGGTTTGCCTTCCCAGCCAAAGAGGCGGCGAGCGGTTGGATTGACTAGCACCACCTGCATGTCAATGTCTAGCAGCACCGCGCCATCGGCGATCGTAGACACCAGCGTTTCGAGCTTCGCTTTTTCGGCAGTCAGTTCTTCGATATTTTGCTCTTCGTAGCGCTCCAGCTTTTCTGCCATCTCGTTAAAACTGGCAATCAGTTCGCCTAGTTCCCCTCCAAGGGGCAGATCGACCCGTTGCTTGAAGTTGCCAGAGGAGATGTTTTTAACACCAAATAACAATTCTTTGATGGGTTTGGTAATCGTCAGCGCATTAAAGACTGCTCCCAAAATCACCATGACCCAGATCGAAACAAAGACCGCGATCGTCACATCACGCGTCAAATGAGAGGAGGTCACTACTGTCGGATTTGGGTTGGTGCCGATCGCCAGCACGCCTTTGTACCCTCCCTCATCAACGAGCGGGACAAACACATCGGTGACTTCACCATCGGGTGTCATGTGCTGTCGCACCATTGGTGCGTCTGTATGCTCGGCGTAATTGTCGGGTAAGTGAATTTTCCGACGAATGGTGAGCGAGTTCTGCACTTCCGACTCGGAAAACGGAATCCCGAAAAAAATATTGCCCTCAGCATCGGCATAGAGCATGTAGCGGATGCTAGAAGTGCTGCTGTAAAAGCGATGGGAGAAACGTGCCAGTTCAGTGCGATTTTCATCGACCAGCGGCGCGACGTTGGCTGCCAACAGCAAGCCCAGATCACGACCGAAACGGGTGTCGTTGAGGCGAGCGTCTTCCTGAATCGTGTTCACGGCCCAGAAGGTCAGCCCACTCATAATCAAAGAAACCACAAGCGTTGCCGCTGCCATCAGCTTAGTCTGGAGGGTAAACTCCGACCACCAACTGGCAATAGTTGCTCGAATTTGGCTCAGGAAAGCAAGCAAGGGCGTGGAGATAGTGGTTGGTGGTTAGTGGTTGGTGCGCTGTTTTGTCTAACAACAACCGACCACTAACTTAACTATAAGTTAACTGGAGGCGGACTTAGCAGTTCTGACGCGATCGCCGATATCTTGTCGGTAATAAGCACCCTCAAAATGGATGCTATTAACGGCGGCATACGCCTGATCGAGCGCGGCATCAAACGTTTCACCGACGGTTGTTACGCCCAACACGCGCCCCCCATCAGAAACAAGGGCTTTCTGCTTGGTTTGGGTGCCAGCATGAAAGACCATTGCGCCCTGGGTTTCTGCGTCCTCAATGCCAGTCAGGCGATCACCCTTGCGGAAAGCGTCAGGATAGCCTTCAGAAGCCATCACGACGCAAGCGGCAACGCCAGGTTTCCAGGTCAAAGGCGGGAACTCCGCCAGACGTTTCTGGGCACAGGCGAGGAGCAGTTCGTCCAGTGGGGTGTCTAGCAGGGGCAAAATTACCTGGGTCTCAGGATCACCAAAGCGACAATTAAACTCAATCACCTTTGGATCACCCTCTGGCGTAATGATCAAGCCAGCGTAGAGCACGCCGCAGTAGTCGATTTTACGCGCTTGAAGAGCGGCGATCGCAGGTTCCAGAATTTCTGTCTGAATCCGTCTCATCAAAGCAGGCGTTGCGATCGGCGCTGGTGCATAAGCTCCCATTCCGCCTGTATTGGGGCCTGTGTCTCCATTGCCAATACGCTTATGATCTTGGGCCGGCAGCAGCGGGCGAATGGTGATGCCGTCCGTTAGCGCCAGCACTGAGATCTCCTGCCCAGTTAAATATTCTTCGATGACTACACGCTCTCCAGCTTTGCCAAATTGCCCGTCAAAACTGGCCGCGATCGCCGCTTGTGCCTCTGCTACTGTGGTAGCGACTGTAACGCCTTTGCCGGCTGCGAGTCCGTCCGCCTTCACCACGATCGGGGCACCTTGCGCTTGCACGTAAGCTTGTGCAGCCTCTTTCTCCGTAAACACGGCCGCGTGTGCAGTGGGAATCTTGGCTTCTTGCATCAAGGCTTTGGCCCATGCCTTGCTCGCTTCAATCTGCGCGCCCAACCGTGTGGGACCAAACACAGTCAAATGCTGATGCCGCAAGTAGTCCGTCATGCCTGCTGCTAACGGAGCCTCAGGGCCAATGACAACTAGACCCATGCCATTGACCAGAGCAAAGCGTCCAATCCCTTCAAAATCTTCAACATTGAGTGGCAAGTTCTGACAGTGTTCTAGTGAAGCTGTTCCCCCATTACCAGGAATACACGTCACCTGCTGCACCTTAGGAGATTGCAGTAGCTTCCACGCCAACGCGTGTTCGCGACCACCATTGCCAACTACCAGAACTTTCACGTTTTTCTCATCCGTAGAACAGCCGAGCCTGCAGACAGACATTGGACACAAAGAGACTTTAGATGCAGAGTAGGCGTCGAACTGAGCCTCTGGCTCGTAACTTCAGTGACGGACTAAAGCTGCTCTGCCTGATCCCCAAACGCGCGCCTCCCCATAGCCTTTTCGGGGTTCAAAGTCTTTAGTCTAATGTCCACCTTACAACGCACAGCTAAATGCAACTCATTATGTCATCTTCGCTTACGGAATTGTTATCAAGTGGACACAAACGCTGCAAGCGCTTTATAACGGAGACGTCGGCACATATTTAACGGCGATCGTCGTGTTGAAATGATGGTAGGGCTTCGCGGTGCGTCTTGCCACGACGAGCGATTGCGGCGATTTCGGTCATTTGTAATGCAGTAGTTTTCTAGAGGAGTGGTCATGCCAACGCCTGGGGAATGCAGAAGCGCACAGAGAACACAGAAACTCGGATCACGGCAGGCGCAAAGACGTAAAGAACGGTTTTTGCGGCACTGGAGCGTCTCACCGTACCGCCTTGTGAGCCTGGGGCTGCTGTTGAGCCTGGGGCTAGCGTCCCGTACCACCGCCCAAATGACACCTGGCTCGTTGCCTGGAGCGCAACCAGAGCCGAAGCCGGAGGTGAAGCCCTCTCCGCCGCGCAACTCTGACGAGTTTCCGCCCAATCCGCTAGAAAGCACCGCACCTGACCCACTGTTGCCGACTAATGCCAGTCAACGTCCGCTTTCAGCGATCGAGCGCAAGCAGTTGGCGGTGGCGCTGGATGGTTTGAATAGTCAGGCAGCCGAAAAGCTGAAGCAACGCGATCGCGTGGGTGCCTTTGCTATCTGGTATCGGGAACTCCGTCTACGGCGATCGCTGGGCGTGCTGGAAGAAGTCACCGCGTTAGGACGCGTCGGAGAAACTGCCTGGAAAGAGAACCTGACCCCCGATGTGCGTTGGATTAGCAAGCGGCTGGATGCCATTCTGGCGCAGAATCAGCTATCCACCGATATAGCCCCAACCACCTCCAACGCGATCCCTGTCGGTAGCGCCAGTGCTCTCAGTAGTGGCGATCGTGCTAGCCGCATAGCAGTGTTAGAAGCGTTAGGTCTTGCGTATCAACAGGTGAGATTGCCGCAAACGGCCGTAAGCATCTATCAGCAAATTCTGACGGATGCCAAGCAGCGCCGCGACGAAAAAAAAGTTGACGAAACGCTGATTACGCTAGGCAAACTGCAGCTGGGTTGGTTCGATTACCCTAACGCCGCTGCGACGTATCAGGAACTAGCGAAGAGAGCAAAGGTACGCAGCGATCGCCCCAACGAAATTATCTATCTCACCCAACTGTCATACGTTCACGAACAGGCAAAACAGCCAGAGCAGGCAATTGCCTACCAGCAGAAACTTGTGGCGCTGTATGAACAATTGCCCGATTCCAGGTCTATTCCACCGCTAAAGATTAAGATTGCCGATAATTATCAGCTGCTTGCACGACCCGACCAGGCCGAACAAAACTATCAGTCAGCCTATCAATTGGCTCAACCCACTCTCCAGTTTGCTTACGCCAGCGAAGCACTACAAAAGCTGGGAGCACTCTACCGTTCGAACGATCGCCTTGATGCCGCTCTAAAAGTCTTTGACTACCTGGTCAGCCTCGAACAACAGTCCTATAACCTGTATGGGATGATGAACGCCTACGACCAGATCGGTCAGATTCAGCTCGCTCGCAAGCAGAACCAGCGAGCCTTAGTCGCCTTTCAGCAAGGGCTCGGTCTGGCAAAACAGCTTAAGTACCGCCAAGACTACTTCACGGCTCAGATTCAAAAAATCGGCAAGTAGGGGAAAGGCTGAGGGATGAAGGCTAAAGGCTAAAGGAGTTGTTGGTTATTGGTTGTTAGTTGTTGGTTTTTAGAAGCAGGCTGACCACTGACCGCTTAATCAACTTAGAATTCAAAACTCAAAACTTCAACCCCTCATCCTTTAGCCTTCATCCTTTAGCCTTTCCCCCTCTGTCCCCTGGGATCTGATAAAATTTTGAGTTCGCACAGAACTCGACCCTTGCAAGGAGACTCCCACTATGGCGCGGATGTATTACGACGCGGATGCCAATTTAGATTTGCTGGCTGGAAAGACGATCGCAATTATCGGTTACGGTTCTCAAGGTCATGCCCATGCGCTGAACTTGAAAGACAGCGGGATGAACGTGATTGTGGGACTATACCCAGGCAGTAAGTCGGCGATTAAGGCAAAGGAGTCTGGGTTAACGGTTTATGCGGTCGAAGAAGCAGCAAAGCGAGCCGACTTCATCATGGTTTTGCTGCCCGATGAAGTGCAAAAGACGGTTTACAAGAGCGAGATTGAGCCGCATTTGACCGAGGGTAAGGTGCTGGCATTTGCTCACGGTTTCAACATTCATTTTGCGCAGGTTGTGCCTCCCAGCAATATTGATGTCGTAATGATTGCTCCTAAAGGGCCAGGGCATCTGGTGCGGCGCACCTATGAACAGGGCGAAGGTGTACCGGCTCTGTTTGCGGTGTTTCAAGATGCGTCAGGGCAGGCGCGCGATCGAGCAATGGCATACGCCAAAGGGATTGGTGGCACCCGTGCGGGCATTCTTGAAACGACCTTCCGTGAAGAAACTGAGACTGACCTCTTTGGCGAACAGGTGGTTCTCTGCGGTGGCTTGACGGCTCTAATCAAGTCAGGTTTTGAAACGCTTGTTGAAGCTGGCTATCAGCCGGAAGTGGCCTACTTTGAATGCTTGCATGAAGTCAAGCTGATCGTGGACTTGATTGTGGAAGGTGGTCTCGCCAAAATGCGCGACAGCATCTCGAATACGGCTGAGTATGGCGACTTTACACGTGGTCCTCGGATCGTCAATGACCAGACTCGCGCTGAAATGCGGAAGATCCTGTACGAAATCCAGACGGGGCAGTTTGCCCGTGAGTTTGTTCTGGAGAATCAGTCTGGCAAACCTGGTTTTACCGCTATGCGTCGTCGGGAAGCTGAGCATCCGATCGAAGCAGTCGGTAAGGATTTACGAGCAATGTTTAGCTGGCTGAAGAAGGCATAGCTCTGTAGTCATTGAGTGCAAGGCGGCCTGCTGAAACCACTTGCAGCAGGTTGCTTTGTCCTGAAGATTACAAATTTGCAATGAAGAATGAGCTTAGCTTCTGCCCTGCAAACGGAAAGCTGTTAAAGTTGAGCAAAAAGTTTGTCTGAGGCCGCTTGAGAACAATTTTATGTGCTTTGCAGTCTAAGACTCTGCCTACGCGTATTTTTTATACACACTTCTAATCATCGTTTGAGGCCTGCATCAGCCTAAGTGGGTGCATGCTTTTAGTCGCTCATCTAGAGAACCTTTGTCATGACTGAGTGGATCACCAATACGATGACATCCCTGGGCTACTTAGGGATTGGGCTACTGATGTTTCTGGAGAACCTGTTTCCACCAATTCCTTCGGAACTCATTATGCCATTGGCCGGGTTTACGATCGCTCAAGGCAAAATGAGCTTTGTGCCAGCGGTGCTTGCTGGCGTGATCGGCACTATGTTAGGCGCCTTGCCCTGGTATTACGCTGGAAAGCTTATGGGCGAACGACGGTTGCGCCGCCTGGTCGATCGATATGGCCGATGGCTAACGCTTTCTGGTAAAGATATTGACAAAGCAAACAGCTGGTTTAGTCGGCATGGTGCGAAGACTGTGTTGTTTTGTCGGTTGATTCCAGGCATAAGGACGCTGATTTCCTTGCCGGCAGGAATCAACGACATGCCGATCGCACTGTTTCTGCTGTATTCAACAGTAGGAACAGCGCTTTGGGTTGTCTTGCTCACAGCACTGGGGTATTTTTTAGGCAACAACTACAGCCTGGTCGAGACTTACCTTGCTCCTGTTTCCAAACTTGTTTTGCTGGGGTTGCTTGTCGCGCTTGTGGTTTGGGCTGTGCGGCGAAAAGGCCGGCGGGTAATCCGATGAGGTGGTCATGCCTTCCTCAGTTGAGCGCAGCATTGAGTGGTTTAAACACAGGGTGCGAGGGGTGGAGTGCAGGAAATGCAGGCGAGAAACACTCTGGGTAAGATGTGTAATGCTCTTGTCTCTTGGATCAATGTTTTGGGTCAGCTTTTAGCCTGATCGACCCTGGACGTTGCAATCAAGACAACTGCACGAAGGAATCACCTCAAAGAGGCGAGTTACGGTAGAGACAGCAGTTCTAAAATTATTGAATGAGGAAATCGAACGATTATGGATGACCATTTGAAACAGCTCCTGACCTCGTTGGGCTTTTGGGGCGGTCATCTAGCCATCTGGGCGATCGTGTTCGCGGAATCTGGGCTGTTCTTTGGGTTCTTTTTGCCAGGCGACAGCTTGCTGTTTACAGCGGGGATCTTGGCCTCCCAGAACTTTCTGAGCATCCAGCTTCTCGTGCTAGGCGCTTTTATCTGTGCCGTTGTAGGGGATAATGTTGGCTATGTCATGGGTCATAAATTTGGTCGTCGCCTATTCCGCAAGGAGGACTCCTGGCTCTTCCACAAAAAACATCTGATTACAGCCCAGACGTTTTATGACAAGCATGGTAAAAAAACAATTGTGCTGGCGCGGTTTATGCCGATTGTTCGCACCTTTGCGCCGATCGTTGCTGGGATTGGAGCAATGCACTATCGCACCTTTATCGCATACAACCTGATTGGCGGTTTTGCATGGACGTTTGGCATCACGCTATTAGGTTACTTCCTAGGGAAAAATATTCCCGATGTCGATAAGTATCTGCTGCCAATCATTGGGGTTATTGTCGTCGTCTCGATCGCCCCATCGATTTTGCACCTCTATCAAGAAAACAAATTAAACAAACATTGAAAGCACGCGATCGCTACTGGCAGCTTCTTGATTACATCCGACCGCATGGTCGTACGCTCGTTCAAGCACTGTTCTGTACGCTCGTGTTCACAGCGATCTGGCCCGTGTTGGCATGGATTGCAGGCAAAATGGCGGCATTGATTGGGCAGGGCAACGTGCTTGCGATCGCGCAATTGGCTGGAGCTAGCACGATCGTCTTCCTGGCACAAAAACTTGCCCAGTATGGTCAAGATTCGCTGATGGCGAAAGCCGCACTAGCGATCACCCTTGATTTGCGGAAACAAGTTTATGCCCATCTGCAACGGCTCAGCCTTAGCTATTTTGAAACGGCTCAAAGCGGGGACCTTGCCTATCGGTTGACGGAGGATGTCGATCGCATCGGTGAGGTTGTTAATAAGGTCTTTCATCAGTTTGTGCCAAGTGTGCTGCAACTGATTGTGGTCTTGGGCTACATGGTCTATCTAAACTGGCAATTGACGTTAGCAACGCTCATGATTGCCCCACTGATGGCGCTGTTGATTACCTGGTTTGGGGAGCAGCTCCGACAACTTTCTTACCGTAGCCAGAGTCGAGTGTCTGATCTGTCGGCGCTACTAGTGGAAGTGTTTAGCGGCATGCGTTTGGTTCAAGCTTTTGCGGCCGAAGATTACATGCTCGATCGCTTTGGTCGTGAGGCCGAGCGCAACCGTCGAGCACGCTTTCGGGCAGAGCAGCTCAAAGCGATTCAAATACCCGTGGTTGGCTTTTTACTGTCCCTCAGCCTGCTGTTTGTCCTGCTGCTCGGTGGTTGGCAGGTTTCGCAGGGCAACCTGACAGGTGGCGAGTTTGTGAGCTATCTGACGGCTGTGGTGATGCTGATTGATCCAATCTCGCTGATTACCAGCAACTACAACGAATTTAAGCAAGGAGAGGCATCGCTCGATCGCATCTTTGAGCTACTCGATATTCAGCCTACGGTTGTTGAGCATCCTGGGGTTTTCACCCTGCCACCGGTGACGGGCAAAGTCGAATACCGCAACGTGAGTTTTGCTTATAAGCCCGATCAGCCCGTGCTGAAAAATTTGAGCCTGTTGGCGTTACCGGGAGAAGCGATCGCCCTTGTTGGGTCTTCGGGTGCTGGCAAGACCACCCTGGCAAATCTACTGCCTCGCTTTTACGATCCTCAAGACGGGCATATCTTCATTGATGGCGTTGATGTTAAGGACGTTACCCTCGGCAGTTTGCGCCGCCAGATTGGCATTGTGCCCCAGGAAACGATTCTCTTTTCGGGGACGATCGCCCAAAACATTGCCTTTGGACAAGCCGATCTGGATCTGGATGTGGTGCAGAACGCGGCCAAAATTGCTAATGCTCACCAGTTTATTGTGGAGTTTCCGCAGGGCTATCAAACCTGGTTGGGGGAACGCGGCGTTAACCTTTCGGGCGGACAACGGCAACGGTTAGCGATCGCTCGTGCTGTGCTGCTGAACCCGCGCATTTTGATTTTGGATGAAGCCACCTCTGCACTCGATTCTGAATCGGAAGCGTTGGTGCAAGAAGCGCTGGAACGCCTGATGCAGAATCGTACCGTCTTCATCATCGCTCACCGTCTGGCCACTGTTCGCCGTGCCGATCGGATTCTGGTGCTGGAGCAAGGTCAGGTTGTTGAGTCTGGCACTCATGCTGAGCTGCTCGATCAAAGTGGACGCTATGCTCGCTTCTACGCCCAGCAGTTTCAGGATTAAAAGCAAAAGGCAGAGTGCAGAAAGGCTAAACGCCTCTTACCTCTCTTCCAACTCAAAACTCAAAACTCAAAACTTTCTTCTCTTCCAACTCAAAGCTCAAAACTCAAAACTCAAAACTTTCTTCCCCCTCACCCCTCACCCCTCACGGCTCCCAACTGTTCCAATAAGTGTGAACAGCCCATCGGTGGGTCAAACATGTGTAGTTCAAACTGACGGGATAGTTCCTCGCAGACTTTAATGCCCCGGACACTATTGCCGTGCGTATCCAGCGGTGGTGAAAAAACAGCAATGCCGACCTGGCGTGGGACGATCGCAATAATGCCGCCTGAAACCCCACTTTTGGCTGGAATGCCGACTGTATAAGCCCATTGCCCTGCGAAATTATACATACCGCAGGTGTACATGACGCTGAGAATATCCCGAATGTAGCGAGTTGGCACGGCACGATCGCCCGTGATGGGATTGATCCCTCGATTGGCTAACGTTGCTGCCATGACGGCTAGATCGCGACAGTTCACCATCATGGAACATTGCTGAAAGTACAAATCCAGCGATTCATCCATGCGATCGTCAATCATCCCAAAATGGCGCATCAGGGATGCCATCGCTCGATTGCGATGACCCGACGATCGCTCTGAGACAAACACCGACATGTCGATATATACGTCATGTCCTACGTAACGTCGAAACATATCCAGCATCCGATTGAGCCGCTCAGTGGCACCATTGCCTTTGATCAAGCTGGTAGTGGCGATCGCACCCGCGTTGATCATCGGGTTATCGGGACGCTTGGAGTATTCATCCAGCCGAATAATGGAGTTAAAGGGGTCACCCGTTGGCTCAACACCCACTTTGGACAACACCGCTTCGCGTCCATGATCCTCTAGCGCCAGACCATACACAAATACTTTCGAGATTGACTGAATTGTAAACAACTGCTCCGCGTCCCCCGCCACAAAGACGCGACCGTCGGCTGTCACCACGCAGATGCTAAACCAATTTGGGTTCATCTTTGCCAGTTCAGGAATGTAACTGGCAACTTTACCGTCATCTAAGGTTTTGTACTTGTGATATAGGTCGTCCAGAATGGCTTGAAAAGACTGTGAGGAGACACCCATAGGAAGAAAGGCTAAAGGCTAAAGGCTAAAGGCTAAAGGCTAAAGGCTAAATTGCGGCTCTGCTGGAGTCTCTTGCTGCCCATCGACACAGTACAGCCATAAACCCAAGCTAATAAAGCAACTCTATGCCATTTGCTGACCAGCGTTACGTGCGTTGTGATTCAAACGATCGGGAAAGATTGGTTTCTATCGCCTCAGGAAATCGCTCAAAGTTCCGCCGCACCCAATCCATACCCACTTCGTTATTCAGCTTGATCTTTTGAGGAGTGTTGGGATAAATTTTGCTTAAGATTGCCGAGTCTTGTTCGACCACCACTTTCGCTAAATGAAGAAACTGTTTACCTAACGACCTAAAAATAGGATGCTTGCTGATACCGTACATGAGCACGTAGGTGCGTGTGTGCGTCTCAGACTCTGGCACAAAGATGTGGATTTGTGCTACTTTACCCAACGCATTTTGCCCATGAAAAATCACTAGTGATGGAAAGTGATTTTCCAAATGTGCGACGAGCACTTTAGGCAGCGTTAACAAAATGGGATTGGTGAGTTTCTCACTCAGACTAGTGGCTGCTGTGGGCATGTTGTAGAAGGCGTGCGATCGATAGCCCTCATCCATAAACTGTTCAAATTGCACTGCCTCAATCCGAAACAAAGGGCGATGCGTGCCGTTTTGATGGTTGTAGTCATGCATGTTCAGCAGCATGGAGAGCAAATCAGTTTCCACGCTGGTATCGGCGGTATGCCCGATGAATGCATACCTGTCAGCAATATCGTTCAGCACCGAGGGAAGCGGCATTTTCGGTTCGTAGCCGCCGTAAGACCAGATGAAATTGTTCTGAATGATGAGTTTTAAAGGCTGTAGCTGTGGCAGCATTTTCTTGTTGGTACCGGGTAAGACTGTGCACCCATCGCTGTCAAATTCAAGCGCATGAAAGGGACAAACTACAGTGCTCATTTGGTGGTCTTTCTCCTGACACCAGCCTTCAGACAGCATGGCTCCCATGTGCGGACACGCGTTGGGCAAGGCACTAATCTTGCCCGATCGATCTTTCCAAAGTACGTAGTCTGAACCGTATAAAGAGATTTTCCTCGGCTGATTAACGACCAGCATTGATGTATGTGCGAGCAACCAAGGCGCTCCCTGCAACATTGTCATGATGTTCTCCTGAAAACCAAAACTAACTAACTGTTTAGTTAGTATGCGCGATCAAGTTTTGGCTGTCAAATGGCCGGGGATGGTCGCCCTGGTTCGTCAAGTTAGACTACTATATAGTTATTAAATTTTTATGTTGCCTTGCTCAGTTCAATGCCAAAGCCTGCCAAGCCGTTAGTTCCTGTGGCTGTCCTCGAAGCCGTTGCAGATTACTTCAAAATCCTCTCTGAAACGAGCCGATTGCACATTCTGCAATGCCTCAGATCCGGTTCCATGAATGTTATGGAGCTCTGTGAAGAAACAGGTCTAGGTCAGGCAAATCTTTCTAAGCACCTCAAGGTGATGACTCAAGCAGGGATTCTGACCCGTCATCCGAAGGGCACCAGTGCTTATTATGAAATTGCCGATCCGCTGGTGTTTGAGTTTTGTGAGCTAGCCTGCAACCAGATTGGCGATCGCCTGCGTCAACAAGCTGAGACGTTTTTGCAAGCCGCTTCACTGCAATCAAGTGGCAGCGCGGCTAAGAAAAGCACCAAACTACAGAAAACTAGAGAGAAAGCGCAAGCTTCTAGTGCTCGACGCTAGAACATAGTTGATTGGCAGCAGCTAGGTGTGATAATCACTCAATCCTTATTTGGTTGTTGAGTGATTATTTTGTATGCTTCGATCACTTCCTTCACTCAAAATTGGTCAACAGACTGCCCGTTATCCCATTGTTCAAGGAGCAATAGCAGTGTGAATCTCTGGTACTATTTTGATGGCAGTGGTTGCCAAGCTGGCGGTGTGAGACTCATCTCGTCATTAGGCTTAGGGCTTGAGTGTCCTGATCGATGAACTCCAAAAGACACGTGCGATCAGCCCCAATGGGATGCTTGGAGTGCATATTCTGGTCGCAACGAAGATTTCCCTTGATGGCACAAACGGCGAGTGCAAATGGAGCTGAGCTGATCATTCTAGCGGCAGGGTTGCTCTTGAACCTACCCGCTTACGTTGCAACTTCCAGGGAGGGGTTGCGTTAGAAGGAGTTTAAAAATAACCGTATATTTTCTCAATAACGCCCTGATACAGGCAGATCAAGCGAAAAAATTCTTGATAATATTCGCTATAGGGTAAATACCCCGAAAAAATTCTCGGTAATGTCTGAATTGAAACATTATCCAGAGAAAATTCCGTGTAATAAGTTGTTAAACAGACCTAAAAGCTTGTTGCTGGATGGGAATCTGGATCACAAATTCTGTGCCGTGATGGGGAGTTGAGAAGCACTCAAGCTTTCCACCATGCTTTTCGGCAATGATTTGATAGCTGATCGACAGTCCCATGCCAGTTCCTTTACCAATCAGCTTTGTGGTAAAGAAGGGGTCAAAAATCCGTTCCTTCACTTTTTCAGAAATGCCGGAACCATTGTCAGCGATCGCAATTTCTACCCACTGGTGATCGATCATGCATGTCCGAATGGTGATCTGACTGGGATGATCTTTGATGTCTTGAAAGGTTCGTGTTGCATCGGCATCTTCCAGCGCATCGATCGCGTTCGTCAGAAGATTCATTAATACCTGGTTGAGTTGTCCGGGGTAGCACTCCACCAACGGCAACTTGGCATAGTCCCGCATCACCTCAATGGTTGGACGGTCAGAACGAGCCTTCAGGCGATGTTGCAGAATCATTAAGGTGCTATCAATCCCCTCGTGGATATCAACTGCCTTAAATGCGGCTTCATCCATCCGGGAAAAGTTACGTAACGACAGGACAATTTGGCGAATGCGATCGGTGCCTATTTTCATTGAGGCAAGGGTCTTATCGAGATCCTGCTGTAAAAATTGCAGGTCGATTTCGTCTGCCTTTGCTTGTATCTCAGCGATCGGCTTTGGGTAGTGCTTTTGGTAAAGTGCCACAAAACTCAATAAATCCTGAGCATAGTCCTGCACATGTTTCAGGTTGCCGTGGATGAAATTGACCGGATTATTGATTTCATGGGCAACGCCAGCCACCAGTTGTCCCAGACTGGACATCTTTTCACTTTGAACAAGCTGTATTTGGAGGGTTTGTAGCTCCTGAAGAGTTTGTTGGAGGGCTTGGGCTTGCTGCTTGAGCAGAGCTTCGGATTCGCGCAATTGCTGGGCTTGGGCCTGGGCTTGCAGCGCACTTTGCTCGGCCTGGCTATAGAGGTCTGATTGTTGAATGGCAATGCCTAACTGAATGGCTAGCCGATTTAATAGATTGCCTTCCTCCTCTTTCCAGACTCTTGGGTGACTACATTGATGTACAATCAGCAGTCCCCAGAGCTGATCGCACACCATAATCGGCACAATCAGATTAGCCTGCACCCGCAGTCGTTGCAAAAACTGGAGATGATTAGAGTCTAACCCTGCTTCCAGGATGTTGTTAATTGCCTTTATCCTGCCATCTCGGTAGCGTTCCAGACACTCTCTCGGAAAGCAATCATCTGCCGCTTCTCCTAAGGTGGGAAACCAGGGCTCAGCTACATCCTCAAGAATAACCTGTCCGTGCCAATTGGCATCGAACCGATAGATCACTGCTCGATCGGTTGCAAAAAAATTACGGACTTCACAGACTGCGGTTTGCAGAATCGTAGGCAGATCCAGAGATTGCCGAATCTGGTTTGAGAGACGATTTAAGAGTTCTTCTTGTGTCGCTAAGTCCCTGAATTTAGCCTCAGATTCTTTGAGGCAGTTTTCGGTTCGCTTCAGGTCTGTAATCTCGCTAAACGTACAGATCATCTGAGTTAAGGAGGTATCAGATCGGTGTAAAGGAACCGCATTCACGAGTAGTGCAGTTGATTCTTGGTGGGTTGGGGCTGCACTGTAAACAACTGTATTCTGCACAGACTGCCTGGCGGCAATTTGCTGCAACACAGGTTGAAGCGACTGGAGAAGCTGATCCTCTGAATGGTCGGGAGAGGATGAATCCAGGTTGTTGGTGACCGTTCGATCCCACAATTGTTGCAATTCTGCGGTGTTAGAAAGATGTAACAGGTCAAGAACAGCATGATTGGCTGCCTGAACTTGAGCATCATCTCCGAGCACCAACACCCCGACCTGAATACCTTCCAGAATTGCTTTGAGAGATTTTTGACTCTCCTGAAGTGCCTGGGCATAGATGACCTGAGCAGACAGTCGGCGATCAAAAAAGGCAGCCAACAAGGCTAGTCCTAAAATAATCAGGGTGCCGATAACTACAGCAGCAGCTAAGGGGATTATGTTTTCGGGAGGCTGTAAGTCCGACTCCAATACTGCATTGGGCATGGGTATGAAACAGGCGGCTGCCATACCTGTATAGTGCATCGTTGGAATCGCCGTTCCCATCATGATGGCAGCCAGGAGCTTTTTCCAGGTTTGATGCGGCGTTGTTTCTTCCCGCAACTGGAACACCAAAAATAGTCCTGCAAAGGAGACTGCGATCGCAATCAGAATAGAGCGCGCAACGATCTGGGGATCATAATGCATCACTGCTGATGTACGCATTGCAGCCATGCCGAGATAGTGCATTGACGCAATCCCCAATCCCATGAAGACGCTTCCCTCCAATAGCCGGAGCCAACCCAATGTCGGGCGACTGACCAAAAATAGAGCCAGTCCTGAGGCAATCATGGCGGGCAAAACGGAAACGAGAACCGTTAGAAAGTCGTAATGAACGAGAACAGGCAATCGAAATGCCAACATGCCAATAAAGTGCATCGACCAGATGCCAGTGCCCATGGCAGCCGCTCCACTGATTAGCCAACCCATTTGGGCACGGTTCTGGGTTGCATTCACTCGTCCAGCTAGGTCTAAAGCAGTGTAGGAGGCTAGCACGGCGATCGCGACAGAGACAATGACAAGTTGGAGGTTATAACCCGTGGCTAAGGGATAAGTCATAGAACTAAGAGAGATTTAGTCAATAACATACGTGATAGAGATTCGCTAATGCCGACGTTCTAGCAGTTCATTCCTTTGGGAAAAGCATGAATGGTTCTTTATCTAGAGGATGCCCACAAAGAGACGAGGATGCACTGCACGATGGAGGCCAAGTTCTAAGATTGAGCAACACGCCAGAATTCGTTGGGGTAAGGCGCGATCGCAGCCGCGATCGGTTTCTCACGGTCAGTCCATTTCGACTCAGGTGCAGTGTCTAACAACGCCCATGCACACCGACCGCCGAGATGTGCCCGGGGCTGTAGTGCAGAGGTTATTTGCGGCGGCTGATTGGGAACGTTAGACGCCGAAAGCCCCACAGTCAGACACAGGAGTGAGCTATGGGAGCATGGTCACACGAACCATTCGGAAATGACACTGCCAATGATTGAGTTTACGGGCTCGAAGGTGCTACAAATGCATGTCATTCAGTGGAGCCGGGTTGCAGGCTTTGAGAGCGTGAATGTGCCAATTTCAACTCTTGCCCAAAGCTGTGGAAGAAAAATACTACCTTGGCTTTGATCTGGATTTTGCGACGTACTCATCTGCAATGGAAACGAGTCCCCTTTGTTGGCTGGATGGTTTCCACTGCAGACGCTCTCTGACTGCATTCGGTTGAAGAGCACGTTAATTTGAGTTGCTGTAGAAGTTGAGGCGTCCGTAGCCCAAGAATTGTCCACGCCCGTTTTCGCCCTCTGGATAGGCCGTTACACCAAATTCATAGGTGCCCCCAAAGCTAGGATTGGCGTTGGCTGCGATCGCTACGGTAACAGTGCTACCTGGCTGTAGGGGCTGATCAAACACAACGGTGACTTCGCCAGGATTTGCCGGTTGCGACCCACCAACGCTCGCTAAGGGAATCTCAGGACCCGCGGCAAACCGTCCGCCTGCAAACGCTTTGCTTTGGCCTACATCAAATTTGATGGTTTCTAGATTTGTCGCTTGAGCGATCGTCACTGCTTTGAGTGGCTGCCCTGCATCCGCTGGAATAGTCAGCGTAAATTCATAGGTTGAGGGTGTGTAGCGTCCGCTTTGAGATGCCGCCACTCGATTGAGGCTAGGAGGATGAGCAAAAAAGGTTTGCCGACTGCTGAGTTGGGTGGAAGTGCTGTGGCGCTCAACTGCTGGCAGGGGGGCGGCTTGGGGTGGCGCTGCCTGGACCCGTATGGCTGGAGCCGCAGTGAGATCAGCAAGTGTTGGATGTGTTGAGTTTTTAAATGATTGAGAAAAGGCAGCGGGCTGGGCCACAGCACGTCACACCGTACAGTGCGCGAAGGTCGATCGCCTCTGACAGGCTCAAAATGATACCAGCTGCTGAGTCTAGCCCCGTTTGAGACGCACCGCCAGACACCTGCTGGGCAGCTGGAAGCGTTGCAAAGCGGGAGATCGCCCCCTGTCCCTCACTTGACCAGGGCAGAATGGATGGAAAGACATCCGATACTTCGGCATTGGTGCCAATGAAGGCGGTCACTTTGTTGGCAACCGGGAAAATGTAGAGCAACTTGTAGAGATCGACCCGATTTCCCCCACGTCCACCGGATAAGTTTTGGGGATTCGTTTCAGGAAACTGTGGCGCATAGCCTAGATACACCTGGCTAGCATTCCCGAAGATCGGATCGCCATAGCCCAATGTGCCACCCAGGCTACCCGACCCACCTAACAGCGCACTTGGACCTTGTCCAAAGTTGTAGGCTTGCAAGCCCGTAATCAGCAAGTCTTTGCCCGTAAAGCTGGTTGTCAGGTTTAGGCGTACCCGATTGTTCAAGGCTGGCTGTGCATCGTTGAAACCGGGAGCCGCGCCATACGCACTTGCCAGGCTGAAAATGACTTCGCCACTTAGCTTGGTTGTCGTGGAAAATTGCTGCTTCTCTAGCGTTGCGGTACGGGCTTCCAGCGCACCGACTCGACCGCGCAATGTTGCTAGCTCTGAGGCAAATTCTTCTTGCAGTTTTTGCAGCGCGACCAAATCTTCTTTTTTTACCAGGTCAGCCGTGCCTGCGGCAATCAACTCATTGACGCGATCGAGGCAAGCATTCAAGCCCGCTGCAAACTCATAGCGCGTCAAAGCCCGATTGCCACGGTACGTTTTATCGGGATAGCCAACGATGCAGCCATAACGTTCAACTAATGACTGTAATGACTGAAAGGCGCAATCAGTCGGCTTTACATCCGATAGCTGAGAGACGGAAGTAACTTGTGCCATCGGTTCGGTTGCAGAGCCGATGGCCAACTCATCTGCTGATGGCTTGCTCATCGTGCTGTCAGCTTGTGCCTTAGCCTCAATGCTGCTCACGTGCCGCGATGCCTCAGGCAGCTTGCGATCGCTCGTTGGTGTAGACGCGGTCGCTGAACCCATGCCCAACGGTATCAGAGCCATCAACAAGCCTAAAAGGCTCAGTTAAACCGCTCTCAATTCATTCGAATGCCGTTGATCTTGCTTCACAGTGACTCCTCACGCTTTAACTTCAAAATGGCACAGTGAAAAACAGTTGCTGTTGCTACTTTCTGCTTCTAGTTAACGATTATTTTGCTAAACAGCCACAAGATCAAATTGATATTGATCTGCTTTTTCATAGCTTTGAGTCTATAGTTTCTGACAGCCGTACCCACAAGGCTGAGCAATGCGCTGGATCAATTCGCTGTACGCGCGGTGTGCCAATGCTGACAACCCACTTCGATCGGCCACCGTCAACACTGGCACCTGCCAACGTACCCGCGATCGTCAACTTAAGGGTTAACCAAGCCTTTCCAGTTTTGTGCTCAAATTACAGCGGTTCTCAATCGAGTAAGCCACAGTTCGATCAAGACGGGTGTGGGGTGTAGTGTATCGGGTGTGGTGAATGCAAATGAAAACGGCTGTAAAATGCACTGTAGCGAGTGAAAGAATCAAAAGTGGTGCTCGATCTTGATATCAACTGACAGCAATTTCTAGTTGCAGCAGCGATACCGCTACGCAATGCCTTTGTGGATGCCAATGTGAAAAGTTTTGCAGCTTGTCAGAGCCCAGATAGCAAGCGATTAAACGTGAACTCGTCACGACTGCTTTCAATGGGCTTTAACCAAGCCAGATCATTGAGTCAAACTGCACAGAAAACCAAACTCTTCGATACGGGCTTCCTTGTTGAGGAGCACCATTAAAGGCTCCTAAGATGCGATGAAGTTGAGTTGGTTCTCTGAAGGAAGCGGGTGACGCGATTCGAACGCGCGACATTCACCTTGGCAAGGTGACGCTCTACCACTGAGCCACACCCGCATAATTCAGACGATCTTTAGCTTCTCAAAAGAGGAGGGATCTGTCAACCCTCTTTTTGGAAAGAGTCGCTGGACTTGAGACGCTAAGGGGCTGTAAAGAAATAACGTCATGGACTGTAGCGGTCAGCCGTCAGCGGTCAGCCATTAGAGAAAAGCTGATAAAGAAAAGCTGATAGCTGACGGCTGATCGCTAATCCAAACGTATGCAGTTATTTTTTAACAAGTCCTAAGACCTTAAACTGTACTGAGTTAACAGCTTAAGAACACAGATTCAATCAGGTCTCATTCCCGGCGTAGGGACATGGCATTGTCATATCCCTACAGAGTGGCAGATTTGCAGATTATTTAAGCCGCGTTCCTTAGAGTGCTTGTTAACGCTTATTCAGGCATGCTTTAGTCTGAGTCGCCTCGTTCGGTTTCATGTCTCTTGTCCCTCCTCTAAGGCTGAGTTTATGGATTGCATTCACTTAAGCGGCATTCGCTGCTACGGCTATACAGGGGCGCTGCCAGAAGAGCAGGTTCTGGGGCAATGGTTTGAGGTGGGGCTGACGCTGTGGCTGGATCTGGCTCTGGCGGGGCAGAGCGATCGCCTGAGCGACACACTTGACTACCGCATCGTGATTGCTACGGTACAGGCGCTGGTAAAAACTTCAAAATTTACGCTGCTGGAACGCCTGGCAGTCGCGATCGCGGAGGCTGTGTTGCATTCAGCCGCACTGACGGCTGCTGTGCCCGTACAACAAGTGCAAGTCCGTTTGTGCAAACCAGCCGCGCCCATCCCAGACTTCGGTGGTGCGATTACGGTTGAGGTAACACGATCGCGCTGACGACCAATCGCGCTGAGATCTGAAGTCGAGCTGGGAAAGACGCTCAAGCGAAAAAACCAGACAGAAGCCCTATGGAGCGATGCAGCGCTGGCAGGCTCCATAGGGCTAGAGACGCAGTTAGGAGGTATCTTGCTCTTAACGTACCGAGAGAAAGGCGATCGCCCTCATTTTTTAATAAGTTCTTAAACTCTGTGAAGCAAAACGTTACTCAGACCGCTGTTGCGTTGTTTTTAAAGACCCCGTTTGGGTACGGCGATCGATCTGCTGGCTGGCAGTGCGCAACAACTGGCGATCGATTTCACCGTTGGTCGCGGAAAGCTGGTAGCGTTTGAGCAAGACTTGATGCAGACATTGAGGGAGATCAGAACTCAACATGCGAATTTTGTTTGTTGCTGCCGAGGCAGCTCCGATCGCAAAGGTCGGCGGCATGGGAGATGTTGTTGGAGCGCTTCCGAGGGTGCTACGCAAAATGGGGCACGATGTCCGCATCTTTTTGCCTTACTACGGTTTTTTACCCGACAAGATGACGGTGCCCAAAAAGCCCGTTTGGTCGGGGAACGCCATGTTTCAGAGCTTCGACGTCTACGAAGCGGTCTTGCCTGGAACGGATGTGCCCCTGTACCTGTTTGGGCATCCTGCCTTCTTGCCGCGACACATCTATGCGGGTGATATGGAAGAGTGGCGGTTCACGCTGTTTGCAAACGGAGCCGCTGAATTTGCCTGGAACTACTGGAAGCCCGAAATTATGCACTGCCACGATTGGCATACGGGGATGATTCCGGTCTGGATGCACCAGTCTCCCGATATTGCGACCGTCTTCACGATTCATAACCTGGCGTATCAAGGGCCGTGGCGCTGGAAGCTGGAGCAGATGACCTGGTGCCCGTGGTATATGCAGGGACACAACACGATGGCAGCCGCCGTACAGTTTGCCGATCGCGTCAATACAGTGTCGCCAACCTACGCGGAGCAAATTAAAACCCCTGCCTATGGCGAATCGCTGGAAGGGCTCTTGTCTTTTATCAGCGGCAAGCTGTCGGGCATTGTGAATGGCATTGATACCGAATCGTACAATCCGGCAACCGATAAAAGTCTGACTCAAACCTTTACAGCAGAGACGCTTGACCGGCGCAAAGCCAACAAGATTGCCTTGCAAGAAGAAGTGGGGCTGGAAGTGAATTCGGGCGCCTTTTTGATTGGCATGGTCACGCGACTGGTAGAGCAAAAGGGCTTGGATCTGGTGCTTCAGGTGCTCGATCGCTTCATGGCGTATACCGACTCTCAGTTTGTGCTGTTAGGAACGGGCGATCGCTACTACGAAACCCAGATGTGGCAGCTTGCCTCTCGCTATCCGGGTCGCATGTCTGTTTACCTGTTGTTCAACGAAGCCCTCTCACGCCGTATTTATGCAGGCAGCGATGCCTTCCTGATGCCGTCTCGCTTTGAGCCCTGTGGCATTAGCCAAATGCTGTCGTTGCGGTATGGCTGTGTGCCGATCGTGCGTCGCACGGGTGGTCTGGTGGATACGGTCGAACCGCATGACCCAGCGAATGAGAAGGGGACAGGCTATGCCTTCGATCGCTACGAGCCGCTAGACCTCTATACGGGCATGGTGCGAGCGTGGGAAGGCTTCCGGTTCAAAGATGCCTGGCGCAAGCTGCAACAGCGTGGGATGGCCGTGAACTTCAGCTGGGACAAGTCTGCTGCGGAATACGATCGGCTCTATCGCGACGTGTTGGGACTGCCCCCGGCTGCACCGGAAACCAAGGAGCCGTCCGAACTAATCACCAAACCGTGAACTGAGGAGCAACTGAGGGCTGACCGCTCATGGCTCATCCCGCACGACTCTTATGCATGCCCCAACGGTGTCATCGTTTGCGTTGACCAGTGGTTCTGTCGGTGCCGCTCGATTCTTGCGATCGGCGGCAACTTTTCGGGTTTAATTGAGGTCAATGGATACACGGCTCTTCCTTCATTTTATTCATGTCAATTCCTTTTTCTCGACGGTGGATGGCTTTGCTGGCGCTGCCTTTGTCCCTTAGCACGATCGCATTGCACCTGACGACAGCCACTGCAAACGCCCAGACCGATTGCGTGACGACTGTACAGAATACTCCCGGTTCGCGTCAGCTTGTGGCGCAACGATCGCGCGTTCAGCGGATGCGGTTTGCCCCTGGTGAAGATTCTGCCAGCATCAAAACCAGCGTTTTGAATGGGACTCGCGACATGTACCTCCTTGATGCCCAGGAAGGGCAGACCATGCAGGTCAAAATTACATCGTTGGAAAACAACGCTGTCTTTGCCATTGTTGCCCCACCCAATGGCACCCAACCCCGACAAGTGTTGAAGCAAGAAGTCGTCACCTGGAGCAAGGTTCTTCCCGCCACTGGCGACTATCAGATCGTTGTGGGTTCCACGCGAGGGAATGCCAGCTATCGGCTGGAGGTGACGATTCGGTAGGTTGCAGGGCATATGCCCTGCCATGCCCCTACCCAACGATCGCGCCATTTCCATCTCTACATAGTGTCTAGCGGTTCATTTTTGGCTGGATCGCCTGTCGGATAATCGTTTCAACATTGAGCCAGGCTTCATCCCGATCGGGCCATTTTGTTACAGGTCGGAGGTCTGTGGGCATTGCCTGGAGTCGGCTAAACGGCAGCGCGTTCCAATTCACTGGGCGCAGGAGGATGGGGAGCACCAGGGCTTCGCCTGCATCATGGCGTTCTAAGGCACGGGTCATTTCTTTCTCGTAGCAGTAATCGGAGTTGATAAAATCTGGGCTGACGAGGAGCAGAATGATGTCGGCTTGCTCCAGGTTGTTGTCCAGTTCTTGTTTCCAGTCGGTGCCGGGAATAATGCGACGATCGTGCCAGGGCTGGATCAGCTTTTGGCGTTGGAGTAATTTCAGGCGTACTTCTAGCTCATCACGGAGCGCTTCATCTTTGTGGGCATAGCTATAGAACAACCGGAGTGCCTGAGAACGCATGGCTAGCTCTGGTTCTCGTCTGCGGCTATTCTCTAAATCAACCCCTCTCAATAGATCTTGAACATTGAGCTTGATGACTTTGCCATTGATGACCTGGGGCAATTCCCTCAAACCCTCTTGTTCCATCACAATCAGGTCTTGATAGTTCAAGACCACGCCTGGGTGGGACGGAACAGGGACTTGCTCAGCGGGTTTGAACTTGAAACTGCTGTGAATGCGTTCAAAGTCCGATCGAATAATCGCTAACAACCGATTGCGCCCGTTGATGGCACCATTCACGTTAATGGTGACGCAGCGATCGGTGCGATCGGCTTTGACCAATGCCTGATTGCCCTCAAATTCTAGAATGACACCTGTGCGCCAGCGATATTGAGGGGCACTCAAAACGTGGGTGCGAACAATGAAGCGGGGCAGTAACCCTTCTGGCAGAACAGGGTATTCATACCGAAAGTTAAGGCAGGCTTCTGGATGAAACGCTTCGGCTTCAGGAGCCTGCTGTTTATCTAGCAGATCGGGAATCAGGTAGCGGTTTTCGTCTTCCTGGAAGCGAAAGCACAGCTCAAACTTACGCATGAGTTCGAGCAAAAAGCTGTGGCGTTCGGGGGGATAGTGTTGCCGATCGAGAATTTGGGCAAGACTCGCTACATCTAGGTCGCCATTGGTGCTGGTGAGCGTGTGGGCATTCAGCAGTTGATAGATGCCGCTGGTGACCCAGTGGGGATTGAGCACGTGGGTATCGCGCAGGCGCGGGTCGTCTTTGTAGTTGAGGGCAATGCCGAGGCTGTGGAGATGGACTGCTAGAGAATCTTGAGCACCAAAGTTGGTTTCGCCGTCTTCCTTGCAAATGACTCGAAATTGCTCAAAGGAGATGTAGTTGGCTGCCATGTCGGTCAGCCGATTTTTGATGGTCACCCAACTGGCGGGGAAGGCATCGCGCAGGTGCTCCAGTCGATCGGTCTCACGCTCAATAGCAGTTCGCAATTGGTCGAGTCCCAGGCTGGTTTCGCAGTCGGTGGCAATGAACGCCTGAATATTGGGAAACTTTTGCTTGAGGGCACTGCGATTGACATCAAAGGGATGTTCGTTGACTTTGTTGAGCACCACAATAACGGGAGAATTGCCGCCGAAGCTCTGGATCAGTTCTAACCAATATTCGGCATCGGTGTCTTCGTGCCCCTGGCGACCGTTGAGCACCAGCAGATAGAGGCTGCGCTCGGTGAGAAAGAACTGGTGGGTCGAGTGCATGATTTCCTGCCCACCAAAATCCCAGACGTGCAGTTTGATGTCTTCGGTGTCGTGCAGCCGCAAGCCCCACTGGGTAATTTGAATGCCCTCGGTTTTCTTGGAGTCGGGATCAAAGGTGTTGTGAAGGAGGCGATCGACGAGGGAGGTTTTACCCACGTTGCCGAACCCGACGAGGATGAGTTTGGCTTCGTTTAACGGTTGGCGATCGACTTGAATACGGAAGTAGTAGTTCAGAATCTCTTTGGGGTTGGCTCGTGGCGCTCCGTCGTCTACTTCTTGCCGGGTCGGTCCAAGAATCTCAGCCGAAAGGCCTAGTTTGTCATTCCCGTGGAGGTGAAGCAGCTTCAGCTTGGAGAGCTTCCCAAAAGTTTCTGGTACCGTTGTCAGTTGATTTTGGTGAAGGTAAAGCAGTTTCAGCTTGGAGAGGTTCCCAAATTCCTTTGGCACCGCTGTCAGCTGATTGTAGGAAAGGTAAAGCTCCGTCAGGTGGGATAGGTTACCCAATGCTCCGGGTACCGTCGTCAATTGATTGTGGGAGAGGTAAAGCTTCGTCAGCTTGAAGAGGTTCCCAAATTCCTTTGGCACCACTGTCAGTTGATTGTAGGAAAGGACAAGTGTTGTCAGGTTGGAGAGGTTGCCCAAGGACGCTGGCACCTTCGTCAGTTGATTATGGGAGAGGGAAAGCGTTGTCAGGTTGGAGAGGTTGCCCAAGGCCGCTGGCACCTTCGTCAGTTGATTGTCGAAGAGGGAAAGCGTTGTCAGGTTGGAGAGGTTGCCCAAGGTCTCGGGCACCGTCGTCAGTTGATTATGGGAGAGGGAAAGCGTTGTCAGGTTGGAGAGGTTGCCCAAGGACGCTGGCACCGTCATCAGTTGATTGGTGGAGAAGTCAAGCCATGTCAGGTTGGAGAGGTTGCCCAAGGTCTCGGGCACCGTCGTCAGTTGATTGCCGAAGAGGTAAAGCTCCGTCAGGTTGGACAGGTTACCCAAGGACGCTGGTACCATCGTCAGTTGATTGTTGTGAAGGTAAAGCCCCGTCAGGCTGGAGAGGTTGCCCAACGCCTCTGGCACCGTCATTAGTTGATTTTGAGCGAGGGAAAGCGTTGTCAGGTTAGACAGGTTGCCCAAGGTCTCGGGCACCGTCGTCAGTTGATTATGGCCGAGATCAAGCCATGTCAGTTGAATAAGTTGACCGATCAACGCTGGCACACTGGTCAATTGCAACTCTGACAAATCCAGCACAGTAGCGTTGGTTAACAATGCGTGCTGAATTCGCCGTTCCGCTTCAGCTAAATGTTCGTCCTGCCATTCATCCTCAGTCACAATATCTTCTGGTAGCAGTTCCAACACCTGTGCAATAGCAACGATGCTGGCTTCACTCACTCGCTTGCCCCGCTCAGGATGCAGCAACCGCCCCACCGTATCGGCACTCACCCCCGCCTGTTCTGCAATGGTAGCGTTGGTGAGCTTCAGCCGTGTTTTGGCGTCGTTTAGGCGGTTGACGCCGTCTGGGCTGGCTAAGAAACTGCGAGGGTTGGCTGGTGGCATGGCACGTCTATTAATTAGCTCTGTTATAGCCTCAACTGGGCCGTGCGCCCCTACCGGATGTTGTGGTGTGTTGGGTGGATTGATGACCCACATTGCCGTTGGTACGTACAGAGCGTGATGAAATACAGCCCGGCGGACGTGTCGTCATACCCTGGCAACCGCAGCGAGTTTCGGTGAGGTTTCTCCGGGTCGGATGTCATGCCATTCTGATCCTGGCAATCCACGGATCTTCCGATCGGTATTCCCCCAGTCAGAGCCACGCCATCTTAGGACTTGTTAAAAAATAACTGCACACGTTTAGCGATCAGCGATCAGCGATCAGCGATCAGCGATCAGCTGTCAGACATTAGAGAAAAGCTGACCGCTGACCGCTGACCGCACAGTCCATGACGTTATTTCTTTACAGCCCCTTAACCACGCCACACCCTAAGTGGAGTCTGTAAACTTTCCTAATTTGGCAAACCTATTGAGAAGCGCGAGCGTTTACTAGATACTATGTTCAGTCGGTTATTTTCTCGTCACCAGGTATTGCTGTTTCTGCACCAGGCGATCGCTTAGAGCAGCCGACAGGACATCACGACGTTAAGCATCCCCACTCAACGTCTATCACTCCAGGGTGCATCATGACGGATGTATTTATTTCCTACTCCCGTAGAGATAAAGAGTTTGTCCAAACTCTCCATGCGGCACTAAAGGCGAACAATCGTGACACCTGGATCGATTGGGAAGCGATCCCATTGACGACCGATTGGTGGCTGGAGATTCAGTCTGGCATTGAAGCGGCAGACACCTTTATCTTTGTCATCTCGCCAGATTCCATTGCTTCAACCGTTTGTAATCAAGAAATTGATCATGCCGTCAGGCACAACAAGCGGTTGTTGCCGATCGTCCACCGTGAGGTAGACATGAAGGAGGTGCGTACTGCTTTAGCCAAGCACAACGCACTCTTTTTCCGTGATGTCGATGACTTTGATACGGCCTTTGCCTTGCTGCTAAAAGGACTGGATACAGACTTAAAGCATGTGCGGATGCATACCCGTTTGTTGGTGCGTGCCATCGAATGGGATCGAGAAAGTCGTGATAGCAGCTTTTTGTTGCGCGATCGTGATTTGGACATGTCCGAGCACTGGCTTGAGCAAGCGGTTGACAAAGACCCGCCTCCGACCGATCGCCAAATTCAATACATCACTGCCAGTCAACAATTGCGGCGGCAACAGGAAGCCTACGATGCGTCGTACAAACGAGCCGAGCAGGAACTGAAACGAGCGCTTGTTTACCGTAGACCCACACTGCGCATCGTCTTCTGGTCTAGCGTAACGGTCACGGCGCTGCTGTTTTTAGTGCGTTTCTTAGGACTGTTACAGCCTCTAGAACTGGCTGCCTACGACCAGTTGATGCGGCTGCGACCCAGTGAAGGCAAAGACAAGCGGTTTGTCATTGTGGAAGTGACTGATGCCGATATTCAAAAAGAACTAAAGGAAAGAGGTACCGCTTTATCGGATGCGTCGCTCGATCGGCTTCTAGCAAAATTGCAACTGTATCAGCCACGCTTGATTGGGTTAGATCTCTATCGTGATTTCGCCTCCAACCGCACGACTTTAACGACTCAACTGCGCCAAAACAATCGCCTCTATGGGCTTTGTAAGGTTGCCGAAACCGATGCGCAAGGAAACGTCACATCCGCCGCTGGTACGGCTCCTCCCAGTGGAATGCCACCCGAACGCGTGGGCTTCAGTGATGTTGTAGATGATGACGGTGGCATCATTCGTCGTCAGCTCTTACTGCAAGCAAAAGTGCCTGGGTCGCAATGCGATTCAGACTATGCCTTCAGTCTTCTTCTGGCAAAGCGCTATTTAGAGCTAGAACCGGGAGCGAAGCAGCAAGACAGAATTCCGCTACCTGATCCGATGGCTCTAGATGGTGATGCTCTTAAGCTCGGCGACACGACCTTCAAGCGACTGCAAGCGTTCACGGGTGGCTATCAGTATGTTGATGATGCGAGCTACCAGATTTTGCTCAACTACCGTGCCTATACCGACAATGTGAAGGGCCCCTTCGATCGCATCTCTCTGGGGCAAATGCTCAATGGCACGATCGACCCCAACTTGATCAAGGACAAGCTGGTTCTAATCGGTGTTACCTCTCAAGAAAGCGTCAAAGATTACAAAGCCACGCCTTTTGGGGCGGGGAGTCAGGAGCTTCCAGGCGTCGTGCTTCAGGCTCATATGACCAGTCAGCTTTTGAGTGCAGCGTTAGAACGTCGTCCGCTTTTGTGGGTCTGGACGCTGTGGGGTGAGGCACTGTGGATGTTTGGTTGGGCGTTGGTGGGTGGCTTCCTGGCCTGGCAATTTCAACGTTGGCCGCTTCTGGGTGGGTCGGTGGTGGTGGCGATCGTCGGCCTGACAGGTATTTGCTTTGTGCTGTTGACCCAGGCTGGTTGGGTGCCATTAGTGCCATCGATGCTGAGTTTGGTTGGTACAAGTGGGCTGTTGGTGTATATCGCGTTTCGACGCCCTCAGCCGATCGCTGCTCTAGCTGCACCCAAAGAGCCTGCATCCAGTGCTACCAATCGTTTACTGTGAGGGACTGATGGCTCGCCCAACGTTAAAGCGATGGCACACACTACTCAGCTACCTGCTGGTACTGGCGTTAATGGAAAGCGTCATAATCGCTCCCCAACCTGCTGTTGGTTTTGATCTATTCGGCAGAATCAGATCCATCTTCGTGCCCAGGCGATCGGTCGGAGTCGCGCGGGGTCGTCGGACTGGCGCAGCCGTGCGTGATCCTGATTTATGCCGACCCGTGGAGTTGCCGCTAACGGCTCTCGTGCCCGATACGGATGAACCGGCTAAAACCATTGCTGAGTATCCGACTTTCTGGTTCTATGTTCCCTACACACTCACACCAAGCACTGCTGCTGCCTCTCAGTCGAGTAAAGTTGTTGCGCCTACGGAAACGTATACGCTGAAATTTGTGCTTCAAGATGAGCAGCATCATGATGTTTACCAAACTACCTTTGCGCTACCTGAAACGAGCAATCCAGGCGTGCTGAGTCTACGCTTTCTGTCTCCCAAGGCAGCCCTGGAAACGGGTAAGAAATATCGCTGGTATTTCTTGGTTTACTGTAACGATCGCGAAGAAATCTATGAACCTGCCTTCGTTGAAGGCTTAATCCAACGGGAGGCTCTCAGTAATGAACTGAAGAACAAAATTGAGCGAGAAGAACCGCAAAATCGCTTTCTTGTTTATGCCGAAGCGCGTCTTTGGTCTGACACATTAGCAGCGTTGGATGCGGATCGATCGCGGGTTGGCTCAACGGTTCAAAGCACTTGGGCAGCAGTTTTAGAGCGTTATGGGCTGAATGAGCGAATCAGCCAACAGCCCATCATTGGACATTATTATGTACCACCAAAGCCGTAGAAGCTATTGGATAGGGTCTTGCTGAAGGAGCCACCCGCCCATGATTCAAAATCACGGTCTCGCTGAACGAAGATCCACTAAGGGGCTGTAAAGAAATAACGTCATGGACTGTAGCGGTCTGCCGTCAGCGGTCATCCATTAGAGAAAAGCTGACCGCTGATCGCTGATCGCTAATCCACTTAACCCGTTTCAACAGGTTTTGCACTGTTAGCCCGGCTTGTAATTACGGGTGGAATGTCAACAGAGTGAAGGCTTTCTAAGCTGTTTCAACTATTCTTTTAAAACTGCTCACAATGTTGACTGATTCAATTAATACTGGGAAGATAATATTTGTCATTCGTACTCGTTTAACTTAAATTTTGTCAATGGGACGTTGATAGGTGCATCTTCAGCTTTAAGCCTGCGATCGATCGTTTGGACGCGATCTAAAACATTCTCAGTCAGATTTTCAAGCCCTATGCTCTCCCTTCGTTTCTTCCAGTCAATCTCACTACGTTTGGACCAACATGATGGAAAGCTATGGGTTCCTTTTGGCGTTGCAGGATTACGAAGATGGTTTGGCCTGTGGCTCGACAGACGCTCACTTAGAGGCTGCTGACACGCCAAAGCATCAGAAGCCTCAGGGACAAGCCGTTAGGCGAATGAGCTTTTTGATTGCAGCGCTATCGTTGATGGAAGGCATGACCGGAAAACCAGCGCAGGCGTACAGCACAACGGCAGCGACGCGAGCGACTGAGACGCTTGCTGCTCCAGAGAGCATTGTGAGCCCCGATCGCCACACTGAAGATCAGCAGACGGCTGAGCAAAAGAGGCTCAGTCCCGATCGCCAAGAGGAGCAGACCTCTGAAGCGGTGAGTGCCAACCCCGATCGCGCTTCCATCCCGGTGCGATCGCCCAATGTTGTTCCACCAGTCGCCGTTCAGGATGCCGTTGTGGAGCCAGCGGCATCGACGAAAGTGGTCTCTGAACCGTCTGCTAAAGTACCGACTCAATCCAATGATGGAGTGCCTCAGTCTCAGAAGCGTCCTGTCGCTGACGATGTGAAAAGCAGCCGGTTATCGAGGACGCCTGCTGCTAAAGCTTCTGTTTCTAGCGAACCCAGTGCAAACGCGTTAGAAACTTCTGCCACAACCGTTCTTTCTGTAGCGTCGGAAGAGCCACAGGTGCGCACAATTCCCCAAACGCCGATCGCCAACACAGCGCTGGCACAACAGACTCCTGCACGCGATCGCCAACCTCTTTCTCGTCCCCAGCCCGCTTCCCATCCCATCACGCCTACAGAGGTTGCATCCCCATCAACGTCACTGTCATCTGGTCAGGCGGTTCTAGAGTCCTCTATCGCGGCTCTAACGTCGGGGAGTGACGCTCAGGCAACGGCACCGATCGCGCCAGTCTCGCCGCAGCCGGTGCTATTGGCGCAGGCGATCGTTCCAGCCGCTGATGGCACGGGCACCCAGGTCAAGCTAGATGGCAATCGCTTCAACATTAATGGTGGCACTCTGTCTGGCGATCGGGCCAATCTATTCCACAGCTTCCAACGCCTGGGATTGAATGCGGATCAGATTGCCAACTTCATGTCCAATTCCAACATCCGCAACATTCTCGGTCGAGTAGTTGGTGGCGATCCATCGGTCATCAATGGGTTGGTCCAGGTTACGGGCGGTAATTCCAACCTCTATTTAATGAATCCAGCCGGGATTGTGTTTGGTGCCAATGCTCGTTTGGATGTTCCTGGTTCGTTTACCGCCACGACGGCCAATGGCATTAAGTTGGGCGATCGCTGGTTCAATGCGACTGGCAGTAACAACTATGCCGCGCTGGTGGGCAATCCCAATGCGTTTGCCTTCACCATGAACCAGCCTGGCGCGATCGTTAACGCTGGCGATTTGGCCGTTGCAGCCGGGAAGGAGTTGACGCTGGTGGGCGGCACGGTGGTGAATACGGGTAAACTGTCGGCACCCGGAGGACAAATTACGATCGCAGCCGTCCCCGGCAGCAAGCAGGTGCAGATCAATCAAGACGGTGTTCTGCTGGCGTTGCGGGTGCAACCGCTTAGCAGCAATAGTCCGAACCCCTTACCCTTCACACCCTCTACTCTGCCAGCGCTCTTAACTGGCGGCACCAATCGTCCGGCTACAGGTGTGGTGGTGAACCCCGATGGCACCGTACAACTCACCGATGGCGGTACGACGATCCCGACAACTCCAGGCACCGCGATCGCCTCTGGCAACCTGGATGTTTCTGGGCAGACGGGTGGAACTGTGGGTGTGTTTGGCGATCGGGTAGGGGTGATCAATAGCACCATTAATGCCTCTGGCACCAATGGGGGCGGCACGGTGCTGATTGGCGGCGATTACCAGGGTAAGGGTACAGTACCCAATGCCCAGACCACTGTTGTGAGCCAAGATTCAGTGATTAAAGCTGATGCTCTTGCAAATGGAGCAGGTGGCAAAGTCGTTGTCTGGTCAGATGGAAGCACTCAATTCTTGGGCAACATCTCTGCCACAGGAGGTGCACAGGGCGGCAACGGAGGAGTGGCAGAAGTATCGGGCAAGCAATACCTCACGTATGAAGGCGTGACGGATCTGCGATCGCCAACTGGTATAGCTGGCACACTACTGCTCGATCCAACCGATATCACGATTGCCAACACCGCTGATTCGCCAACGCTCAACTTTAATGGAGCAACGGCGACTTTTACCGATCCAACAACCAGTTCGTCCACTATTACTCCCACCAGGCTACAGGGACAATTAGCGCTGAGTAACGTAACCGTTTCAACTGCTTCAGCCTTGGGGGCAGCTGGAGATATTCGGGTTAACGCGCCTATTACCTGGAGCAGTGGGAACGCTCTGACCCTGGCAGCCGATCGTGATATCGATGTCCGAGCAAACATCACCACAACGGGGGCGAATGACGCTGCTCTGACGCTTCGAGCGAATCGAGTCGTGGCAATTTCAGCAGCTACTTCGACGATCGCCGCTCAGGGCACAGGAAAATTAGATATTACACTCCAGTCCAATGCCGATAACAACAATGTTGGTGGGATTTCTCTCAACAATGCCACCCTCAATTCCAATGGCGGAAACATAATCTTCGGTGGTGGAAGCAATCCGGCTACAAGTCCTGCTGTTGGTTCCAACACAACTGTTTTTCTCAATCTAACAAATTCAGTGTCTACTAATGCTACTGATGGAATTTTGATCGGGAGATCAACAATTAATGCGGGTGGTGGCAACATCATCCTGAATGGAGAAGGCGCAAGAAACCCCACTTTTAATAGTGGAAGGGGAGTGGCAATCGCAGTAAGCACAATCACTACAAGTGGAACAGGCACGATTCAAATAACAGGTACAGGGCGGGGTGATGCCGGCGGTTTTAATAATGGAATTTTTACGAATAATGCAGTGATTGCATCGACAGGATCTGGAGCGATTACTCTTCGAGGGACTAGTGACAATGGGAATGCTCAATCAGATGGTATTGTGATTTTTGGCACTGGAACGGTTCGGTCTGCCAATGGAAATCTCACCCTGACTGGCATCGGACCAAGCTCAGGCAGCAACAACAACGGGATTTTCATCAGTAGCCCAAATGCAGTAGTTGAAACGACGGGCAACGGGGCAATTGCTTTGCAAGGTGCAACGACCGCAGCCAACAGTAGCGGCATTGTTTCCAATGGCATCATCCGGTCTGCCAATGGCGGCAATATTACCTTCACAGCCGATGAAATTAACCTTGGCAATAGTACTGTATCAAGCTCAGGGAATCTAACGCTGCAACCCTTGACACCCAGTCAGGCGATCGCCCTCGGCGGCACAACTGATAGCGGCACTAGCACGTTAGATTTACTCGCCAGCGACCTCACGGCCCTGCAAAACGGCTTTAGTTCCATCACGATCGGGCGTTCCGATAGCAGTGGTGCAATCACGCTAGCGGGTAATGTGACGTTTAATGATCCAGTGACGCTGCGATCGCCGCTTGGTTCAGGCTCAATTAACACCCAAGGGTTTAGCCTCACAGGTAGTGACAGCATTACGCTTCGCTCTGGCGGTAGCATCCGTCTCAATGCGCTATCAGCGATCAACAATGCCCTCAAGGTCGATGTGAGGTCAGGGCAAGCAACATTTGTGAACGGAGGAATCACAACGAATGGCGGGGTTATCACCTTACTTGGTGATGATGGACTCGTCATTAATAGCAGTGCAATAAACTCAGGTGGAGGTGCCGTTAGCCTTAGTGGAAATGGAGGCAATCCTGCTGGTCTTGAAATCGCATCTAGCACTATTAATTCAGGGGGTGGTGCGGTCAGCCTCTTTGGGAGAGGTTTTGATATCCTTGGTGTTTCGCTGACCTCAAGTGTCGTCAACTCAAGCGGTGGCAGTATTAGCTTAAGAGGTTTTACCACTGATGCTTCTAGGGGCATCGCTTTATCTGCCAGCTCGTTGAACTCTAGTGGAGGAAACATTGATATAGTGGGTGATCGAAGCCCATTTCCTTCTTCTACAAATGTTAGATTGAGTGCATCCAGTACAATCAATGCTGGTACTGGCAATATCACAGTCACCTCTGACGGTATCGATTTTGCTGCTGGTAGTACGCTTACAGGCACAGGCAATCTTACCCTTCAGCCGTTGACGCCCAGTCAGTCGATCGTCCTTGGTGGCACACCCTCTGAATTCTCCCGTAGCGGCACATTAGAGTTGCTCGATAGGGATCTCGCTGCCCTGCAAAATGGCTTTAGCTCCATCACGATCGGGCGTTCCGATGGCAGTGGTGCAATTACGCTAGCAGGTAACGTGACCTTTAATGATCCGGTGATATTGCGATCGCCTGTCGGTGCAGGTTCCATCAACACCACAGGTGGCACGCTGACTGGCGCAGATAATGCCAGTATTGCCCTACTCGCCAGTCAGAACATCACGACGGGTAGCATCAACAGTGCTGGTAATCCGGTCACACTGACAGGTGGCACCATTACGGCTGGCGCGATCGCTTCAGGGCGCGGCGATCTGACGCTGACAGCAGACGAAATTAATTTGGCTAACACGATTTCTGGCACAGGCAATCTTGTTCTACAACCGCTGTCATCCAGCCAGTCGATCGCCCTTGGCGCCCTTGGCGGCGCAAGCGATAGCGGCACTGGCACTCTCGATTTAACGTCCAGCGACCTCACTTATCTACAAAATGGCTTTAGTTCCATCACGATCGGGCGAGAGAATGGTAGCGGTACTATTAATGTTGCAGAAAATACGATATTCAAGGATCCCACCATCCTACGGACGCCCACAGGCAGCATTATTTTTAATGGCAGCGTCACGTTGTTTGATGACGAACAATTCGTAAAACCTTTCCTGGAGCCCACTTTAGGCTTTATTAGCGCCAATCAACCCACCACTGTTCTGAGTCGAGATATCATCAGCACGGGAAGAACGGCGAATACTCTCAACTTTTTTGGCAATGTACAAATTAGTAATGACATTACCATTAGTACGAGAAGTGGTATTCGGTTTAACGGCAATCTCGATGGCGATCGGCAATTGACGCTTAATGCGGGCATCGTACAGTTTAGCGGTGCCGTTGGCGCAACCACACCGCTGAGTCGTTTGCTTGTGAATAGCCAAACAACCACGGTTGCCAGCAGCATCACTACAAGCGGCGATCTAACCCTGAACAGCGCGGTCAACTTGCCCAATGGCGGTACGCTTCGGTCTACTGATGGCAAAATTGCGGTTGGCAATGTGAATGCATCGGGTAACGCGGTTTCATTGCTTGCCAAGACGAGCATTACTGCGGGTGTCATCAATACAGCCAATCCAGAAGGCAGAGGCGGTAACGTCACACTTGATCCACAGGGTGATATTGAAGTCGATTCCATCAATGCTCAAGGCGGTGCCAATAGCGTGGGCGGTACGGTGGATATTACCACTGCCCGGTTCTTTAGAGCGTTAGGCACGTTTACCGATCGCAATGAGGTGCTTGCCAGCATTTCGACTGCTGGTGGTGCTGGTGGCGGTTCCATCACCATTAGAAATGGTGGTGGCTTAACCAATACGTCCTTTACGGTTGGGAATGCGACGTCTAATGGTACGGCTGGAGCCATTACGACCGGAACCTTCACCCTCTCACCAGTGCGAGCTTTTCGCAGCTCCTTTAAAGATGGAAACATTCAAATCATCTCAACTGCCGATCAAGACTTTACGCGCAACCTCGTCGAGCCCAAACAACAAGGTACGCAGGAAGAATTAGTGGAACAAAGAGCTAAGCGCTCTACGGATGATTTACTCACGCTTGTAAGCCTCATTTCGATTGAAAAGGGGAATGCGGCTCAGTCAGTAGCGACCATTGAGGCAACCTCTACAGCCCAGTATGAGGGCTATTTGGGGTTGAGTAAGGATGATACTACTCCCATTACTGTCAACGATGTGAAGAATACCTTGAGCCGTATTGAAACAGCAGTGGGCGTGAAACCCGCGATCGTCTACATTTCATTTGCACCTCAGGGTGACGAACCACAAACTCAGCTACTCCAGCGCTCTGCATTGTCTAAGAGCCGCGATCAGCTAGAGCTGATTCTGGTAACAGCCAGCGGGCAAGCAATTCGCAAAACCGTTCCTGGAGCCACCCGATCGCGCGTGCAGCTTCTGGGGAGCCAGTTCCGGAATGCCATCACGAGCCCCACCCGCAGACGTAGCACAGCCCCCCTGATAGACCCCGCTCAGAAGCTGTATCAACTGTTCATTGCGCCCTTGGAACCAGAACTGAAGCGACAAAACATTCAAACGCTAGCCTTTATTCTTGATAGTGGTTTGCGGTCTATACCAATGGCGGCGCTGTATGATGCTCAGACGCGATCGTTTCTCATTGAGAAGTATAGCCTGGGGCTCATGCCAACCCTCAGCTTGACTGACACCCGTTACGTCAACGTCCGTAACAGTCAGGTGCTGGCAATGGGTGCATCACAGTTTCCCACATCGCAGCAGGGATCGTTGCCCGCTGTCCCGTTGGAGCTAGATTTGATTAAAGAGCAGTGGAAAGCTGAAACCCTTTCAGAAAAAGACTTTACGCTGACCAACTTGAATCGGCAACAGCGGTTTGGCATTGTGCATCTAGCTACCCACGCAAGCTTTCAGCAGGGGCCACCCAGCCAATCCTATATTCAGTTTGAGGATGAAAAGCTAGGATTAGACCAACTGCGATCGCTGAACTGGAGCAACCAACCACCTGAGTTGGTCGTTCTCAGCGCTTGTCGGACGGCATTTGGTAGTGAAGACGCTGAGTTAGGCTTTGCTGGTTCCGCCGTGCAGGCAAGGGTCAAATCGGTGTTGGCAAGTCTTTGGTCGGTCAACGATACGGGTGCATCAGGGTTGATGGCTGAGTTCTACTACCAGTTGAAAACTGCACCCATCAAAGCCGAAGCTGTGAGGCAAGCCCAGCTTGCGATGTTGCGAGGAGACGTTTACATCAAGGATGGCAAATTACATTGGTCAGGCGGTGAGAAGTCGTTGCCAGTAGCCTTAACCGGACTGGAAAATGGCGATCTCTCCCATCCCTACTACTGGTCTGCTTTCACCCTAGTGGGTAGCCCCTGGTAAATCACAATGATGGGCTATCAGCTATCAGCTTTTCTCTCAAGGCTGACCGCTGACCGCTGACCGCTAATCGCTAACCACTGACCGCTAATCGCTAACCACTTAAACCACCAACCCAGCCCGTAAGGCTCGTTGTTTTTTCTCATGCTGACCCGCTAAGGAATGAGCCTTTATGCCCGCTTCTCGACCCTCTGCTTTGCCAGAGAATCGTCTCCTCGCAGCCTTGCCACCAGCCGACCACCAAAGACTCCAGCCTCACTTAGAGCTGATGACGCTCCCGCTGAAACAAAGCATTTACGAAGCAGGCGATCCTATTACCGAGGTTTACTTTCCGCGCAGTGCTATTGTCTCGTTAGTGGCGAATCTGGAAGATGGCTCCACGATGGAAGCGGGTATGGTCGGGCAAGAAGGCATGGCGGGGATACCAGCGCTGCTCGGTGGTATGACCAAAGCCCATCGTGCCTTTGTCCAAGTTGCTGGTGAAGCGTGGCGATTAAAGACAACCGTGCTCCAGGAGGAGTTCGATCGCGGGGATGCCCTCCAAAAACTGCTGCTCCGCTACTTTCAGGCACTGTTTACTCAGGTCGCGCAAGTAGGTGTTTGCAATCGGTTTCATAATATTGAAGAACGTCTAGCCCGTTGGCTGCTGCTCGTGTCAGATTGTATGCAGTCAGAGACCTTTCCATTGACCCAAGAATTTATTGCCCAAATGATCGGCGTACGTCGAGCGGGGGTCACGGTTGCAGCGGGCATACTCAGTCAAGCTGGGTTGATTCGCTATTCGCGCGGTCAGATTACCATTACCGATCGTCCGAGTTTAGAAGCGTTCTCCTGCGAGTGCCATAAAGTTGTTCGAGACGAGTTCGCCTGGCTCTACGACTCTACTGTGCAATAGCACGATGTGATGAGGCGTCGTAGACGTCTTTATCGGTTTCGCCTGTATGAAACCGTTTGGCATGAAGGGATTCAAAAAACATCGGCTTCTGTTTAAAACCGTACAGAAGTCACAACCCGAAGTGGCTATACTTTAGATTATGAATTTTTAGTGAAGCCAATTATTGATTCTGGTAAGCAACTGATCCAGATCAATGGGTTTGAATACCACATCATCCGCTCCCGCTTTTACTGCCTGCTCAAAACAAACTTCCCGATCGGCTGTAATAAATACGATCGGCATCTCTCTTAACCTTTCAGCCTGGCGAAGATGCTGCGTCACTTCAAAACCATTCATGTCAGGCATCATTACGTCGAGCAGAACTAAATCGGGTGATATGGCTTGAGCTCTAGAGACTGCCGAACTGCCGCTGTCTGCCAGCTCGACTTGATAGCCCTCGGCTTCTAAAATAAATTGCAGCAAGATAAGGTTGTCGACGATATCGTCAATAACCAGAATGCAGTAATTCTGGGTAGGGCTCATTGTAGAAAAATCTTAAAGAAGGATTTAGTGAAATTTGTTATGTCTCACAATGGTCGACTTCTTTAATTTCAATAACGTCAACCTTTAGGTAGAGTTCTCAGTCTTAAGTTTGAGCTATCCGTAGCTTGTGTGCAGAATCGGTATCACTGTTACAGCCTGTTTATTGAACTGTACTGATGTAGGAGATTTCGTGTTGACGACAGAGGCAGGTCAACCTCAAGGCGATGTAGCACCCGTTGATTTTCCCACTCTCAACGGGCTACGTGTCCTGGTAGTGGATAACGATCTTGATACCAGAGAGTTATTTACCTTTGTGCTGGAGGAGAAGGGCGCAGTGGTCAGTGCAGTGGCATCGGCTTGTGAGGCACTTGAGGTAATGCAAGCAACACCTTTTGACCTCCTCATTAGCGACATCGGGCTGCCGGATATCGATGGTTTTAGATTCCTGCGTCAGGTGAGAGCCTTAGCTGTGGCATCAAACGCACAGATTCCAGCGATGGCGATTACAGGCTTTGCAGATGACAAAATGCGCTTACAAATTCTAGCGGCAGGGTTTCAACAGACACTTACAAAGCCGACCGATCTTGATCAATTTGTGGCGATCGTGGTTGAGCTAGCAGAACGACAACGCCAGTTTGTCTAAAACCGTGGATTCAATCCATTTGCAAATTTGCTAAAAGAGTTGTCTTAGAATTCATAGTTCACGGTAAAGTAAAAGCCGTGATCTTGAAGGTTGTTGCCCCGATCGCTCAGGTCAATGATGGGAATGCCATAATCCAACCGCAGATTTAAACCTGAAAACGGCTTCCACAGTACGCCTAACCCTGCTCCAATCAAAAACGTCTGTTTGGGCAACTGATTTGGATTACTGGCAACATTCCACACCGCGCCTAAATCCACAAATGGTGCAACCTGGAGTGTTGGATTGCCTGCCCGATCGCGGTTCAATGTAATGCGATTTTCCACCGAGGCACGGATGCCATTATCGCCTGTACGCGCATTCTGTCGGTAACCTCGTATCGACTGCCCACCACCGATCACAAACTGCTGAGAGGGCAGCAGGCTATCGGGTGTCAGCTGTAGATCTAACTGTGCAATTAGTAGCTGCCCTTCGCTCAAGCGTTGGACGCGCTGGATCTGCCCTAGCCAGCTCACAAATTGACCATCTGGATCTGATCCTCTATTGTCTGTGGCACCAAAAAGACCAGTGCCTACATTAAGCTGCGATCGCACTGACCAGGCTCCGCCAGTATCCCGTCGCACATAATCCTGACCCAGCTTGACCACACTGGTGCGACTAACGCCATCCTGGTCTGGCCCAATCCCAAAGGCATTGGGCACATCATTGAAGATAAACGTTTGTCCATCTTGAAACGCAAAGCCCAGTGAAAGCGCAAATTCTTCACGGGGCGATCGAAACAACGGCTGACGGTAGCTGATTTCATACTGCTCCGACGCACCTTTAATATTTAGCTCATCAAACGGCGATTGAGTGATGCGATTACGATTAATATCTGCTCTCAGCTCCAAACTGCCGTCCATCGGGTTGAGTGGCACGCGATAGGCAATGCTGCCAAGATTGGAGCCGCCCGTCGTAGACCGATAATACGACCCGGAGAGTTCATCCCCAATGCCAGTCAGGTTGCGGTAGCGCAGATTGATGCCTGCCCGTTCGGAACCCACACTAGGAGGAGACAGATTATCGAAACTGACCCCACCGCCAAAGGGCGGTGCCTCAGTCACTTGCACCGTGAGGATACTCTGCCCTTCCTGGCTGCCAGCCTGTAGCGTCGGCACAATGTTCTTAAATAACGGATCGACCAGAAGCAGACGTAACTGGTCTTCTAGCTTGCGGGCATTTAAAGGGGTAGTGACGCCAAGAGCGACTCGACTGAGGACGTAGGACGGTTTTAAGCGCTGGGTGCCTTCAATATTAATTTTTTCAATCTTGCCTTCAATCACTCGCATTTGCACGACCCCATTGGCGATCGTCTGACGTTCAAGCACGGCTCTAGACGTGATGTAACCCCGATCGAGGTACAACTGTGTTAACCGATCAGCGGCATCGGTCAACTCCTGAAGCGTGACAGACCGTCCCTTTAGCGGTTTCGTGATGGCATCAATGTCTTGAGTGCTTAAAACAGTACTCCCAATCACGTCGACCTGGCTTACAGGAATCAGTGGTTGCGGTTCGGTTGGCGTTGTCGGGGGTTCAACCGCTGGGACTGATGGCAGGGGTATGACCGGACGTTCATCAGGCAATGGTTGTGGGCTGGGTCGTGATTGGAGGAAGCGATCGCGATCCGGTTGCGTTGGTACATTCTGCGCCTGCAAAGACTGAGCGATCGGGCGATCGTTTGGCTGAGAGGGCACTGGCTCTGAGGCGGTTGGTAGCTCTCCCGGTGCGGCAGTTGGGCTCGGTGGCGGTTGTGTTATGGAACGGGCTCGATCGGCTGTTGGAGACGCTCCTTGAGGCGGGGCTGAAACTGCGCTTGGCGTTTCCGTTGCTGCCAGCAGAGATGGAATGGGCTGTGCATTCGCCATATCCACGGCTGCGTAAAGCAGCGCTTGACGTTCCGGCGCTGGAACGCTAACGGTATAGAGCATCCCGTCCTGCTGCCACACGACGGATGAGAAGGGCTGTTGATGTTGCGCTCCATCCCACAGATAGCCTTGAAGCCCACCGCCTAGCGTCAAGGGTGCCGCCGCCGCCTGATGTTGCTGCAACGCTGCTTGAGCTGTGGCAGACGTGCTGCTTTCGACTGAGAAACTCGCTAACAGGCAATCGGAGGCTCCTGTATCACAGCGAAACAAACTAACGGTGAGGCTGTTTGGGGACGCAAATTGAAATACTCTTACCCAAGGGGTGGTAGCGGGCTGCTGTGCCTTGCTAACTGGTACACGAGTGGGTAAGCGCATGACCCAACTGGCAGGTAACTTCTGTCTGATTTCATCCAGGTGTGGGGTGAAAATCTCGCTTGCAGCCGATCGTTGGTTCGCTGCCGCCTGAAGGTTTAGCGTTGCATTAATCCCTGTTTCAGGGTCTTTGGGGGGATCAGATCGGCTTGGCTGCGCGATCGCTCCTGCCCATACTGATGTCGTTGTCCCCAAAGATACTAAAACGCTCCAAACGAAGTACCTTATACGCATATTTTTCCCTCAGACCCTGATCTTAGAAGCATGAGTAAGATGATCGCCAATTAGCGCATTATTTGGAGTTGCTTGCTACCATCTCAGTTGAGGCTTGCGCATCTGGTTGACGGCGTAAAGCCTGCGAACAGGAACCGACAAAAACGAGCCATCAACGCCTGGATAGTGTGAGTCTCAAAACTTGAATGGCTACTTTAATCAAGTTCTTGACTGCATGTTTTGTTGCCATTACTGGTGATGACATCACTCACGCAAGTATCATAACCGCGAAAAAAAATTCTCAAACAAAATATTTCTCAAGACAAGCGCAGTTGAGCCTTGCATGTCTTGCTTTAGCTTGCATCTTGACGGGTAACGAGCAGTGCGTAAAAGTTTGCTTTAATATGGAAAGGCGGTTTTCAGGTTTCCTCATCAATCCTGTCAATCGATCGATCAACATAAATCGTCGATCGAATGGTTGCTCAAAGGCATTTGAAGCGGTTTAAAGTGATTCCCGAGCAAAAATTTATCGCTTGGTAGGGGGCAGGTTTTGTCAGCGTCTTTGCCTCCAGCCCATTACTTTGGTGTTAAACCTGCCCCTAAGGGTATTTTGTTTGCTAGAAATCTCGTAAAAAGTTGGAGTTGCGGCTTAGAACTGACTGTTCGCTTACATTAAAGGCTATGTTTCAGCGTTTACTCATCTGCACGGATTTTTCTGATGGCTTGCAGCGCCTCGTCAATTTTGTCTCTAGCTTTGCAGCAGGAGGGATTGAACGACTGGTTTTTCTGCATAGCATTCCGTTCGAAGATTGCGAGGGGGTGCCACGAGTTGATGCAAAGAAAATTGAGCACGCACGCGATCGCCTGAATGTTGCCCTCAATCACGATGTTACAGGCATTGATGTAAAGGTGATTGTTGAACCTGGTCGCCCCGTTGATTTGATTTTGAAAGCGGCTGAAGAGCATGCTGTAGACTTGATCGTGGTTGGAACGCCGACCCGTAGCCTTTTAGCAGAAAAGCTTTTTGGCAGTACAACCATAGAGCTTTCGCAGCGTCTCACAGTCCCGTTGATGATTTTGCGCCCGCAGTTGATCGCCACCTATACATCAGAAGAGTTGGCTTTGCGCTGTCGTCATCTTTTCCGCTACTTGTTGGTGCCTTATCACGGCAGTGACGCCTCAAAATACCTGATCCAGAGGCTGAAAGAAAGCCTGCAACAGCCGACGATCGGGCTGCAGCAGCTACATTTGTGCTGGGTTGTAGAAGGCATGCGACGGCGAGATGTACCCGTTGATTACCAACTAGAAGCAGCGCAGCGTGAACTAGAAGCGATCGCCACTGAGTTGACTGCTTTAAAGATAGCTGTCGATCCGGTTGAAGTGCGTGAGGGTGATCCGATCGTGGAAGTGTTGGCGGCAGCACAAACGGCTGATGTGAGCGCCATAGCCACCACGTCAAGCAGCCTCAACAAGCTGTTGCGCTGGTCTGTACCACAATTTACCGACGAGTTACTGCGACGTAGTTGGCATCCCATTATCTATTTCCCAGCGGGTGTTAAGTCATCGGACTGATCAAATGTTTTTGTAAGGCAACGATCGCCGCCTGAGTGCGATCGCGAACGTCCAGTTTTTGCAGAATGGCATGAACATGCACCCGGACTGTGCCAGACGTAATGTAGAGAAGTTCAGCAATCTCTTGATTAGATTTGCCAGCGGCAACTAACGTCAAAATCTCTTGTTCCCGTGGAGTCAAGGGGTTTCCTGTCGTTGTAAGCATCGTTTCTGTCGTGGGTGTTTCGGGTGCAGAAACCGCACCTTGAAATGCAGCCTGAATTGCGGCAGTGGCTGTTGGATCCCACCAGGAAGCCCCGGCAGCAACCGATCGCAGCGCCAAAATCAGCGCCTCAGCAGCAATCCCTTTCAAGCAATAACCTTGTGCACCAGCCGTAATCAAACGCGAAATTAAATGTTTCTCAGTGCGTGAGGTGAGGACTAAAACAGGCAAGTTTGGCTGCTGCTGTTTAATCTGACGACAGGCTTCAATCCCACCAATGCCCGGTAAACCAACATCCAGCAGCACCAAGTCCAATGGCTGATGCTTTGTATAGTCAACAGCCGTCTCACCATCTTCTGCTTCGGCAACGACCTCTAAATCAGCTTCTTGCTGCAAACGCATTCGTAGTCCTAAGCGGAAAAGCTCATCATCTTCAGCAATTAAAATTTTTACAGGCGATGATTTCATAGAAAAGGTTGAATGTTGAGGCGCGAGTGGTGAGTAAGAGCAGGAGAGTACCTTGCTTGCAGCTCAAACTTCCAACTTGTATGACCATCTTATTAAATTTGTTGATGTTTTCTGTGTCCGCCTTCCGCCTTCCGTCTTAAATTTTACGCCGACTCCCGCCTCCCGACTAACGACTCCTGCTTGAGAAACCCTATCACTCCACCGCACCGGGCATGGTGGCTGTCGGTAAGCGAAAGCCAAAAAGAGCACCTTGCGGCGATCGGTTTTCTGCCCACAGCGTCCCGTGATGCGCTTCAATGATTTGGCGCGTTAAGTATAGCCCTAGCCCGGAACCTTTTGCCTGTCGATCGCCGTGTCCCTGATAGAACCGCTCAAACAGCAACGGTAGCTCATCGGGCGTGATGCCCTGCCCTTCGTCCAGCACTTTGACAACCTGATAGCTGGGCTGCGATTCCAGCACAATTTCAACCCTGCCACCACGGGGCGAGTGGTTGATGCTGTTGGTGAGCAGGTTGGCAAAAACCCGCTGTAGCTGTAGTGCATCGCCTTCTACCCATAAAGTCCGGCGAAAGTCAGAGTCCCCATAATTCAGGCTCAAGTGAATTCGCCGGATCGACGCCATTTCACGCAGCGTTGCAAGTACAGCTTCTGCCAGACTCGCCAGATCAACGGGCTGAAGGCTGAGCGTCAACCCTTCGGAATCGTTGCGATAGATATCCAGCATCGTCTCAACCATTTGCAGCGTGGTTCGATGGCTGCGTACCATCGTGTCTAAAACGGCTGTCTGCGCGGTTGTCGTCGAGCCAAATTCACCGCGTTGGAAGGCTTTGATGGTTTCGATCGCTCCCAGTAGTGGGGTTTTTAGATCATGTGTCAGTGTGGAAACAAAGTCTTCTCGCATGCCAGCCAGTTGTTCCTGTGATTGCAGTTGTGCCTTTTGGCGGGCGATCGCGTCTTCACTGCGTCGAATGCGACTACTTAAAACACCGGTAACCACAAGCGCCATGACTGCAATGATGCGACTGGCAATGGTGGAGGCAATCACTGCTTTATTGGTCGGAAGCCATAAATTTGCCATCGTCAGAGCCGCCGCCATTAGTGTTACCTGAAAGGTTCTCCATTGGTTCAGCCGTGCATTGGTTAACAAGATGGGCGCAATGTAGAGATACCCAAACACATAATCTGGTGGCGTGCTGTATTCCAGCAGTAAAACAACGGCGAATGACCCAACAATCAGCCAGCGAATGCGTGAAGCTGTTTCTTGACCAAAAAACGTTGTTTGGATGCTTTTCAACTTGGGTCTGAGCCTATCGATGACACCTGTTCTAAGGCGAATTAATCCCCTCGGCGCTAACTGTAAAAATGAAACCTATACAGATGTTTAGGTGCAATCTATATCAGCAAATATAGATGAGTCAGTCAGGCACATTGTTTACTATAGTAAGCAATCGAGCTGCCAACAGCATTGGCCTCTTTTCAATGTACGACTCTTCTATGGCTGTAACGGGAAACACTACGCTTCGCCCAGTGCGCCGGGGGAAACACAAAATTTTCATTGGTATGTCTCCTGGTGTTGGTAAAACCTACCGCATGCTGGAAGAAGCCCATTGTTTGCGGCAAGAAGGCATTGACGTGGTCATTGGGCTTTTAGAAACCCACAACCGGGTTGAAACGGCGCAGAAAGCGATCGGGTTGGAGCCGGTGCCGCGTCAACACCTTACCTGTGCTGGGATCACGCTGACCGAAATGGACACCGCTGCAATCATTGCGCGTCAACCGCAGCTTGTACTGGTCGATGAACTGGCACACACCAACGTGCCGGGTGCCCACCGCGAGAAGCGCTATCAGGATGTTGAGCTGATTCTGGCGGTAGGTATTGACGTGTATTCTACGGTCAATATTCAGCATATCGAAAGCCTTAACGATACGGTTGCCCGCATCACAGGCGTCGTCGTCCGCGAACGCATTCCCGATCGGGTGCTAGACGAAGCCGATGAAGTGGTGGTCATCGATGTCACGCCCGAGACCCTGGAAGAACGCCTCAAGGATGGCAAAATTTACGCACCGGAGAAGATTGACCAGTCGCTACAAAATTTCTTTAAGCGGCGTCACCTCATTGCGTTACGCGAACTGGCACTGCGTGAGGTCGCTGACAACATTGAGGGCGATGCGTTTCAGGCAGATAATGCGCCCACAACGCACGTGCCTCACTGCAATATTCTCGAACGAGTGCTGGTATGTATCTCGACTTATCCCAATGCCGTACAGCTTATTCGGCGAGGGGCACGACTGGCTAGCTACATGCATGGCCCACTGTACTGTCTGTTTGTAGACAATCCCGATCGCTTCCTGACAAAAGAAGAGAGCCTGCATATTGAAATGTGCGAAAGCCTTTGCAAAGAGTTTGGCGGTCAGTTTATCCGAGTGCAAGATCAGGATGTAGCGAAGGCGATCGCCACTGCAGCTCAAAACTACCACATCAGCCAGATTTTCATTGGTGAAAGTCAGCGATCGCGCTGGAAATCTCTTTTGCGCACCTCGCTCACGCAAAAATTACTACGATCGCTGAAAAACATTGACATCCACATCATCGCCACTGAGAAGCCATCGACTTGAGTTTTTAGTTGTGAGTCGTTGATTGTTAGACGATGATTAACTAACAACCCCTCACTGATGATGCAATGCTTGCAATTGGCTTAATCAGCGGTACATCGGTCGATGGCATCGATGCTGCCCTGGTGCATATTTTTGGCTCCACCACTGATCTGACAATCGAACTACTGGCGGGGGCAACCTACCCCTACCCACCCGCCTTGCGTGAGCAAATTCTAGCGGTTTGTGGCGGCGCGCCACTTTCAATGGCAGACCTGGCAGACCTGGATGACGCGATCGCTGTCCAATTTGCTCAAGCCGCGATCGCCATTCAGCAAGGGCATCCCACGGCTGACCTCATTGGTTCGCACGGGCAAACGGTGTATCATCGACCGCCGAAAGAGGAGAGGAGAGAGGAGAGAGGAGAGAGGGGAGAGCAAGAGCAGCAGGGGGAGCAGAGAGAGACTGCCTTTATTTCTGACCCCTTACCCCACATCCCACACCCCACCCCACACCCACTTGGCTACAGCCTGCAACTGGGACGTGGAGCGGCGATCGCTCAAGCGACAGGCATCACCACGATTAGCAACTTTCGCGCAGCTGATATAGCGGCTGGTGGGCAGGGCGCGCCCCTCGTTCCTGCTGTTGATGTCGCACTTCTCAGTCACCCTACATACAGTCGCTGTGTGCAGAACATTGGCGGCATTGGGAATGTGGCGTATTTGCCAGCTAGCGGTCAGCGGTCAGCGGTCAGCAGTCAGCAATCAGCAGTCAGCGGTCAGCAGCAACTCAAAACTCAAAACTCAAAACTTTCCTCCTCACTCCTCACTCCTCTCCCCTCTCCCCTCTCCCCCTTCCCCCTCGGCTGGGATACTGGCCCTGGCAATGTCCTGCTCGATTTGGCAGTACAGGCGTTTTCCAATGGCACAAAGACTTACGATCGCGATGGAGCCTGGGCAGCGAGTGGTACGCCCTGTACTGAATTGGTTGATCAATGGCTACAGCAGCCGTTTTTCCGGCAACCACCGCCTAAATCAACGGGGCGAGAATTGTTTGGGGCGGCCTACTTAGAGCAATGCCTGGCAGATGCCAGCGATCGCTCGCTCAGTCCTGCTGATGTGCTGGCAACGTTGACAGAATTGACGGTCGCGTCGATCGCCCAGACCTATCGCGATTTTTTGCCTCAACCGCCCGATCAAGTCCTGCTATGCGGTGGAGGCAGTAAGAACCTATATTTGAAAGAGCGCTTGCAGCAACGGCTAGACAGCATACCTGTTTTAACAACCGATGCGGTGGGTCTTAATGCCGATTTTAAGGAAGCGATCGCTTTTGCCGTGCTCGCTTACTGGCGACAACAGGGCATTCCTGGTAATCTTCCTGCTGTGACTGGCGCTGCCGGCGCTGTGCTGTTAGGAGAAATTAACCAGGTCAGCGGCTTGGGTGCGTGATAGCATGAATTACCACAAATACCAGCATCACAAGAAGCAATCAAAGCAAGGGATGGCAGTGTGGCTCACACCTTTTTAATGGAGGCGGGACGCTGGTCACTCCAGGGTAACTGGCTTGAACGTAACGGGATGCCTGTTACTGTAATTGGCAAAACCCTGGTCGGCTGGAGCCGAGATGACTGGTTTACGATGGTCACAAAGCTGGCGTTTCCGGGAACTGATCGCGAAGAAATTTCCTTTCAGTATCGGGGACGGCTTGATGCTGGAGAGCGACAATATACCTTTGTGCTGCAGCATAGTCTACTCGGTCGCGTGGAGGGCGAAGGCTGGGTTGCCCAAGAGTCGATCGTGCAACGGTATTGGGTACTGGGCGATCGACAGCGCCGTAGTGGGTTTGAAACGCTCTACCGTATGGATGACAATAAGTACTATCTGTCCAGTGGCATTATGGCGGGTCATTACCTCACCAGCACGATGGAGGCGACACTAGAGCGGCACTCTGATTAGGCTTTATTTAAGTTTGCTGAAAGATCACGGTGACACGATTGGTTAGATGTGATGGCTTAACAAGGCCTTTGACTGGAGCCATTACATCTACTTTTCTTTCAAAGGGAGCGTTATTCAAAGGGAGCGTCATTCAAAGGGAGCGATCGCAGGCAAGAAACCCAGACACCTGACGCAACTGAGATCGCTAAAATAGATTTTACGGGATTACTAGACTTGATGGGATGACTAAGGACTTGTTAAAAAATAAGTGCATACTTTTGGATCAGCCATCAGCTATCAGCTTTTCTCTAACGGCTGACCGCTGACCGCTGACGGCTGACCGCTACAGTCCATAACATTATTTCTTTAAAGTCCCTAATCGCAGAGTCCCTCTACTAACAGCCAAGACTCTTGCATCAACTTATGGCTGTGTTGTTGAACTTGCACTGTGTTGTACCTGAGCACTCAGGAGCAGCAATTGCCCCCTTGGCGTGAACTATGACGACCGATTCTAACCTTGGACGCTTACTTGCTAACCGTTATCGACTTGCTGAACTAATTGGCAAAGGCGCAATGGGGCGAGTCTACCGGGCAGAAGATACGTTGCTGGGGGGCGTGATTGCCGTTAAGTTTCTAGCGCAAGCGCTGCTCAACCCTAAAATGCGCGATCGCTTTAAGAGTGAAGCACGCACCTGTGCCCAATTGGGGCGTAAAAGCATTCACATCGTCAATGTCATCGATTATGGCGTCACGGACTACAAGGAAGAAGAGGTTCCTTTTTACGTCATGGAGTATTTGCAGGGGCAAAGCCTGAGCGAAGTCATTAATAATCAGCCGCTCCCGTTGCCTCGCTTCCTGACCCTTGCTCGGCAGATTTCGCTCGGTTTACAGTGTGCTCACCAGGGCATCGTGATCGACGATACGGTGTATTCCATCATTCACCGTGACATCAAGCCCAGCAACATCTTGGTCAGCCGCGATGCGAGCCTGGGGGAACTGGTAAAAATTCTCGATTTCGGCATTTCTAAACTGCTGCAAGCCAATAGTGATCAGACCAGCTCTTACATGGGTACCCTGGCCTACTCCTCGCCAGAGCAGATGGAAGGTCGAGAACTCGATTCACGCTCTGACATCTACAGTCTCGGCGTCATGATGTACGAGATGCTGACGGGTAAAATGCCGCTTCATGTCGAAACGCACGCGTTCGGTGCCTGGTACAAAGCCCATCATTCTCAACCGCCGCGATCGTTTGAAGCCGTTAGTCCCCATCTGAAGCTACCGAAAGCGCTAGAAAACTTAGTCATGAGCTGCCTGGCAAAGTCACCTAGAGATCGCCCACAGTCAGTTGCTCATGTCCTTGAGGCCTTAGAACCGTTACACAAGCGGTACCTCGAAAAGGATCGCGTTGTTGGAGACATCAGCAGAATTCTGCAACGCAAACCCGTAAAAAGTTCACTACCACCGCAGCTCGATCTCCTCCTCCCAGTGGATGGAGCGTGGCAGGTTGCCACCTGGCCCCAGGATAAACCGACGGCGCAAATCGTCTTTGCTCAAACTTTGGCGATGGGTCGACAAAATCTACCAGCCGTGTGGGTTATGCTACCCCAGCAAGAAATTCAAAATCTGCAGGTGTACAGACTCTACAATGTCATTTACAAAAATTTCCTCTACGCCATGTCGCCACACCCAACGCTGCTGTGGATTACAGGCATTTACAACCGTAAGCGCAGTCAGAAAGGCAATGGCAAGCAAGAGCAAGGGCCACGCTGGCTGCCCTGCTACCTGGATCTCAAAACTCTACAGGGTCAAGAGCTGATTCGACTGTTGATTGAAAAAGGGGAGTATCAACTCTTGTTGTTTGGGCTGGAGCAACCCGATGCCTGCGTGCACGCGATGACCATCACGATTAACGAATCCCAACGGCTGCAGCTTCAAGAATGGGCTATTACCAGTCAATCTTGGCGATCGATCGGGCAAGCTACCCTCAGCAAAAATCTACTGAAGTCAGAGTTTGATAAGCTGAAACCACGCATTACCACCGAAATGGAAAAAGACCCCGGTGGCTCTTCTTTTGGGCATTAGTCATCCTCAGTACAAACAATATGACTGACTCTATCCGGAATCGCCCTCTTGAGTCGTGATTTTTGATGGATGTAGGGAACGATAAACACAAATTGGGACGTTTTTTGAGCCAATGAGTCAGTTATTTGGTCTATTGCTGCTGCTGGCAGGTATGTATTTTTTGGGTCAGAACATTATGTTTTCGACCTACTATTCCCCCTACTTCTGGCGCAACCTGCCAGCGTTAGGTTCTGTTTTAGCCATCATGGGTGGCGTGACCTCACTGCTGTTTTTTCGCCGTCAAACGGGTAGCTTGGGCTGGGGTTTATTGATTTTTGGTATTGTGCTCGTTTTTCTCAGCGGCGGCGTGATGCTGAAGCCGACCAGCCTTTGGAACTTTATGATTGCCTTTGCCGCACTCATCTCGGGCTTCAAACTTTTAACTGAAGGCAGGCTCCGCTTTTAGGGTTCGGGAGTCAGGCGTGCGGTAGTGCTAGAGAGCGGCAGCGGCGGATGGGCAGTGTCCTTTTCTAAAGAGGACTACCCGCAAAGGCTTGAATCGTAAGCTACCGCGTGCGTGGATTCCAGGTGCCATGAAAACCGGGTGGCACAACGTGGGGAAGGGCTAGTTTACAGACAGGCTCATCATCCAGCCGATCGCCATCAAAAATCCAGGCTTCACTACAGTCAGTAGTGCCGTCATACACAACGGTCAGAACCCAGCCCTGACCCGCATTGTCAGCGTCCGGTGCATAAATGGGTTCGCTGGGATAGCGATTGGTGCCCAAATCGGCTTCGGTAAGGGTGGCGGTCTGGTAGTCGAAGCGGGCGATCGTGCCAAACAGTTCATGCTGCAGCACGGTATCTTGACGATGCAGCGACAGGTACGTATAGCGCGATCGCTGACCGACCATGCTGGGCTCTACGGTGGGAAACTCACAGCTGCGATCGACGACTTGATTGCACTCCAGCACGACACCCGCATTGGGTTCTAGCCGCAGTTGCCACAGGGTTCCTTTAGCCAGCGTGTTGGTGTGCCCGGTTGAGACTTCTTGCAAAAATTGGTTGGTCTGGAAGTCCTCATAGCGCACCAGATCGAAGGCGATCGAGCCGTCGGGAAGCTCGCCACCATTACCAAAGTGCCATTGATACCAGGGATCGGCTTCGGTGCGACTGACCACTTCAAGCGTGGTGCGATCGACGACAATGATCTCAGTCCCTTTCTCTGGTTGCCAGGTTAGCGCCTCACTGTAGCTCTTGAGCATGGCTAAAAGAGGCAATGCATTCAGACGCACGGGCGACATGCAAAACACCAGATACCTGCCTGCCAGCACACAATCATGGATGAGAGGCAACCCCTGAAGCGGGATTTTGCCATGCTGCTGCACCGTCCCACTGGCATCGCTACGATACAGATTCAGCGTGCCATTTTGCCCAAAGCTCACCCCAAAGTTGAAAATTTCACCCGTCTGCGGGTCACGTTTCGGGTGTGCCGAATAGGCGGCTCCGTCTAAACCACCGAGGTCATCAAGTCCCAGCGTGTCGAGCGTCTCCAGCGTCAGAGCATGGGGGAGTCCACCTTCCCACAGCGCCAGCAGCTTATCAGGCAGCGCGATGACGGATGTATTCGCAACATTTTTTGGCCCTTTGTTAAACCGCTCCCACCAGTCACCAGGAGGCATCATCCCGTAACCGCCAAACAAAAATTTGCCTGCTTGCTTCTCGGCTCGATAGCCCGCTGTTTGAATGTAGCGATAAACGCCTGTTGCTCTACCGTCGGTGAAATGAAGCCCCAAGATGCCACCATCGCCATCAAACCAGTGCCCTACGCGTTGTCCACCGCGTTCTAACGTGGCAGGCCCGTTGCGATAGAGAGAACCACGCAAGCCCGGAGGCACTGCCCCCGCTAAAACGGTGAGTGGCACAGGGCCAAATTCTGTTGCAGATTGAAGGACTGCTTTTGACCAGGCTGCGGTTGCTTGTACTGCTATTACCATCGCTAAACTCCGTTTTCCTCATGATGATTGGTCTGGCATGTAATTGACACGTTCTGTCGGCTGTTTCGTGTTGATCGTTGAGCCGATCGCCCCAACAATCCTTTTGTATCGGGTCACATTGCTTCTGTACCGAGTCACAATCCTTTTGTGTGGCAAGGGGCGATGCTTCTGTATGGCCTCACATTGCTTCTGCATCGTTTGTTGACTCTGCCAGAAACTGAATCAGAGGTGATTGCACTCAGGCGGCAGGCGTTGTTTGCGTTCGTTGAGCATTCGCTGTGAGACGTCCATCTTCCATCTGCATAATGCGATCGGCGATGTCGAGAATGCGGTTGTCATGCGTCACCAGCAAAATCGTACAGCCCTGTTCTTTGGCAAGACGCTGCATCAGTTCCACGACATTGCGCCCCGCTTGTTTGTCTAACGCAGCAGTGGGTTCATCTGCTAACACGAGTTTGGGCTGACTGACTAGGGCACGGGCGATCGCTACACGCTGTTTTTGCCCGCCCGACAGATTTTCTGGGTAGTCGCTCGATCGTTCCTCCAGCCCCACTGCTGCCAGCATTGCTTCAGCTCTTGCGTGGGTTTCGGCGGCGGACAAAGCATGCAGCTCTAGAGACATCTGCACGTTTTGTTTAGCGGTGAGAAACTTCAGCAAGTTGTGCGCCTGAAAGATATAGCCAATGTTTTGCCGTAGCGTTACCATCTGTTGCTTACTAGCGCCACAGAGTTCCTGTCCAAGCACCTTTAAGCTGCCACTTTGGGCAGACCGCAGGCTACCAATCAATGACAGCAAGGTGGTTTTACCTGACCCAGATGGTCCCGTCATGATGACAATTTCGCCGGCCTGAATGTCTAACTGAATGTCAAACAAAACCTGTTTCTGGAGCCGTCCCTGACCGTAATAGTGATCTAAGGCCTGGATCGAAACAATCGGTTGAGCGGTGTTGAGAGATTGCATAGAACCTCCTAAAAAATATCAGCCGGATCCGCCGATCGCAGTTTCCGCGTAGCGATCGCGCCCGAAAGCAAACACATGCCGATCGTCAGCATGAAGACGGTGGCGACCCGGGTGAGGGTCATAAAAAGCGGTAGATTGGTAGCGCCTCTGGTCAAGGCATAGAGCCCTGTGGAAATTCCAAGCCCTGGGATAAAGCCCAGAATGGCAAGAATGAGCGCTTCCTGAAACACCACGCTTAAGAGATAGCGATCGCCATAGCCCATTGCTTTTAGCGTGGCGTATTCTGGCAAGTGCTCTGCTACATCACTCGACAGAATTTGATACACAATGACCGCGCCGACAATAAAGCCAATGACCGTGCCTAAGCTGAAGATGAAGCCGATCGGCGTGTTGTTTTGCCAGTACGTTTTTTCTAGTTCGGCAAACTCAGCTAGCGTCATCACCTTCACATCATTCGGCAAATTGGCCTGAAGGACTTGCTGCATCTGCACCGGATCAACGCCTGGTTCTAATGTAATGAGGCCAGCACTGACTTCTGACTGTTGACGCTCGGGAAAGAGCCGCAAAAAATTCTGATCGCTGGTAATCACATTGCCATCGGCTGCAAACGACGCACCAACCATAAATAAACCGGCAAGCTTGATCTTGCGACTCCGCATTTCGGTGGGCACGACCTGACCGGCTTGTAAAGCGGCGATCGTAGCCTCGTATTTACCCCGTGACCCCTCATCAAACAGAACCGTATCGGGCATTTTGAGTTTGTCCAGGTTGCGATCGACCCCTGGCAAATTAAAAGCAGACTTTTCTGGATTGAAGCCCAAAAACAAAATGCCTTCATTATGCCGAGTATCGGGATTCTTCCATTCCCGCGAATCGGCATACAGCGCGTCTGCTGACTGTACCCCACCAAAACTCTTGGCCTGATACAAGCGTCGTCGTGGAAAATCCGTCATACTCACGATGTTTCGGGCCAATGGGCTGACCAACACCAGATCAGCGCGCAAACTACGATGCACTTGCGTATTGCTGTCGTAGAGCGCCGTCCGAAAGCCTAGCTGCATAAACATCAGTATGTCAGCGAAGGCAATGCCAGCCATAGCCACGATCAGACGGTTGCGATCGCGGCTCACCTGCAGCCACGCGAGGGGAATTTTCCTCATGTCGCCTCCTTCGCAATCTGAACCGTGACTTCTAGATTGGTCAGACCCGCAACCTTACGACTTCCAGGTTTGTCTAACCGAATTTTGACTTCCACAATCCGGGCGTCGGCATCCGCGGTTGGGTTTGTATCCAAAACACCTTTCTTTTGAATTTGCAGCCCAATTTCCTTGACAGTGCCATGCACGTCTCCGTTGAACGCGCTGCTGGTAATCGTTGCTGGCTGACCCATGCGAACGTCTTTCACGTCACTTTCGTACACTTCAGCAACCACATACATTTGGTCGGTCTGACCCAGATCCACAATGCCCTGATCGCCGACAATTTCGCCTGCCCAGGTGTGGACTTTGAGCACTTGGCCATCACGCGGCGATCGCACCAACGCCAGAGCCAAATCCGCCTGTGCCTGTTTCACCACTGTTTGGGCGCTAGCAACCTCTGCCTCTGCCGCCGTAACATCGACAGGGCGGATTTCAGCCACACTGCTCAACGTATTTTTCGCCTGCTGAAGTTGGGCGCGAGTCGTGTCTGCGACCAGTTGCTTACTATCGCGCGACGAGGCCGAAATGGCTCCCTGCTCATAGAGCGTTTGATAGCGCTGTGCTTCAAGTTGGGCGTTATTCAACTCGGCGTTCAAACGAGCGATCGTCGCAGACTGTGCGCCGATCTCTCCTGTTTTGGCTCCCGCTTTGACTTGCGCCAATTTGGTGAATGCAATCTGTACATCCTGCTTTGCTTTCTCCAGGGCCGCTTGAAGGCGATCGCGCGAGTCTAAAACCGCAATCACTTGACCTGCCCGCACCCGATCGCCCCGCTGCACTAACAATTGCTCAACCCGACTGCCTTTACTAGAAGCTGCCAGTTGGATCACTTCGCCCTGTGGCTCCAAGCGGCCTAACGCAGTTACTCTTGTCGCTTTTGTGCTCACTGGCACAGCGGAGATCGCTTTCTGAGAAGCGAGGGAGAAGTATGAGGCACCATACAGTAGGCACCCCGTCGCGATCATGCCTCCAAGAGCCGCTACGACCAGAACTCGTCGCTGCGTCAGTTTAGAAAGTGGCTTGCTGACTGCAGTTGTTTTAGATGTCACTGTTTGCATAGGACAATACCTCTAGATTCCACTCACCGCTAAGGCACTATCAGCTTCATAAGCAATTAGTTGCTTATGCAACTTGTTGCGTTCGATGCTAGTTTATATTCAATGAGTTGCATATGTCAATCAGTGCATACTCAGGTTGATTCGATCGAGGATGAAAGACGATGGCACTTGCCCATGCAATTCTGGCGCTTCTAGTTGACTGTCCCAAAAGTGGATATGACTTGACCAAGAGCTTTGAGGAATCGGTCGGCTGTTTTTGGAAGGCGACTCATCAACAGATTTATCGCGAGTTGGCCAAGCTCGAAGCGCAAGGTTGGTTGCAGTCGGCGGTTGTGCTTCAAGACGGTCGCCCCGATAAAAAGCTCTACACAGTCACTGACATGGGCCAGCACCAGCTCACTCACTGGATTGCTGAACCCTGCGACACCACACCGATTAAAGAAGCACTGCTGGTTAAGATCTTTGTCGGGTCGCTGGTGCCCCTTCAGGTTGTCCGGCAGCAGTTGACCCATCATCGCCAGCTTCATGTCGATCAACTGGCTCACTATCGCCAATTAGAGGCAACGTTTTTTCAAACGCCTGAGTCGCTGTCTTTAAAGGACAAACTTCAGTATCTGGTGCTTCGTAAAGGCGTCCGGTATGAAACTGACTGGATTGACTGGTGTGATGAAGCTCTAGCGTGCTTGCGAGAAGAGGGGGAGGGGCTAGAGGATGGGGTAAAGACGCGATCGGACGATTAATAACGATTTAACGATATCCTGTCTGCTAATATATTTAGGTTGTTCAGGTTGATAGCATCGTTGAGTCAGTCCATAGACCTGCCCAAGGTAGACGATTTTCTACAAGAACTGGCGACCATTCAGCAAACAGGCTCCAAGCGCATTGCGTTGCTCGGCTCTCGTCACGTTCCGATTACCCATCAAAACTTGATCGAAATGATGAGCTATGCCCTGGTGCTAGAGGGCAATCGCCTCATCACGTCAGGGGCAACTGGTACCAATCAAGCGGCTATTCGGGGTGCAATGCGTGCAGATCCGACGCTGTTGACCGTGATCCTGCCCCAAAGTATGGAACGCCAACCGCGTGAGTCTCGCGAGCAGTTAGAGCAGGTGATGCATCTGGTCGAAAATCCTAGCAACGATACTTTGTCTTTGGCAGAAGCCAGCGCACTCTGCAACACCGAAATTATTTCGCGCTGTCAACAGCTGATTTGCTTTGCCTTTCATGACAGCCAAACATTGCTAACGACCTGCCATGAAGCCGAAGATCAGCGCAAGATTGTCACGCTGTTCTACTTTGACTAGGCGATCGGCTCAGCGCTTCACTGCCTGTAGAATCCCGGCTTTTTAAAGACGTTGAAGGTTTTGCCCTTAAAAGCTTTCCAGCAAACGAACGATGTCTCATGTAGTGACGCAAGACCTTACGTGAGACAGAAGTACAAACTTTCATCGCCTTAGAAGTGGTCTTTCATGCCTCGTAAACGGGCGAAGGTTTGGATCTCGTTGTCGGCTCTGACGATCGAACGCAACCCCAAGTCATCCCAACGCAAAAATGGATTTGTCCGTTTTTCGACTCCCAAATTTGATGGGATGGTTGCTTCATTGCGACTGCGGGACAGCTTGACTGCAGCTAAGCGCTCTTGCAACGCGATATTCGAACGATCGACCGTCAAAGCAAACTCCAGGTTCTTCAGCGTATATTCGTGAGCGCACCAAACGCGAGTATTGTCTGGCAACGAGCGCAGTTTGCCGAGCGAATGCACCATCTGCGTGGGCGTACCTTCAAACAGCCTGCCACAACTGCCCGCGAAGAGGGTGTCGCCACAGAACAACTCGCCTGTTTCGCCGTTAGTGACTGGCGCAAAATAGTAGGCAATGTGAGCACGAGTATGACCAGGAACAAACAGCACATCGGCAATACGATCGCCAAACGAGACGCGATCGCCTTCCTGCAAAAATACGGTCTGTCCAGGGATTCTGCCTCGATCTTCCGCACCACCATAGACAACGGCATCAGGAAACTGCTGCAACAGTTTGGTATTTGCCCCGACATGATCCGCATGGTGATGGGTGTTGAAGATTGCCACCAGCGTTGCACCCAGTGCCTCTAACTGCCGCAAAACAGGCTGTGCCTCAGCCGGATCAACCACCGCTGCGATGTTCTGCTCTCGATCGTGCAGCAAAAAAATGTAATTGTCAGAGAGAGCTGGTAGCCGATAAACCTGCATCATGCGCCCTTCCAGAACATTGTGGGTACCTGTTTACCCTAGCAGAGTAGGTGAGGGGTGAGGGGTGAGGGAAAGTTTTGAGTTTTGAGTTTTGAGTAGCGCTTTGCGCCAACAAGCTAGAGAGTTTTGAGTAGCGCTTTGCGCCAACAAGCTAGAGAGTTTTGAGTTGATTTTGACCACTGCCTCCTCCTCGTCCCCTGCCTCCTGCCTTCCGCTTTCTGTCTCCCAACCAACCTTTCATCGATTCTTCACAGTGCCGCTCGACGCCAGCACACAGTCATCATCAAATCATTGTTAGAAGATAAGAAGTGGGGGGAAAAATAAATCTATAGCAAGCACAAAATTAACGCGAACGGGGCAGGGCAGCATGCGGAGCATTCAAAGTAAACCGAATTTGGCTATTCATCAACTGGTCGATCACATCCTTGCAGTTGGTGCAATGTCTCGACAAGAGCATCTCAAGCTCACCTCTGTCTTGCTTGCCGAACAAAAATTAACTGATAGCGATCGCAACAAAATTAATCGTGTGTTTGACTACATTCAAACTGGTCGCCTGAAACTTATTGATTAGGCAATTTTTTGAACGCTGTGTTTCATTGTTAGTCGTTGTGTTTCACCTCTGTGTTGGTCAGGGACGTTGGCAGCAACGCCCCTTTTTTATGGCAATAGTCATCAAGGTTAGGACAGGAGGCAAAGGTTCGTGGTTGACTGTACGTTCTTTCTGCGCTTGCCCCCAATGGTCTAAACGCTGTGGTGACGGCTATCGCTCTAGCCTTTTAAAACGTTGCGGGCTTCTTGGGCAACCTGTTCTGTACTATCTTGAGCCAGAATTTCCAGGGTTGCGTGGGCGGTTGTGCCCTTCAGATGAGCCAGTGCTTGAACGACCCGATAACGGATTTGCCAATCGGGATTGGTCGCAAAAGGAACCAGTAGCTGAACGGCGCGATCGTCACCCAATTCTCCTAAAGACCCGATCGCCGCTGTTTGCATCAGTTCATTGTCAGATTGCAACGCTGCTTCTAGTAGTGCAAAACCTCGTTCGTCGCCCAGTTCACCCAGAGTCGCCACAATGCTGAACTGGACTAACCACTCAGAGGTTTTGTGGTAAAGCTTTTGCAGATCCTCAAAAACATCCGTTAACTTAAGTGCCCCCACCGAATCGGCTGCTGCTGCTTGTACATCTGGGTCATTGTCATGCAAGCTAGCGCGCAGGAGTGTTGTCACGTGAGGAAGATTTTGCTTACCCAAGGTCGCTAACTGACTTACAGCCGCATAGCGCACCCGCGGATTGGTATCTTGCATGGCAATCTGAATCAGCTCAAAGCCGTTTGCGGGTGCCAACTGTCTGATGTGGTTGACTGCCCGCAGGCGATCGCCAAAATCCGACGACTTTAACAAGACGCCAACCGATTCAGGTGTAATGCTCATAGGTAATTAATCTCGTTTTCTAAAGTGATTTATAGGTGAGGTGAGAGGAAGCAGGGGAAGAAGGAGTTTTTAATTTTTAGAAGAAAGCTGACTGCTGACCGCTCAACTCACTCAAAACTCAAAACTCGCCCTCTCCCCTTATTCCTCCCTCCTCACCTGTCTTGCTCCGCTGCCATCGCTCGAATGATATCGCCACGGGTAAGGATGCCGACCACTTGCCCGTCAGCGTTGAGTACTGGCAGACGGTGGATTTTGTGCTCATGCAGGATTTGAGCGGCTTCCCGCAGGGGTTTATCGGGAGTGACGGTAATGGGTTTTTGACTCATGGCTTCCTTTACGGTTTGCCCAAGCGCCTTATGCAATTCGCGTTCGTAGTGACCAGGGTTTTCCAGGTAGATGACGCTGTCAAGCAGCATGATATAGGGCGGTGGTGTGACTCCTGTTTCGCGCCACATCAGGTCAGTTTCAGAAATGACCCCAACGAGTTTGCCCGCCTCATCAACCACGGGAAGACCACTGATTTTCCGCTCGGCGATCGTCCGAATAACCTCTGTAAGTGGCGTCTCAGGCGTTACCGTAACCGGGTCACGGGTCATAATATCGGCAACAGTCTTGAGCATACTGGTTTGGAACCCTTGTAGCGTTTCTGCCTTCATTGTAGGGAACTGTGAAGGGCAACCCGCGCCGATTCATACGATGTTACAGACTGCTATCTCACCGTCGCGCCTGACTCCAGGGAATCATCACATCTCCTGCCAGTTGGTGGGAGACGGCATAGGCGCCGTAGCGGTTCAGATGACTCGGATCGGAGAAGCGATCGGGCTGATTGGCTAATGCTTGGCTCAGATCGCGATAGATGAAGCCTAACTGGGTTGCGCGTCGCAGCATGTCCTGCTGAAAATCCTCCTCGTGCCGTTTCCGGGTTGGGTCGAGGTAGTCGTTTGTCAATGGTAAGTTGACGAAGATAAGGGGAATTTGGTGCGTTTGACTAAACTGAGCCAGGTTAGTTAGTGCTTGCGTTTGGGTGCCTTCAAGGCTAAAAGAATCGTAGTCAGAGTCGTAATCGCCGTTTACCCTGGCATACTTCTGATAGTACGTTGCTGGGTTGAACTGGTTTGGCAAGGGCAGGAAGCCATCAATATCGACCGCGCTCTGCCCCTCGGCAAGCACAGACGCTGGGGCATTGGCCGCCGCTGCCCCCGGGCTCGTCGCATCGCTAAGATTATTGGACGCGATCGCGCTACCAGAGACGACCTTAGAAAGGCTGTGCGGCAGTAGGCTCACCAGTCCATCCCGCAAGAACACTCTGAGGTGGTCGCGCTGGGAGTAGAGGGCGGAGAATGTGCCTAGCCGTCGATTCAGTTCCTGGTTAACCGTTTGATAGCCGCCTGATAAAGAAGTGGGTGGGTCCTCAGTCACGGAAGTCGTTGAGGCTGGCTCAGGGCGCTTTGTTCCACCTGTCACTTGAGCGACTGCTGTACCAGGAATGGGTGGATTGCCTGCAGCTAGAGCTTTATAACCATCAGACGCAACAATGCCATTGTAGGTTACGTCCGCACGACCGCTATTGAAGGCGCGGGCACCATCAGCCCACAAAATCAGTTTGGGCAGCTTCTCTTGTGGTAAAAGCTGACGCACGATCATATCAACCACTTGAGCGGTAGCGCCATTGACACCAAAGTTGAAGCTTTTCGTGCCTGCGTAACCCTGGTCAGCCAATGCTTTTTGGAGCGCGATCGGGTCAACGCCACGCAAGGCCCGTGAGCTACCGATGATGAGCACATCAGGAGTGCCGTACTCCTTCAAGTAGCTTTGGTAAAGGGCTACTTTCTCATCCAGTTGACGGCTGTTAAACGTGGGATACGCCTCTGAACCCTTCGTTAGACCATCTGCTTTAGGCCGGAGTGGCGAAGCGGGCAGCGTTGTAGAAGCAACCGTCTCTGCCGCAGGAGCGCCCTCTACTGGAGACGCTGATGACGTACCAGGCTGGGTAAAACCGGACGCATTGAAAGCGGACTTGTCGTGAGCCTTACCTGGATTGATAGACAACGCTGGAAACAGTGAACCTGCTGGCGGCGGTACCACCGCAGGTGATGGTTGGCTGGCGGCGATCGGCGCTGGCGGTGGCGCTTGAAGCCAGCGGTTGAGCAACCAGTCAGATTGGACAACGAGCAGTACTCCGATCGCGCTCCAAACAGCCGCCACTTTTACACTACGCTTGGCTGTCAAATCAGTCAGATCAGACGAGTACGTCAGGTTAGAGCCGAGCTGAGCTGAGTCCAGAGGCACAAAAAGCTGCGACCAAATGAGCGATCGCTGCACACGCTGAATAGCACTTGCAACGATGGTGCTCAAAAAGGAGCGTGAGGCTTCGGATGCTTCCTCTGTTCGAAGGGCAAGCGCTCCCGGCGGCGAGAGTAAATCACCCACATACGCATCAGAGACCGCGAATTCGGGCGTTGCTTCAGGCACCAGTCGATCGCGGGCGCTAAAATCGACACCGTAGCTCCAGAGGGGTTGTTTTTGTCCTGATCGGCGACCGTAAATACGAACACCTGCGATCGTGGGTATTTGCAACGGCTTCAAAAAGCGAGCGATTGCAACACCCATCTGACTTTGCAACGGGCAAAGGGGCGCTTCGCCCATGATGTGCAATAAATCTGCTTTTTGACGAACCTGTACCCGAATGCCACCCGTGCCTAATTTACGGTCTAGATCAGGATTCAGCATCCGCGTGAGCAGAAAGGCGATCGCGTCTAAATTGCCTTTCTGAGCAAGGTCAAAGGTGGATAGGGGCTGTGGATCGGGAGACAGATCGAGCCAGTGTACCCAGACAGGGGCAGGTGTCGCTGTCGCACTCAGGAGATTGGTACTACTCTCTTGATGAGCAAAACCATAGATGGTGGCAGCACGAATACCCTGTGGTGAGAGGGTTTCTAGCAGTGGCACGATGGCCGCGATCGTCGTCAGCTTATCAGGCGTTGCAGACTGCGTGCTGCGGCAGGTTAAATGCAACGTCGCTTCCTTAAGGAGAGCCGAGGTTTGTACCTTTTCAGAGAGCAGAGTGCGGTTGAGTAAGCGTGTAATGGCTTGCACGTCGCCCCAGTGTGCCCACGTCTTGAGAATGTCCTCAGGTGGTGTGAGATCAACTCGCAGCACCCACTCGGTTCGCGTTTCACCAGCCACTTGCCCGAAGACAAGGGCATCCTGAAATCCATTGAGCTCCAGTGCCCGTAAGCGTTGCGCGATTGGCTCTGCAAACAGCAATGGGTCTGGGCTATAAGCCGACTCACAGGCGATGAGGAGACGCTTAAGGGGCGTGGGAGTGGGGAGTGGGGAGTGGGGAGTGGCAGACGAAGGTGTCTCTTGAGGAGGCTTTTGGGGTTTTTCCAGCTTGACGCGAACGGCAACGCCAAGCGTGCTAAAAGCATCACTTAAGTGGCGTGCGATCGCCTCAGGTTGTCCCTGACGAGCGGCACTGAGTGTATGAATGCTGGCTGCTTCAATGTTGCACTCTTGAGGCGTTGTCCCCGCTACCTCTGCGAGTGGTGGCGTTGCTGTTGTGCGAGCTTGCTGCGCGTGTGGAGGCTGATCAGGGTGAGGCACAAAGGCTTCTGTCCACTCAGGTTGAGCCTGTTGCAACAACCGACCGTAGGCAATGATCCTGTAAACTGGAGGAGACTGCGGTGGCAATAGTGGGGTGAGTGCCATCGCAGACAGAGCCTCTGTCAGTGGCGGCATGATGACAGCACGATCGGGGCAAGGTGTTCCTTCAAATAAAAGATGAAGGTTATTGCCACGCAGCTTGCTTTTCACCTGTAAATGTGGCACCTTTACCCGCTGGTGTATCCAATCATCCAGCGAAGTGCCGCTTCCTCCCAGGCAGCCTTGTTTACGAGCAGACGGAGGATTATGTCCATGTACATCCAGCATGAGCGCCTTAACAATTGCAAGTTATCCAGTGCGATTAATCCAGAATGAAGCTTTAAGTGCCGTCATTTTGCCCCATACAGATAACACATACCCAGTGACTTGGCACAATTTCTCCCTAAACTCTGATTCAAATTCCCCCTTTATATTGCTTGAGCTTGCACCATAATCATAACTAGAACCGCTAGCCTATCTTAAAGGCTTCGCCTGTAACCGACACATCGTTTTAATGGGTAGATTCCAAACTTCACGAGCTTTTGATTATGCCACCTTCTGAACCATCTACGTCTCCAGTAAGCACTAGCACAAAGCCTTTGGTTGCTCCAGAGCTTCTGCTGAGCCTGGCGACCGTCCCTTTACTGGTAGCCCTGGTGGGCAGTAAAGTTTTAACGGAGGCCGTTCAAGAACTAGGGTTGCTGAGTGAAGAAATCTTTCGCGGCGATCGTCTCCCCGTGCTTAATTTCCCCAAGACTGTGCAGTCAAATCCGGATAACTCTACGTCTGTTTAACGTCATTTGACCTGCATTTGACTCACAGAACATAATTTATTTGACTCACAGCAAATAATTTGGTTCTCCTGCAACTACAAAAGCAGAGATTACCCCATAGAATTATTGAAAGATCTTCGCAAAGAGCAGCCCCATGAGTTCGACAAGACCTTCGTCAGATGATGGATCGGGCTTAAGCACGGCAACCGAATCCAGAGTATCCGAGGCAATGCCTGTGACATCCACATCTGATCTATTTCTGCGGCATCGGCTCAAGATCATTGAAGACCTGTGGGCCTTTGTGCTGCAGCAGGAGTGTGGTCAAGAACTGGTCGATCTGCTCAATCAATTGCGCGACCTCTGTTCGCCGGAAGGTCAAGCGCCCAGCTTTCTAGAATCAGAAGTGCTGAAGGTGGTCGAACGGCTGGATCTTAACGAAGCGATCCGGGCAGCTCGTGCGTTTGCCCTTTACTTCCAGCTGATCAACATTGTTGAACAGCATTATGAACAGCGCGACCAACAGCAGCAGTACCGAGCCTCTCGCGATACGGCCTCTTCTGTTGCTGTAGAAAGTACGGCGATCGCAGGCTTCCCTGGTGCCAGCGGCGAGTCTTCAACGCCGCTGGGCAGGCTTGAGGCCGATCTACTCGAAAAAAGCCTGCAAGACCCTGAAGCCCGTAAGGAAATGGGCTCGTTTCACTGGCTTTTTCCCAAGCTTCAAAGCCTTAACGTCCCTCCCCAGCACATACAAAATTTAATTAATCAGCTTGATATTCGTCTGGTTTTCACCGCGCACCCCACTGAAATTGTCCGGCACACGATTCGCGATAAGCAGCGTCGGATTGCTCGCATCTTGCGCCAGTTGGATCAGGTTGAGGATCGCCTGAATGCGCAGGGTCTTCCAGCCGCATCATGGGAAGCCGAAGTCTTGCGAGAGCAGCTGACCGAAGAGATTCGCTTATGGTGGCGAACCGACGAGCTGCATCAATTTAAGCCGACGGTACTGGATGAAGTCGATTACACGCTCCACTATTTCCAGGAAGTGCTGTTTGATGCCATTCCACAACTGCAGCAGCGCTTCAAGCAGGCACTTCACGCTTCTTTCCCGTCGATGCACCCACCCAGTAACAACTTCTGTAAGTTTGGCTCCTGGGTCGGCTCCGATCGCGACGGTAACCCCTCCGTTACCCCCCAAATCACCTGGCAAACAGCGTGCTACCAGCGGGGTATGGTGCTGGGAAAATACATCCAGTCAATCCACCGTTTGAAAGATTTGCTGAGCCTGTCGCTGCACTGGAGTGATGTGGTGCCAGATCTGCTAGAGTCGCTGGAACAAGATCAGCTTCAAATGCCCGATATTTACGACCAACTGGCGATTCGTTATCGGCAAGAGCCCTATCGCCTGAAACTGGCGTACATTCAGAAGCGGCTGGAGAACACGCTCGATCGCAATGGCAAAATCAACAACAGCGACTGCCTGCGTGGCGATGAACCCGACTGTAACCCCAACACCATCTATAGTTCTGGTGCCGCCTTTCTGGCAGAACTGCGGCTGATTGAGCGGAGCCTGACTGAGACGGGACTCAGCTGCCGTGACCTACAAACGTTGATCTGTCAGGTCGAAATCTATGGCTTCACTCTGGCTCACTTAGATATTCGCCAGGAAAGTACGCGTCATTCTGACACCATTAGCGAAATTGCCGACTATTTACAACTACTGGCAAAACCCTATAACGAGCTCACTGAATATGAGCGGACGCTCTGGCTGACCACTGAGCTGCAAACGCGCCGACCACTGATTCCTACCGAGCTGAACTTTTCGGACAAGGCGCGTGAAGCGGTAGAAACCTTTCGCATGGTGCGGCGACTCCAGCAGGAGTTTGGCTCCGAAGTCTGCAATACCTACGTCATCAGCATGAGCCACGAGGTCAGCGACCTGCTAGAAGTGCTGCTGTTAGCGAAGGAAGCTGGACTATACGATCCTGCCACAGGTGTGAGTGCCCTCCATGTCGTACCGCTGTTTGAAACCGTAGAAGACTTGCAGAAAGCACCGTCTGTCTTGAAGCACCTGTTTGAGCTACCCCTCTATCGAGCGGCGATCGCAGGCGGCTATGCCAAATTAGACGAAGACGCACCCGCCTTGCTTCAAGAAGTGATGCTGGGCTACTCGGATAGCAATAAAGACTCCGGGTTCCTCAGCAGCAGTTGGGAGATTCACAAGGCTCAACAAGCCCTGCAAACCATTGCTGAAAGCTACAGCGTTGCACTACGGATCTTTCACGGACGCGGTGGCTCGGTGGGACGGGGCGGTGGGCCAGCCTACGAGGCGATCCTGGCACAACCCGGTCGCAGCGTGAATGGACGGATCAAAATTACAGAGCAAGGCGAGGTGCTGGCATCGAAGTACTCGCTGCCTGAGCTGGCACTTTACAACCTGGAAACGGTGACAACAGCCGTGATTCAAGGGAGTTTGCTACGCACAGGCTTTGACGATATTCAGCCCTGGCATGAAATTATGGAAGAACTGGCGGTACGATCGCGCGCCCATTATCGTGCCCTGATCTATGAACAACCAGATTTTCTTGATTTCTTCTTGCAGGTGACGCCGATCGAAGAGATCAGCCAACTGCAAATTAGTTCACGCCCTGCCCGTCGCGGTGCTGGTAAGCGGGATCTCAGTGGTTTACGGGCGATTCCCTGGGTGTTTAGCTGGACGCAGAGCCGCTTCCTGCTGCCTGCCTGGTATGGTCTGGGGACGGCTCTCCGCGACTTTTTGACCGAACATCCCGAAGAGCATCTGAAGCTGCTGCGCTATTTCTACTTCAAATGGCCGTTTTTCAAAATGGCGATTTCTAAAGCCGAAATGACGTTATCCAAAGTCGATCTGCAAATTGCGGGGCACTATGTCCACGAACTCGCCAAACCAGAAGACCGCGAACGACTGGAGCCAGTCTACGAACAAATTTCAAACGAATACTATCTGACCCGAGACATGGTGCTGACCATTACTGGGCACAAGCGCCTGCTCGATGGTGATCCCGATTTGCAGCGATCGGTGCAGTTGCGAAACGGCACGATCGTCCCCCTCGGCTTCTTGCAGGTGTCACTCCTTAAGCGGTTGCGGCAGCATAATACCGAAGCGGTTACAGGTGTGGTGCGATCGCGCTATAGCAAAGGCGAACTGCTGCGGGGTGCCTTACTCACCATCAACGGCATTGCGGCTGGTATGCGGAATACAGGCTGAGCAGTCAGCAGTCAGCAGTCAGCAGTCAGCAGTCAGCAGTCAAAAAAAGCTGGCAGCTATCTACTGGCTGATCAGTCCTTAACATTATTTCTTGACAATACCTCTTACTGAAACACGGTTGATGACAACTCATGGACAATGTGGGTGGCGATGGCTTCTCCCCTGGATGCTATGCGCCACGGTTTTGTTGGCTGGCTGTCAATCGCTGCCTGCCAGTACAGCCGCTCTGACCAACGCCGATGCTGTTTATCAGCAGCGATCGCCCAGCCATGACGGCATTGGCAAAGTCTATATGGGCAGAGAAATTGCTGAAGTGATGGGCCATCTTGGCGCAGGCTGGCTAGAGCGCCCCAGCCGCGAGCGCGAAGAGCAACCCCAAACCCTGATTAAAGCCCTTGACCTCAAGCCAACCGATGTCGTTGCGGATATTGGCGCCGGTACGGGCTACTTTAGCTTCCGCATGAGTCCGTTGCTCCCCCAAGGACGTGTGCTGGCAGTGGATGTGCAGCCAGAAATGCTGGAGATTGTGAATGCCCTCAAGCAGGAAAAACACATCACTAACGTCGAAACGGTACTCGGTAGCGTCACCAATCCCAACCTGAAGGATGCGTCGATCGACCTGACGCTGATGGTCGATGCTTATCATGAGTTTGATCATCCTAGAGAAATGATGCAGGCGATCGTGCAGGCACTCAAACCCAATGGGCGAGTCGTGCTCGTTGAATATCGCGGCGAGAATCCCCTCATTCCTATTAAAGCGTTGCACAAAATGACGCAGCGGCAGGTTCGCAAAGAGATGTCAGCCGTTGGGTTAACCTGGCTCGAAACAAAGGAGACGTTACCGCAACAGCACATTCTAGTGTTTGGGAAGCAAGGTGTTTAAGCGTTCAGCGTTCAGCCGTCAGCTATCAGTAAGGTTTAAGAGTTTTGAGTCTACTCCCCGATCCCTCTTTCACAGCGCATGGCTCGCTAATTGCTAGCAAATCCCCTAACTGACATTTGGAAAGGTTGTCCACAAGAAGATTACGACTGTGACGATCGCCAGCACCCCTTGAATCAGGTTGCCCACTAGCGAACCAACGACAATTCCCAGCGCTGCTTTTGCCGCCAGTTTCAGATCCCGACGATAAATAAATTCGCCCACGATCGCGCCCAAGATTGGCCCGACCAGAATGCCTAGCAGCGGACCACCAACAGGTAGTGCTGGCCAAAGTCCCAAAATCCCAACGACAAGACCCACAATCGCACCAATCTGCCCCCATTTGCTGGCACCCGCCTTCTTCGCACCGTAATATGTCGCCAAAAAATCGACCCCAAGACCCGCTAGCAGGAACACGATCGCAACCGTCAGAGGAATGCTGACGCTGCCGAACCCATTGACTAAGCCCCAAATGAAAATGGCGATCGCAATCAGGCTAATGCCCGGAATGGCAGGCACAACAGCACCAATAATGCCAATGACCATAACCGCAACGAGTGTCCAATAGAGAGGAAGCATGGGGGAGGGGATGAGGGATGAGGAAGCAGGGGAGCGGGGAAGAGTTTTGAGTTTTGAGTTTTCAGTAGCGCTTCGTGCCAACAGGCTAGAGAGTTCTGAGTTTTGAATTTTGAGTTTTGAATTAATCTTGACCACTGACCAATCTTAAATAACTTCTAGCGACTGACTCAGCGTATGTTCCAGCTTCGCTGCGATCGCGCTAATCCACTTTTCGTCCTGGCGGGTGTAGCTGCGGGGGGCATTGGCACCTAGAATCATCGCGCCTTGCTTGCCAAGAGGCTGACAGATCACTCCCTGGGTATTTTCTGGCAAGTAGTCAAACTCAATGCGTCCAGGGTAAACCTTGAGTGCGACTAAATACACGGGCGCTTGCTTTTCTAACACACGCTGTAGAATGGGACCGATGCTGATCTCTCGCTTGGTCGCCAGAATGCCTCGTCGTAGCAAGATTTTATCGTCGTACCAGACGATGAGCGATCGCGTTACGGTATTGGTCAGCAGCAAATGTGAGGCCCAGGCAAGCTCGGTTTTCAGTTCATCTGGCAAGTCTGGGTCAAGCTCAAAGCCTTCGTCGCCGATGAGGTCAACCCGCTCAGGGGTGCGAGGCTGCACCTGTTGCCAGAGTAAACCCGTTAGAATCAAAACGGCGCATACAATCACACCGAGTGCATCCGATCGTGATTGAGCGTTGGTTAGATCAGGGGTGAGTAGACGGTTTACCAGTAGCAAACAGCCAGCCAGCCCACCAACGGCGATCGGCAGTAAACGCAAAACCTGATTTTGATCGGATTTAGTCATTCCATTACGCTAAAAGCCTCTATATTCATTCTATTTGGAACCAATCCAAAAACTTGTCACGCTTAAGCGGCCGTCACGTGGCACCGTTTTGAGAGTGGGTTTCGCACTATAGTTTCATTGGTATTGTCGGGAGGCAGGGATTGCTGGAATTATTTAGCTCTGGACTCGTATCGCTGTGGCTCAACATGGCGGGGGTATCCCGTCCTGCGGTGAGTCATGGCAATGTGGTCAGTGCGTTGTGGCAAGATACTCCCTGGATTGTGCTGCCTGGTGCACCGGATGCAGCAGCAGAGACAACGCTACAGCGCTATTTAGAAGGACTCACCCGTAAGGGGCTTGCTACTACCTCACAAGGCGTTTGGCTCCAGTCGGGTACCCAGTTTCTGGCGAGCAATCAGGGCACAACGCCACTTCCTGCTGCTTCATTAACTAAAGTGGCAACGTCGCTTGCCTCTCTAGAAACCTGGGGACCCGATCACCAGTTTGAAACACTCATTAGTGCTACAGGCCCCATTCAAAACGGCGTGCTGCAAGGTGATTTGGTGATTCAGGGTGGTGGTGACCCTTTGCTGGTCTGGGAAGAAGCGATCGCCCTTGGCAACGAGCTGAACCGCATTGGCGTGACGAAAGTCACTGGCAATCTGGTGCTGACAGGCAATTTCTTAATGAACTTTGAAACCAAGCCAGAAAAAGCAGGCGCGTTACTCAAGCAGGCGCTGGATGCCAACCGTTGGTCTGGTGAGGCCGCCGACCAATATCGGAATTTGCCACGTGGAACCCCTCGCCCACATGTAACGATCGCTGGTACGGTGCAGGTCATCAATTACGGCGCAGATCTGCTGCCCAAGCAAATTCTGCTCTTGCGGCATCGCTCGTTGCCGCTGTCACATATTCTCAAGCTGATGAATATCTACAGCAACAACGTGATTGCCGAATCCCTGGCTAACTCGCTAGGAGGAGCGAGCGTGGTTGCTCAGCAGGCAGCGATCGCGGCGGATGTCCCTCAAGCCGAAATTCAACTGAAAAATGGCTCTGGTCTGGGTACAGAAAACCAGATTTCGCCCAGAGCCATTTGTGCTATGTTTGCCACCCTGCAGCGCTACTTGCAGTTCCGCAGTCTGACGATCGCAGACCTGTTTCCGATCGCTGGCGTGGATGGTGGCACGATCGACTATCGCAAAATTCCTCAGGATGCAGTGGTAAAGACGGGCACGCTGAATGATGTCAGCGCTCTGGCAGGCGTATTGCCCACGCGCGATCGTGGCTTTGTCTGGTTTGTCATGATTAACCGGGGCACTGATCTCGACGACTTGCGCGATCGACAAGACCAACTCCTACAAGCATTGGTCAAACAATGGGGTACCGTTTCGACCAGACCGCTAGCACTCTCTCCCGTCAGCACGCAATCGATCACCACGCTCCTGGGTGCCAGCGATCGCACGGAGGCTGTGCGATCGGCCTTAGAGGTCAACACTTACTCCAGCAACTGACGATGAAAGGGGCGTGTTTTTGGAGAGCTATCAGCTATCAGCTATCAGCTTTTTTTCTGACTGCTGACCGCTGACCGCTCAAGGCGCTAGAACAATGTAAGGCGAGGCGATCGCGTCCGCTTTACCCGCATTCACCATTGCTTGATACACAAACGCAGCAACGTCTGCCCGTGTCGCAGTTCTGTTGGGGTTTAGTTGCACTAACGTCGGATAGTTGACGACAATTCTGCGTTGAGTGGCTGCGGCCACACTGGTCGTTGCCCAGGATGGAATTTGTGCCGCATCTTGGTACCGCGACAAAACACTGGTGTTGCCAGCCTTAAAATTCAACCCGCTGGACAGAGCCGCCAGTACTTCCACTCTGGGAATGGCCTGATTCGGTCGAAAATCACCCTTGGGGTAGCCGCGCATAAAGCCACCTCTAGCGGCTGCTTGAATGGCTGTATAGCCCCAGAAGCGGCTGTTGACGTCCTTAAATTGAGTGGCTTTTTGTCTGACGGGTGGTGTGAACGCATTATTGATGATGGCCGCAAACTGCACCCGTGTTACCGGATCGTCTGGATGAAACGTGCCGCCAGGGAAGCCGCTAATAATGTTTCGTTTTGCGAGAGCGGCAATGTATCCCTGTGCCCAATGACCTTGCACATCAGCAAATTGACCAGAGCCACTGCTGGTAGTTGAAGGGCCAACGAAGGCCACACGACCGGCAACTTTTCGTGGTTCGATCGTGTTGCCGACCGAATAGAGCGTATTACTGGTGGTGTTGTTGAGATCGAATTGACGGTTGTTGCGGATCACATTATTGCCAGCGCTGTCCGCCGTGCCGAGGTCTGGTTGGGCATTAATGGTCACGACAACGCCATCCCGCTTGTTGTTTTCGATCGTGTTATTTCGCAAAACAGGGCGAGCCGTGTCATTAATGTAGAGCCCGTCTGTGTTCTCGATCATACGGTTGCCAGTAATTCTGGGTGCAGCACTATTGCTAATCGCGATCCCAAAGCCCGTATTTTGAAACACGTTGCCGTTGATTTCACCGCTGGCACGGTTGGCGACTGAAAGACCATTGCCACCGTTTTGGGTAAACACGCTATTGGAAACGACAGGGTTGCCAGTCCCCGTGATAAAAACGCCTTCCCGATTGTTGCGGTTAAACGTGCAGTTGGTAATTTTAGGGTTGACGGACTCGACCCAAATGCCGGTGCCACGCGTATTCGGATTGGTAAACGAAACGCCTCGAATTTCGGTATCTTTCCCCGCCTGCAGCGTCACATTTTGACGCGCAAAGGTCGGGCTAATCAGATTACCACCACCGATAATTGCCACCGTTTGTCCCTTCTCAGATTCTTCGCCTCGTAGGGTCACTCCAGTCGGCACGGTCAGTGGAAAGACCTCACCAGACGACTCTGTATAGCTGCCTCGCGCTAGCTGCACATACGTTCCTGGTGTGGCTTGCCGGAGTGCATAGGCGATCGTGCGATACGGTGTACCTTCAGTACCGGCACCAGGCGCGTCGGTACCAGATGCCGGATTCACGTAAATGAGCGTTGCTGAAAGCGGTGTTTGCGCCAACATGAGAGGCAACTTAACCTGAGCAACGGCCGCTGGCGTAATCATCCCTACCCTTACGCCTCCAATTGATAGAAGCATCAAGGCGCCAACGCGAAACACCTTGAGGGCGCTGTGTGTGCGACAGTGAACAGCGTCTGTTTTTTGAATATGGCAGTGTTTCTGTAGCGAATCGTTGCTGTGCGTTAATTGTGCGGCTTTAGCGTTCTGGTACGACATGGTATGTGCTGATGACTGAGGGTTGGAGCGATGCTGCACTGAATGGCATCGATTTTAGAGGCTGTCTTCAAAGACGAAAGGATGATGAGCTTGTTCTCCGTCAGGTGTGATCCTAGAGCGGCAACAGTACTTGTTTCCGCAGGCTTAGGGTCTACCAGTGTGCTGGTCTACTAAAAGATGGCGACTAGCATCCAGACAGTCCAAGGGGTACAGCGATGCATGCTTCGGATTGTCAAAGTCAATCAGTGCTTGGAACCTGTAACTTCGGCCTGCACTGAATTACCTGACGCTGACGCTACACAAGTTGGCATGTGCCGCTCAGCACAAGCGTCTCGCTAGAGTAGGACTGACGCAGAAGTGACTAGAATTTTCCCCCAAGCCCCCAAGTTTAGGGGAACTAAAGCTATTAAAGCCCCCAGGGTTGGGGATTTGGGGGCAAGTGCGTAAGTCCTATAGAGGATACTTCAACTTAATACTGATGATAAAATTTATTTCTGACCTTTATGTTTGAGATTTAACGTTCGACGTTTTGCCTATACGGGTAAGTAAGCACATATTGCTTGTGCGGCGATCGTCCTCCCAAGGTCAATGTTTGCGTAATGGCAATGGTTGCTCGTGTAGATCATTCAGATGCTGTACGGGTGCGCCACCGTCAAAGAGTACGTTGGCATTGGAGAATAGCCTCCACAGTTGGTAAAACTTCGCTCGCGCTTCCCACTTTAGATCTATGAAACCCTCTAAACCCAGGCTCATTCCAACGTTGCTTTGCTTCGCAGTCGTTGGCTTTGTTGCTGCTACTCTGCCTTATCCAACACTCGTCAACAACTTGACTGTGCTTGGTGCTGATTCGCATCACTAGCCTTTTCAGATCATCCTGCTAACGCTAGAGGGGCAGCTCGAAGCGATTCGTTAGAGTTAGAATCATAGACCGCTTGAGTAGGCAAGATGAAACATTCTCTTTGGACGCTGTTATTGCTGGCACTGCTGTTCATGGTGATCATGGCTCCGTTTTCAGTGCTAGCAATGCTGATGATCGTGACCCTTGTGTCTGTGTTTGTTTGGACACTTTGGACGTTGCTTCGCAGTCTCTTTACTGGTAGCGCAACGTGAGGTGACTGAATGATCCGCCGTGCGGGGTTAATGCTCATCACTGTAATTCTCCTGACAATCTTGTTCTTACAGGCTCGTACCCCTGCCCAGTCAGCATCGAATTTACAAGCCGACATTTTTGAGCTGCGATCGCAAGTTAACCAGCTTCGCTCTCAGGTTGCCCAACTCAGTCGTCAAGCGCCTTCGACTTCGCGCCCAGCCACTCCCAGCAGAGTTCCCCGCAGTCCGACTGATCCAACAGATCCCCAGATCATCGATCGGCTGGCAGTGCTGGCGATCGAAGCCAAAGATCGGCTGACGGCTCTTGAAGGTAGGGTGTCTAAACTGGAGCGGTCAGCGGTCAGCGATGAGAGCGTTCTTTTATCTGTAGGGACGTGACATATAACATCCCTACAGATAAAAAACAAAAATCTGGTTAAAACATGACCCGACGCCAACTTGCTCACTGTAGGGATTCACGCCACAATGAAGGAGTGTAACGAAGCCTTCACCCGCTTTACGAAGCTTTCTCAAAATGACGCTGGAACAGCTAGACGCGATCGTGCCCCCAAACACTCTGCAAGCATCGGCAGCAGCAAGCCTGGAACCGACGCTTAAACGAGTGGACTATGATGTCGTGATTGTTGGTGGTGGGCTGGTGGGTATGACGCTAGCTTGCGCACTGAAACACTCTGGTTTGCAGGTGGCGTTGCTGGAGGCAAAACCTCAGTCGGATGCGGTTGCTAGAGGGCAGGCTTATCACATTAATCTGTCGTCCAGCCGTATCTTTGATGGGATGGGTGTCTGGAGACACATGCGCCCTGGGGTTAACCCGATCGCACAAATTAGGCTATCGGATGCAGGTGACCCAGAAGCCGTACAGTTTGTGCCGCAAGATTTGGGTACCGATGTGTTGGGCTACGTGGCAGAGCATCGAGTGCTGCTAGAGGCTTTGCGAACGGCTGTAAGCGAGTGCGCCAATGTCACTTACGTATGCCCCGCTGCGTTGGTGCATACCAGCACCGAAACAGACGGTGTGACGCTAGAAGTGCTGCAAGCGGGTGCAACACACCAACTTCGGACTCGGCTGCTGGTGGCGGCGGACGGTTCGCGATCGTCGCTTCGACAGCAAGCACGCATCCGCACTCGTGGCTGGCAGTACTGGCAAGCCTGCGTAGTTGCCTTCATCAAACCTGAAGAACCGCATCACAACATTGCCTACGAGCGCTTTCAGACTGATGGGCCTTTTGCCATTCTGCCGTTGCCAAATAATCTTTGTCGTATTGTCTGGACGGCTCCCAAAGCAGAAGCAGAGGCACTGATGGCTTTAGATGATGAGCACTTCCTTAGGGAACTCAAACAGCGGTATGGCGATCAAATGGGTACCTTGTCGCTGGTGGGAGAGCGCTATGTCTTTCCGGTTCAGCTCATGCAGAGCGATCGCTATGTGCTGCCTCGGTTAGCGCTAATTGGCGATGCCGCACATTGTTGCCATCCGGTGGGTGGGCAGGGCGTCAACCTCGGTATTCGCGATGCGGCAGCGCTGGCGCAAATCCTTCAGACGGCTCACCAACAGGGTCAAGATATTGGAGCGCTACAGGTGCTACGGCCTTATGAACGCTGGCGCAAACGAGAAAATCTTCTGGTTTTAGGCTTTACAGATGTACTGAATCGTATGTTCTCAAACCGTGTCTTGCCGCTGGTGGTGTTGCGCCGCTTGGGGCTGTGGACCTTGCGATCGCTGCGGCCAGCTAAACGCATTGCCCTGACACTCATGACTGGGCTGAGTGGTCGTGTTCCGACGATCGCTCAACGCCCTGGGAAAGAAGCCAGGGATTAGAGTTTGGGGTGTAGGGTGTAGGGTGTAGCAGAAAGACAGCGCTAACTCTATGCGAACCATTGCCGAGATTAATGACAAAATTAGCCAGCAGCGTGCCGTTGTGTGGACGGTGGAAGAGCTGAAGGCACGGGTGGCTGAGATGGGTGTCACGCAAGCGGCAAAAACAGTGGATGTCATTACCACTGGCACCTTTGAGCCAATGGAGTCGTCTGGAGCTATTCTCAATCTGGGGCATACCGATCCACCAATCAAAATTCGTCAATGCTGGCTGGATGGCGTGCCTGCCTATGCCGGGTTTGGTGCGGTTGATCTTTATCTTGGCGCAACGCAGGTTGGGGAAGCTGCCGATGGCGAAGAGATGCGCGAGAAGGGTGGTGGTTATGTCATTGAGGACTTAATTGCAGGCAAACCGGTTCATCTACGGGCGCTCGGACAAGTCACAGATTGCTATCCACGCAGTTCGTTTGAAACTACTATTACGCGCGATACCATCAATCAATTTTACCTGTTCAACCCACGCAATCTTTACCAGAACTTTATCGTGGGGGTGAATGGCGGCGATCGCCCTCTCTTTACCTACTTGGGTCCGCTTCAGCCCCGCTTGGGTAATGCTGTTTACTCCAATCCCGGTGCGATCTCTCCCCTCCTTAATGATCCAGACTTGCAGCTGGTGGGAATTGGCACTCGCATTTTTCTGGGCGGTGGCATCGGCTATGTGGCATGGGAGGGCACCCAACACTTTCCCTTGCAACGTCGCTTGCCCAACCGCACGCCGATCGGGCCTGCTGCAACGCTGGCGCTGATTGGCGATGCGAAACAAATGGATGCCCGGTGGGTACGGGGTTGCTATTTCAAAAGCTATGGCCCCTCGCTCATGCTGGGGGTCGGTGTGCCACTACCCGTCTTGCATGAAGAAGTCGTCGCACGCTGTACGGTTCAGGATCAAGACCTGGTTGCACCAGTCGTCGATTTTTCCATTCCTCGGCGGGTGCGTCCAACCTTTGGCCTGGTCAGCTACTCTCAACTGAAGCTAGGACGCATTGCCATCGACGGCAAAAGTGTTCGAGTCGCTCCACTTGCCAGCCTCTTTCTCTCACGACAGGTGGCGATCGAGCTGAAACAGTGGATTGAAGCCGGTACGTTTACTTTGACAGAATTTGTGGCGCCGATTCCTGCGGATCAAACGTTTCGTCCCCAGGATGCTTGGGGATCACAGATTCCGATCGACTAATGATTGGGCTTTAGAGGATCTTGTCTAAAGCCCAATCTTCCTAACTGTCGCTTGCTGGCTCAGTCCGTTTGACAGGTTTGGGCAAGGGCTCGCGACGCGGTGCTCCTGTTGGCGCAGCACTTCTAGCACCAACAGGACGTGCTTTACGCTGTGGCGGACGTCGATCGCCACCCCGCTTCAAGCCAGCACTCGCACCCGCCGTTTTCTTTTTCGGCGGCACAAGACCGATCGCGGTACCACTCGTGACGACCAGGGCAGCCTGCCGTCGCTCGACCTGTAGATCCCAAAAGTATCCCAAGGCCTTAGGGCTATTCAGAGTACCGTCCAGTCGGAGTTTGAATGCCTTCTCGCGGTCAGCCGTTTTACGGGGAGCTTGCTGAATTTTGACGACAATCTGTCCCTCTTCCGCAGAGTAAAACACCACTTCGCCTCGAATTGAGAAGTAGTTTTCGTCAAACCCTGAATCCTCAGCGGGGCTGTTGGACGCGGCACTGCTGGGCGACGTGTCTACAGGCGTGGCTGTCTCAGAGGCGTCGTCGGTCTCAGCCTCGGACTCAGGCTCATCCTCAATCTCGCCCTCAGCATTTTTGTTCAGCTTTTCCGGTTCCCAAACGCCCACAATTTGCACATGCAAATCCTGCCGCATCTCACGGGTACGGGGATACACAACCCACAAATGCTCTTGTTCAAGATCCAGATGGTTCCGTACCAGGCTCATCACGCGCCCCAGCAGCACGGCCTCAACTTCCGTACCCTCGCTGGTAATCATGGCACCGCGAGTAAACTGCTCTTCAGACGGTGTATACCGACCGCGAACCAGGCCGATCGCGCGGTACTGTTTGGGTTCACTCGGTGGCGGAATGGGCTGCTGCCGAATCAACGCTTGTCCAGAATCAGCGTCAGCCGCCACGACAGCAGGAGTACTTTCTACTGGTGTCGGCGCGACTTCAGGCTTCGGCGGTTTAGAAACCACTTCTACAGGTGCTGGCGTAACAGGCGGTGGGGCAGGTGGTTGAGGACGACTGACGGGACGCATCAGCGGTCGCTTGGGCACCAATGGCGCTGTTTCGGTTGAAGCAGCGCTGTTAGCTGAGACATCAGAGGATTGATCAAGTGCGGCTTCTTTAGCAGGGGATGCATCCGTTGGAGTCGCATCAGAAGCAGCAGAGGGCTGTTCTGTCATAGGAGGAATTTCGTCGGGCAAGGGAGGCTTAGAGGATGGAGAGGAGCGGTCAGGCGAAGGACTCATAGGCGTTAACTTAGTCTGAGCGCACGATTGCATCAGTCAGCATATTGTACTGAATGCATCGAAGCCATGGACTAATCCGCAAGGTTTGCGCAAGGTTTACAAAAAAAGAATATGAATGGACATGGGTGTCTGCAGCAGGTTTGTGTCAAATGCTTCCAGTACGGAGGCGTTTGACGTTAAGAAAGCAGTAAGAACTCAGTCTTAACATGGGCGATCGAGCCGTAGCAAGATGAATAGACCTATCATACCCAACCACAATCGCCTAAAAGCGACTAGACAATGCTAGAAGGCCAATCAAAAGGGCACTAGGCCCCTTATGCCTAGAATGTGTAGCTACACGAACATAATGCTTTTAAAATTTCAAACGCTTTCCTTAGCAGTTATAGCTGTTGTCACAAAGCTTAGGACATTGGGATCAAAGGGGAGTGGGGGCGTGCCCCCAACCAGGGGTTCCACCCCTGCACCCCGTCCTAACCAGTATGGCTATAGCTATAGTTGTTGGTTGCTGGTTGTTAGTGTTCGACGAAAAGCTAATAGCGGTCAACAGACCTAAGAGCTCCGAGTTTTAGCCGTTAGTCATGAGCCCACTCCCGCCTTTCCATTGATCCCAACGGGTGCAGTTATTTTTTAACAAGCGCTCAACCAACGGCTGAAAAATAAAAGATCAAGTACCAACGTAGGATGGCAAAACCATGTGTGCCCAGCATGATGAATGAAGGCGATGGGCATCGGTTTCGTTAGCAGTTACTACTTTGATTCAGTAAGTCTTCTAAGTTCAGTAAATGTTGAACTGATTGTGCTAGCTTGTAGCTATAAGCGCAACCTTCCTGTTAGGAACTGAACTCAATTCTGATGAAGTCGATCCCGCCGCTCGAACACCAGCAATTTATCGAAACAGTCGGACTCTCATTCGAGCTCGTTGGGTTGCCGCGCATGGCAGGGCGCATTTTGGGCTGGTTGCTGATTTCTAACCCGCCGCATCAATCGCCCAGTGAACTGGCAGACGTGCTGCAAGCAAGTAAAGGATCGATCAGCACCATGACACGTCTATTGATGCAGCTAGGTTTGATTGAACGTACCAGCCTTCCTGGCCAGCGGCGAGATTACTTTCGGCTTAAACCGAACGCTTGGGCTGAGCTGACAACGCAACGCATTACGCAGATCAAAACGTTTCGTGAACTGGCTGAACAGGGCTTGAAGCTGATTGACAGTCAGACACCAGAGTTGCGTCAACGGTTAGAAGAAATGCATGATATCCATGCGTTCTTCGAACAAGAGTTGCCGCTGATGATGGAACGCTGGGAGCAGCGCCAGTCTAACGGGTTAAAAGTAACAACAGTCAACGAACGAGTGCGGCTCAATTAATCATTCAGAGCGCTCATCGTTCATCGCTTCCTGTGCTGGGTGTCTCATCGCTCTAGATCGATCGGTTACGTCTTCATCACTCCCGCACCACTCTCTCAACACTCTTTCCTCCCATGCAACTCCCTATTGTTGACAAAGTAACCAAGACCAATCCCTGGATGATCGGGCTGGTCGTTGCTGGTATGGTCGGCATTACGGCAGTCACCGTATCACTCCTTCGTACCACCACACCGAAACAGCCTGTCAGCGAATTGACCGTACCTGTGCAGCTCAAAGATACGACGACACGCATTATTGCCAACGGTGAAGTGCAGGCCGTGAAAGAACTGAACCTGAACCCGAAAACGGCAGGACGGCTCGAAGCGCTCATGGTGCAACGGGGCGATCGCGTCAAACAAGGGCAAATTGTCGCGCGGATGGAAACCAGAGAACTGCAAGCCGATCGCGCGCAGGCACAGGCAGAAATGGCGAAAGCGCAAGCAAACCTGTCGTTATTGCGTGCGGGCAGTCGTCCTGAGGCAATCGCGCAGGCACAGGCAAGCGCCAATCAGGCACAGGCACAAATTACCTCTGCTCAAACCCGCTTGAACCTGGCGTTGCAGCGATCACAGCGAAACCGTGCACTTTCTGCAGAAGGTGCCATCAGCCGGGACAAGCTTGATGAAGTGCTCAATGAAGAACAAAGCGCTAGAGCTAATTTGGAGCAAGCAAAAGCTGGTTATAACAGCCTCGCGCAGCAGCTAAACCAACAAAAGAACGGCTCCCGTATTCAGGAGGTGCAACAAGCCGCTGCGCAAGTGGCCGCCGCACAAGCTACCCTCGATAAGATTGACGTTCAACTAGAGGATGCCGTCATCCGTGCTCCGTTTAATGGGGTGATCACGCAGACGGGCGCAGAAGTAGGAGCCTTTGTGGCACCAACCAGCTTTGCCTCTAGTACCTCTTCCGCAACTTATGTGGCTAACCTTGCCAGCGACCTGGAGGTGAAAGCCAAAGTGCCGGAAGTGGATATTTCTCAGATTCGGTTAGGGCAACCAGTGGAAATTCGGGCTGGTGCTTACCCTGATCGAACGTTTAAGGGCATTGTGAAACGGATTTCCCCGAAAGCTGAAGAAGAGGATGCTACGCAAAAAGGTGTCGTGACCTTTGCGGTTTGGGTGGAGCTAGGAACGGGCAAAGACCTGCTGCGATCGGGCATGAAGGACATTGATCTCACCTTTTTAGGCAAGCAACTGAAGCAAGCACTGATTGTGCCCACCGTGGCGATCGTCACCGATAAAGGACAAACGGGCGTCCTCGTGCCCGATGCCCAAAACAAGCCGAAATTTCAATTAGTTACCGTCGGCTCCACGATCGGCAACGAAACCCAAATCTTAAGCGGCATTCAGGCAGGCAATCAGGTCTTCGTCGAACTGCCCGAAGGTCAGAAGCTCGAAAACATCACCAAAGGTGTGAACCAGAAATAAGTCTAAACGCTAAAGGCTAAAAAACTTAGCCTTTAGCCTTCATCCTTTATCTTTTCTTTTCTCCCCATGGATTTACTCGAAAGTGGCAAAATGGCGGTCAAAACCTTGACCGCAAACAAGTTGCGCAGTGTGCTGACAATGCTGGGCATTGTGATTGGGAATGCGTCGGTGATCGCGATGGTGGGTATCGGACAGGGTGCCCAAAAGTTAGCCTCCGAGCAGTTTGAGTCACTGGGTCCAAACGTGCTCTTTGTGTCACCAGGGAACCCTGAGAGCCGTGGACGCACCGCTGACATACCCAGGACGCTCGTTCTTGAGGACGCAGAGGCGATCGCGTTACAGGTGCCGTCTATCAAAGAAGTCGCACCGCAACGTCAGAGCCAAATGACGATCGTTTACAAAAATCTCAACACCAGCGCAGCAGTGACTGGCACTACACCCCAATTTCTTTCTGTGCGTAGTTTTGATATGGCGAAAGGGCGCTTTCTCAGTGACCAGGATCTTAAGCGTGACAATCAGGTTGTTGCGTTGGGTGCAGATTTAGCCAATCGTTTCTTTGGCAATAGCGATCCCATTGGTCAGCAAGTTCGCATTAAAGGCAATAGCTTTCAGGTGATTGGTGTTTTACAAGCAAAAGGGTCATTCCTGGGTAGCAACCAGGACAATACCGCCTACGTGCCGATTACGACTCATGCTTATCGTCTAACGGGACGTACGTCTCCCTATGGTTTAGATGTCACTGTAATCTCTATCTCCGCTAAGGGCGAAGGCAATATTCGTGCTGCCGAGTTTCAAATCACCAATCTGTTGCGGTTACGGCACAAAATCGTGAACGACGACGACTTTCAAGTGCAGACTCAAAAAGACGTACTGTCGATTGTCGATACGATCACGGGTGGCCTGACGGCAATGCTGGCAGCGATCGCAGGCATTTCCCTTTTAGTCGGCGGCATTGGCATTATGAACATCATGCTGGTTTCCGTGACCGAGCGCACGCAGGAAATTGGCTTACGCAAGGCGATCGGTGCCTCCCAGCAAGACATTCTGATCCAGTTCATGATTGAAGCCGTCATTCTCTCTGCGGCTGGCGGCTTACTTGGAACGACGATCGGTGTGGGTGGTATTCTCGCGGTCGGTGCCATCACGCCCCTCAAAGCCAGCGTTTCACCGTTAGCGATCGCCCTTGCAGTCGGTGTCTCTGGCGGCATCGGCTTATTCTTTGGCGTTGTGCCTGCCCGACAAGCCGCTAAACTTGACCCGATCGTGGCGCTGAGAAGCACGTAAAGGAAAGGCTAAAGGCTAAAAGCTAAAGGCTAAAAGTGTAGTTAGTAGTCAGTAGCCGAAATTAACTCAAAACTCAAAACTTTCATCCTTCATCCTTTAGCCTTTCCTTCCCCCCATGCCCATCTCCACCATCGTTCGTCTCGAAGACATTTACAAAATCTACGGTTCTGGTGAAACAGAAGTGCAGGCGCTTGCAGGCGTGAATCTCATCGTCGAACAGGGCGAGTATTGCGCCATCATGGGTGCCTCTGGGTCTGGTAAGTCCACGATGATGAATGTGATTGGCTGTCTGGATCGACCGACGCGAGGACACTACTATCTGGATGGCGAAGATGTCGCGCAGTTGGATGATACAGCGCTTGCCCATGTGCGTAACCGCAAGCTGGGGTTTGTGTTTCAGCAGTTTCACCTGTTGCCGCAGCTATCAGCACTCGAAAACGTGATGCTGCCGATGGTGTATGCAAATGTCCCCGATCGTGAACGACGCGATCGAGCTGCTGCTGCACTCACTCGTGTTGGTTTAGCCAATCGCATGAAAAACAGGCCGTTTGAGCTATCGGGTGGACAACAGCAGCGCGTTGCCATTGCGCGGGCGATCGTCAATCGTCCTGTGATGCTGCTAGCCGATGAGCCGACTGGTGCTCTGGATTCTCACACCACCGTTGAGATTCTCAATATCTTTACGGAGCTAAACGCCAGTGGCATGACGGTTGTTATGGTGACGCATGAAGCCGCTGTGGCCCGTCGTACCAATCGCGTGATCTGGTTTAAGGACGGTACGGTGGTTCATCCGCATCTCGCGCCCCAGGATCTCAACCAACTGATAGCAGCCTAGATTCTGTAAGGCCGTTACATGTAATGGCCCTACAGAATGCCGCTTCTCGTACAAACTATGTCCCGATCGCTTTCGTTAACGTGCGGCTGACTTTGGCTGGGGAAAGAATCGTGTCGCCATCGCGATAGCCGACATAGCGCACATAGACCAATTCACCGACAGCAATATCAGGTGCATCGGGTTGGTGGAGTTTTGGATCGTAAGCAACCTGTTCCCACGCGGCACCAATTGGACTGTAACCCCAGCTCTGCAGCAGCTCTTCTAGAGGTACAAACATCGGTGTGAGGCTTTTGGCGGGTAAATCGGGCTTTGCCTCAATGATTTTGCTGAGGCTTGGATAGTGTGTGAACAGCGTCTGCAACTGCTTAAAGAGCGAGTGGCGCATAGCGGTTGTTCGCATTGCCTCCTGCTGCAACGCCTGCCGTAGTTGTAAGCATTCCTGCGTGAGTCGATCGTTCTCTTGCTGTAGAGCTTGTTGACGCTGCAGATGCTCGCTCGCTAGTGCGTCTGGGTGCGATGCGCCCTGAACGAGAGGATGTGCTTGTGCGGCGAGTTGTTCACTGCGTCGCTGCAGCTCTTGCAGGCGGAGGCTCTCTTGCGTTAACTCTGCTTTTTGTTGAAATGTTTGCTCAAGGCGTTCATACTCGCGTCTCAGGCGATTGCGCTCGGCGTCAAGCTTGTCATTACTTTTGGAGCCCAAGTCTACTATCTTAACGATCGCCAGAATGAAGATGAACTCGACCAAAAAACCAAACCAAAACAGGTTGGTATTGTCTCCCATAATCCTGACCTCCTTGACGCGATCGCCGCAGCTAGATTTACCATCCCCCATTTTGGCTTATGCGGCTCATCCCAGCGTTGCAAGGTCGTTTTTTGTTACTCAGTTTTTTCGTGTTCAAAAGACACCTACACCTGTATGGCGTGCTCACGTCACGGCTCAAGCGTGCAAACCTACAGCAAGCTGAGCTGAATGGTGTCCGGTTCCGGTTCTGGTTTGCGACGTGCTTTCCGTGGCTTGATGTCTACGTGGGCAACAAACCAGGTGCGTAAAGCTTTTGCTTGCTCGGCGTCGATCGCATTCAAATCCAGCGGTGGCGGAAACAAGTCACGAGCGTCTGTTGCCCAAGAGACCTCGGTGTCAAAGCGTTCTGCCCCAAACGGCAAAAAGCTTTCTGGTAAGCGTGACAGGTGGGGCACCACATTTTCTAGCCCCAAAAAGCGTTGACGCTGTTGCTCTAGCTGCTTGACTCGCTGTTTTCGGGCTTGCTTGTAATCGAGAATGCGGGCAGGATAGCCCTTCATCGGTAGTGGCGCACCAAGAGCGGCGGGCGGCAGATGTTTTAGCTCTGGTAGCCAGCGCTTGATAAAGATGCCATCGGGATCACAGCGATCGACCGCAACTTGTTCTGGGTTGTAGATACGCGTCCAGGTTTTGTCAACGCAGTGTGTTACACCCGATTGCATAGCCCACTGGTAATGGTCGATCGGGCAATCGCCATCAATCAGGTGCCGCATGAAGTGCAGCGCACCATAGCGCCAATCCATACCCAGTAAATTGCTCAAAAAGCTGGAGTACAGAGCACGAACACGAAAATTGAGTTCTTTCCAACCGCCCGTGGCTTGGAGGCATCGTGCTGCTGCATCGACGATCGGAAACCCTGTCTCACCCTGTTGCCATGCCTGATAAAGGTCTTCATCAAACGACCAGCTATCGTCATCAAAAATGCTGTAGAGCGATCGCAACTCTAGCTGCGGCAAGTAGCGAAATCGCTGGGCAAAACCGCTTCCCCAACGTAATCGGGCAATCAGTTGCTTACGGCTACGCTGCACGCGGGCATCGGGTGAGGACTTGATCTGCTGCGCCGCTTTGTAGCATTCCCGGATTGAAATGGCACCAAATTTGATGTGAGGACTCAGCCCTGTCGTGGCTTCGGCGCTGGGGTATGAAAGCTGCCAGTAATAGCGATCGGTTTTTTCATCCAAAAAGTTTTGCAGCAGTGTTCGGGCAGCTTGCGTGCCTGCGGGAGGAAGAGGCTTGCTGTCGGGTAAATGTCCCACGTCAGCTAGCGTCGGTAATGGTTCGCTAGTGACATCAGTTGGCACATGAACGTGAGCGGGAATCGGCACCATATCTGCGTTCATGTCGTCGAACCACAAGTCGCGATAATCAGGATAGGGGATCAGGTCAGGCGTTGTGGCAAGTGGCTCAAACCAGCGAATCTTAAGGTTTTCTTGCGCTAAGGCATGATTCAAGCGGGCATCCCGTACCCGACCGTAGATGCGCTCAAAGTCAATGTGAGCGTAGATCCCATCTGCCTGCGTTTCGCGAATCAGTTGGGGCAGTACGTTGACCGGATCGCCCGATCGCAAAATTAAGCGTCCACCCCGATCGCGCAAATCTTGATCCAGCGATCGCAGGCATTCCAGCATAAACGCTACCCGCGCTGATCCCGTTTCGGGATGGTGCAGCAGCGCGCGATCGAACACAAACACTGGAATGACCTCACCTCGCAACGCCGCGCGATACAGCGGCGCATGGTCTGCGATACGTAAATCCCGACGAAACCAGACGATCGTGCGGTTCATAAACAAAGCAGCACTGAGGGCACTCTCTCAGCTTAACAAAGCTTAAGGCTTTGAAGTTTTTAGTGGTTGGTTCTCAGTAGTTAGGATCGTGGATTAAATAAAATCGACAAATTGCTTGCAGGTAGGAGCACATGGCCATACCCCCTACGGGAAATGCCGGAGTGATTAGATTCGTATTCCTTAGTAACGAGCAAGGGCTAAGAGGATGCTTGCAAGTCTCCTCCCTCCTCTCCTCCAACTCAAAACTCAAAAGCTCCCTCCCTCCTTCACCCTCTCGCCTGTTGCAACAGCTTTTTGACAGCATCCAGCAAATCGGGTGGATGATACGGTTTGGTAATGTAGGCATCTGCGCCTTGCTTCATGCCCCAGTACACATCAAATTCTTCGCTCTTGCTGGTGCACATGATCACAGGGATGTGTTTTGTGTTGGGATCATTCTTAATCCAGCGGCAGAGTTCATAGCCGTTTTTGCGAGGCATCACAATGTCTGTCACGACCACGTCGGGAGACTTTGCCGTGATCTGCTCGACTGCCTCTTCACCATCTACTGCCTCAATGACACTGAAGCCGCTTTTTCTAAATTGCTCTGAGACCATTTCCCGTACAGTGGGGCTATCGTCTACGATCAGAACTGTAGTCATAACTCCATAACGGCTTAGTTATTTAAGGCGTGATTGCGATAGTTTAACGTGTTTGTAGAGCCAATGGACGTTTGCTATGAAGCCCACGGCTCCTTTGGCACGATAACCACGTGCTGCGATCGCTGGCTCCTCCATGAAGGAAATGAGCTGCATACCATCTTCTTCACACCTAATGTGGATGGTTCCGGGTACCAGGTGCAGCGATCAAGTGACAAATTTTTAAGAACAGACCTCGACTCAAACGGTAGCGTCGATTATCAGTACCGCCAACCAATAGAGATCAGTACAGCCAGGGAGTCAGGCGCTTCACTTGCTGCTGATAATCAGCGTAATCGGGGTCTTTTGCAGTAGTTCAGTTCTCTTTGCGATTCGCCTTGGCACTGAACAACACAAACAAGATAATTGTGCTGATCAGGTGACTCAGGCTTGCTTTTATAGAGTGCCCAACTAAAGGCATCTGCGATCAGTCTGCTGTCGAGTGGATGTATCGGCAGACTGTAAACCCCGATCGCGCGCTCCCAGAAACCTGTTTTCTGAACCAAGCTGCATGTTCCAACAGCCTCGTTTCGTAGAGAAACCCGTTTCCTTCGTTATTTCCAGGCTTGTGTGGCGCGATCGAGTGTCTCAACCTCTTCTGCAGTCAGGCTCCAGCCCAAGGCTCCAGCGTTTTGGCGTGCCTGGTCAGCAGTTTTGGCACCGGGAATCGGGATGACACCTTGGGCAATCAACCAATTGAGCGCAACTTGAGCCGGAGTGCGCTGATGTGCAGCACCGATGGCCTGGAGCAAACTGATCACGGGTGCAATCTTCTCTAAACCGTTTTGGTTGAAGCGGGGATCGAGACGACGCGCACCCTGGAGCGGTTGACCCTGGGGCGATCGTGTCCCTTCAGCCGTATATTTCCCTGTCAACAATCCCTGTGCCAGCGGACTGTACGCCAGAATGGTGATGCCCAGTTCGCGAGCCGTATCGAGAATACCGTTGCTTTCAATTTGACGGGTCAGCAACGAGTAGCGCACTTGATTCACTGCCAGCGGGACGCCTCTTGCCGCCAGGAATTTGTGCGCCTGACGCATCTGTTCGGCTGAGTAGTTGCTCACGCCAATGGTGGCAATTCTGCCTTGCTGCACTTCATCTGCCAGAGCATTCATCAGCGCACGTTTGCCCAGGAGGAAGTCAAACGGCTGATGCACTTGATAGAGGGCTACCTGCGACACTTGCAATCGTTCTAGACTGGCGGTGAGGGCATCAGAAACCGATTGGGCATTAAAGCGCCAGGGCAATGGAAAGAATTTTGTGGCAATCTGTACAGGCTTGTCTGTTTGCCGCATGAATTGTCCGATCAGCCGCTCAGATTCGCCTAAACCATAGACTTCAGCCGTATAAAAAAAGTCTATACCCGCCTCTAGCGTGGCATCAAACGCTTCGCGCACCTGATCCGCACCGTAGTCGTTGCCATAGCTCCAGAAGAGTTTGTCGCCCCATGCCCAGGTGCCAATGCCGAGGGCTGTAACAGCGGGACCATCTTTGCCAAGCGTTACCGTTTGCACGCGATCGCTCCCTGTTCTTTAGATGTCTCATGCCCAGTGTATCGTCTGAGGAATGGAGAGGGGGCAAGGGGAGCGGAGGGGGCAGGGGAGCGGGAAGAGTTTTGAGTTTTGAGTTTTGAGGTCGGATCTTCTGTCTCCTGACCACTTGCTCTTGACCACTGACCGCTGACCGCTGACCGTTCGCTTCTACAGGCTCCTTCGCTAATCACATGAATGCCTGGTCGCGTTTGAGCTTAATCTGAATAGGAAGGCTGGATGTTGTTTAAAAATGCCTTAGTTTAAAGACGCTTTAGGAATGGGCTATGGCAACGAGCAAATTATCTGACTCGCACGACTTTCAATTGCCGCAGGATGCTGACCCAAGATCCAAAATCAGTTTGCTAACAATGTTTCGTCTGGGACTCTACCAGATGGGGCTAGGCATGATGTCGGTGCTGTTTCTGGGTGTGCTAAATCGAGCAATGATTGGCAATCTGGCGATTCCGGCAACGATCGCAGCAGGGGCGATCGCGGCACATCAATTTGTGGCACCCGCACGGGTTTGGTTTGGGCAGATGTCAGATGCTCGACCGATCGCAGGCTATCATCGCACGGGGTATGTTTGGGTCGGCACCGCGTTGTTTGCGATCGCTTCTTTTCTGGCGGTGCAGGTAATGTGGCGTTTGGGTGCGGCAGTGCAAATAGCGGGTGGCTGGACGTGGAATGCCGAGACGACTCTATGGACGATTGTTTTAGCAGGTGTTTTTGCCCTCTATGGCATGGCGCTCAGTGCTGGATCAACCCCGTTCGCAGCGCTGCTCGTTGATGTTTCGGATGAGACGAATCGCCCGAAGCTCATTGGTGTTGTCTGGTCGATGCTGATGGTGGGCATCGTCATTGGCGCAATTTTGATTAGCGTCTTGCTCAAACGGTTGACCCTGAATACATCGCTAGAGGTTCTGCAAGCGGCGATCAATCGCGTGTTTGTGATCGTGCCTGCGATCGTAGTCGGGTTAGCAGTGTTAGCAACGGCTGGTGTGGAGAAGAAATATTCGCTCTATGGTTCGCGATCGTCCTTAGCCGATCGTGAAGACAAAATCACATTGGGTAGAGCGTTACGAGTCTTAACTGCCAGTCCCCAAACGGGAATCTTCTTCACCTTCTTGCTAGTAATGACCATCAGCCTGTTCATGCAGGACGCGGTGCTGGAACCCTACGGCGCTAAAGTCTTTGGCATGGAGTTTTCTAAAACCACGCTGCTCAATGCCTTTTGGGGGACTGGCACACTCATTGGCATCAGCAGCGCTGGCTTTTTGGTGGTGCCACGTCTGGGGAAGCAACAGACTGCCAAAGTGGGCTGTTTACTGGTCGCAGCGTGCTTTCTCTTGCTAATTGTTGCTGGGTTCACGGCCAACCAAACCGCACTCAAAGGGGTCGTTTTCGCGTTTGGTTTAGCCTCTGGCATTACGACCACGGGCGCTTTAAGCCTCATGCTGGATCTCACTGCAGCCGAAACCGCCGGAACTTTTATCGGAGCCTGGGGCTTGGCGCAAGCACTGGCACGAGCCCTGTCAACCGTTGCAGGTGGTACGGTTTTGGACATCGGCAATAAGCTCTTTACGCTTCCTGTGCTGTCCTATGGGCTGGTTTTTGCGGTACAGGCGGCTGGCATGATTCTGGCCGTTGGGCTGCTTAGCCGCGTGAATGTAGCAGAATTTCAATCCAATGCCAAGGCGGCGATCGCCACCGTGATGGGCAACGAGCTTGACTAAGAAAGTTTTGAGTTTCGATTAGCACTTCGTGCCGCTACGCTAAAGAGGTATGAGTTAAAGGACGAAACTCAAAACTCATCACTTAAAACTCATCACTCTCATGTCAGATTTCTGGACTCAGATACTCGACTTTGCTCGTAGCACGACTGCTCGTGTGGGAACGCAACTACTGCAAGACTTTGGGCAGGCGCAGGCAGCAGAAAAAGCGGATGGAAGCCTGGTCACGCAGTCCGATCGCTGGGCGGATGAGGTGTTGAGAACCGCAATCGCCCAAACCTTTCCCACTCACGGCGTGCTCAGCGAAGAAGTCGAACACATTTTTCCGCCAAATGACTGGTGCTGGATTGTTGATCCGCTCGATGGCACGACGAACTTTGCCAGAGGTTTACCAATCTGGGGCATTTCGCTTGGCTTGCTCTATAAAGGTACGCCCGTTTTCGGCTATGTCCATTTGCCCCCACTGGGACAATCCTTTTACGGCTACTGGTGTGGCGCGTCTGGGTTAGAGATGCCAACGGGCGCTTTTTTGAACGATCGCCCCATCCATACCAGCACTGATGCCCTCACCTCAAACCATTTCTTCAACCTCTGCACTCGCAGCACTGCCTTGCTCCAAAACCCCTTTCCCTGCAAAATTCGAATGCTAGGAGTCGCGACTTATAACCTACTGACTGTCGCAGCCGGAGCCACTATGGGCGGTGTCGAAGCAACCCCCAAAATCTGGGATATTGCCGCGGTCTGGGCGATCATCCAAGCCGCAGGCGGCGTTTGGATGCCTTTAGAAGCAAACCCGATCTTCCCGCTCCTGGTTGGTCAAGACTACAGCGATCGGGCTTACCCTACCCTGGTCGTGAGCCAACCAGCATTACTGCCAATCTTCCAGCCCCTCGTACAACCATCAAGCTTGCACGAGGCCTAAGGTCTGATTCCCAGCGTAGGGACATGGCATTGCCATGTCTTTATAGGGTGGCTGCCCATTTACTACTGTCCTGCTCCTGTCTTCACCTAGAATGCTAATCGGGGAGAGCAGCAGAAAAGCTAAAAGATAAAGGTTAAATGATTGATTCTTTAGCCTTCATCCTTTAGCCTTTAGCCTTTCCCCAATCCCCTCGCTAGTTTGGAGAATTTCTGTGGATCTTTCCCGTATTCCTGCCCAACCCAAGCCCGGTTTGTTAAATGTCCTGATCGAGATTCCTGCCGGGAGTAAGAATAAATATGAGTTCGACAAAGACTTAAATGCGTTTGCGTTGGATCGTGTGCTCTACTCCTCGGTGCAGTATCCCTACGACTATGGCTTTGTGCCCAATACCCTGGCTGATGACGGTGATCCCCTCGATGGCATTGTGCTGATGGATCAACCGACATTTCCTGGTTGCGTCATTCCAGCACGCCCGATTGGGATGCTAGAAATGATTGATGGCGGCGATCGCGATGAGAAAATTTTGTGTGTTCCCGATAAAGACCCTCGGTATACTCAGGTAAAACGTCTTGCCGACATCGCACCTCACCGCCTGGATGAAATCGCTGAATTCTTCAGATCGTACAAAAACCTGGAGAAGAAAGTGACTGAAATCCTTGGTTGGAAGGATGTTGAAGCGGTCTTGCCGCTGGTAGAACAATGCATCAAGGCAGGCATCGGTAAAGGCTAAAAGCAGATTGAACTCTGCCTCTGTATAAAGCATGGCTTAGGAATGATGCTTCCTAAGCCATGCTGAAAATATCTATATTTAGGGAATATTAAGATTATCCTGATTGCTTCGAGACACCTGGTTTTAGGAAATAGGTGTGTTCTATTGACTCAGTCAAGAATGCTATTCTTTTACATTCTTGTTTATTCTGACTCTTTCTTAGAGAGGCTGACATCGTCCGATTGAGGTGCTGTCCTTCGGCTAGGCACAATTGCAGCTTGCTTGCTGCCAACGCTAACTATATGGGTAGCATAAGTATAAGTGGGACATTAGAACTTTACCGATGTATTCTATCTATGAATTAGGTTCGGTATTGGATCCCTTCAGGGTGAATGGTTGATGATCTCTATAACAATGAACTGTTGCATCGGTTCTAGTCGGGCTTCATGAAATAGTTACGGATCAGGCAGTACGACACAATCAACCTGTGACTGTGATCAATGCTCAGTCTATACCTGGAACCCTCAAAATAGTTGCCTCGATCGCTCTCCTTTTAACTAAGCTCAAGCAGCATTTTTATCATCTCCTAGACTTGTTAGAAAAGGCTAATCAGATCAGACATGTCAAATCCTGATTCACCTGCATCCAACCCCCAGAATCAAAGTGCAGACATCGAGTCTGTGTCTCCATCGCCAGAGTTCGTTGTTGAGTTCTGGGGGGTGCGAGGCAGCATTCCCGCTCCCGGCAGCGAGACGGTTCGCTACGGTGGCAACACCTCCTGCGTAGAGATGCGAGTGGATGGTAAACGACTCATCTTTGATGGCGGTACAGGACTGCGCATGCTGGGCAAGCATTTGCTCAAGCAGATGCCTGTGGAAGCCTATATGTTCTTCAGTCATTCGCATTGGGATCATATTCAAGGGTTTCCGTTTTTTGTCCCAGCCTTTGTGAAGGGCAACTGCTTTCACATTTATGGTGCGATCGCACCCAATGGCGCTTCAATGAAGCAACGGCTGAGCGACCAAATGCTGCATCCCAACTTTCCCGTACCGATTCAGGTGATGCAGTCTGATTTGAAGTTTTATGATTTGCTTGCTGGTGATATCATGCAACTGGGTGCTGTCACGATCGAGACGGGACCGCTTAACCACCCCAATTCGGCGATGGGCTATCGGGTGACATGGGAAGGGCGTACCGTCGTTTATGCCACCGATACTGAACACTACCCCGATCACCTGGATGAAAATCTACTCCATCTCGCCCGCAATGCCGATATCTTGATCTATGACGCTTGTTATACCGATGAAGAGTACCACGACCCCAAAGCACCCAAGATTGGCTGGGGACACTCGACCTGGCAGGAAGCCATTAAGCTAGCAAAAGCGGCAGGCGTCAAGCAAGCAGTCATTTTCCACCACGACCCCAACCATTGCGATGATTTTCTGGACAAGGTAGAAGCAGACGTGCGATCGGTGTTTCCTAATAGCGTGCTGGCGCGAGAAGGCATGATTTTGCCAGTCTAGTGAGAGCGTTGGGATGGCAACGCCAGTGGTTTCTTATGTGAGCGGTGCTGTCAATGACGATCGCGATACAGATTCCGTCAGTAGGGGGTTTGCCTTCAGCTACAGCGAAACCGATGACGTCGCACTCAAACCGATCCCTACGGCTGACTCCGTACTATAGCTGTTGTCACAAAGCTTAGGACATTGGGATCAAAGGGGGCGTGGGGGCGGTGCCCCCAGCCAGGGGTTCCACCCCTGCACCCCGTCCTAACCAGTATGGCTACAGCTATAAGACTGACGCAGTTGAGTCTTGAAAGCCCGATTTTCCCTGACGTACCTTGAAACGAGGGAAAGCTCTAAAGCCCTTTTTAAGGGACGTAGAGGTTTTCTTCTGCGTACGTCCTAAGTGTGCGCTTTCAGCGATTTAACCTCGGTTGAACGATTAAATTGGGTCGGTGTCTCTTACGATCTCAGTGGGCACTCTATAAAGATAATGTTGCTTGTCCATGTTTTGGATGAAGCCAACAATGTCTGGTTTGTGCGGTTTTCTCTGTTCCATAGTTGCTCCGTCATGCAGGCTCCACTTCCCACTAACGAAGCCCAACGTATTGAAGCGCTGTTGAGCTATTGTGTCCTCGATACAGCAGCAGAAGACGCGTTCGATGACCTGACAAAGCTAGCTGCTTCGATCTGTGGGACGCCGATCGCCCTGGTGAGTCTGCTTGACCAGCACCGACAGTGGTTCAAAGCAAGTGTTGGGTTAGAAGCAACCGAAACAAGTCGCGATGTAGCCTTTTGTGCTCATGCCATTCTGCAACCAGATGTGTTGGTTGTGCCCGATACTCTAGACGACCAGCGGTTTGCTGCCAATCCTTTGGTGACAGGGGTACCCTATGTGCGATCGTATGCTGGAGTCCCTTTAATCAACCCAGAAGGTTACCCGTTGGGAACGCTCTGTGTCCTTGACCATTGTCCCAGACAGTTGACGGAGCAGGAGCTAGACGCCTTGTCAGCGATCGCCCGTCAGGTCATCGCTCAATTAGAGCTACGACGGACGGTTGCAACGCTCACACGCACCCTTTTAGTGCAGCAGCAGACCGAAGTAGAGTACCGCGATCTCTTTGAAAATGCAGTAGAAGGGCTTTATCGGACAACGCTAACAGGACGGTATCTCAGGGCGAATCCAATGCTGGCCAGCATCTACGGTTATCGCTCGCCAGATGAGTTAATGGCTTCGCTTACGGATCTTCAGCAGCAGCTTTATGTCGATTCTGTGCAGCGACAGGCGTTTGTGCAGTTAATCGAGGCGAATGGCAAGGTTTCTGGTTTTGAGTCTCAGGTCTATTGCAAAACAGGTGAACGCATCTGGATTTCAGAAAATGCACGCCTTGTCTATGATGCCTTAGGGCAACCAATCGGCTATGAAGGTAGCGTGACGGATATCACCGATCGCAAGCAGGTAGAAGCAGACCTGGAACACCAAAACCATCGAGCTAATCTACTTAACGCCATCACATCACGGATTCGCCAGTCACTCAACTTGGATGAAATTCTCACTACCACTGTGACTGAAGTGCGGCAGTTTCTGCAGGCCGATCGAGTCATCATCTACCGCTTTGAGCCAGACTGGGATGGGACTGTTGTTGTCGAATCCGTTGCCGCTGGTTGGACATCGACCCTTGGCCTCACTATTGAAGACACCTGTTTTAAAGCAGGTGGTTGGCGGCAGTATGATGCAGGCAAAACGCAGGCGATTGACGATCTTGACCAGTCATCCTTAACGAACTGTCACAAAAAACTGCTAACTCAATTTCAGGTCAAAGCTAACCTGGTCGTTCCCATCATTCAAGCGCAGGGCACGATCGGTAAACCCCGTCTCTGGGGGCTTTTAATCGCGCATCAGTGTGCTCATCCTAGACATTGGCACACCTATGAAACCACTCTGCTGACTCAATTAGCAGACCAGGTTGGTATTGCCCTAGCGCAAGCGCAACTGCTGGAACAAGAGATGCAGCAGCGAGAGCAACTCACCATCCAAAATGTTGCCTTGCAGGAGGCACGATTGGCGGCTGATAAAGCCAACCAAGCAAAAAGCAACTTTTTGGCGACCATGAGCCACGAAATCCGCACGCCGATGAATGCCGTTATTGGCATGACTGGGTTGTTGCTCGATATGTCACTAACGCCTCAGCAGCAGGATTACATCGAAATCATCCGCACCAGCAGTGATTCTCTTTTAACGATTATTAATGACATTTTGGACTTCTCCAAAATTGAATCGGGCAACCTGGATCTGGAGCAACATCCCTTCAGTCCGCTGACTTGTCTTGAAGAAGCGCTGGATTTGTTGGCAACGAAAGCCTCTGAGAAAGGGCTAGAGCTCGCTTATTGGAGTACCCCTGCTGTACCCCAACGGCTGCTCGGTGATGTCACTCGTCTGCGGCAAATTCTCGTTAACTTGCTCAACAATGCCATTAAATTTACAGAGGCAGGCGAGGTTGTGGTGACGGTTGATGCCCAACCGCTTGATGCTGTTCCGCTCAAAACAGCTTATGCCAAATACGTCTCCCCACTCTACGAAATCCGGTTTGCTGTTAAAGATACCGGCATTGGCATTCCGAGTACGAAGCTGGAACGACTCTTCAAAGCCTTTAGTCAGGTTGATGCTTCGACCACTCGCCAGTACGGAGGGACAGGACTAGGCTTGGTGATTAGCAAAAAACTGAGTGAGCTGATGGGTGGCAAGATGTGGGTCGAAAGCCAGCCAGGGGTTGGCTCTACCTTCTACTTTACGATCGCCGCTCAGGTTGCTCCAGAGGTCGCAACGCCTGTCATACAACACTCTCTGGTGGGTAAGCGAGTGCTGTTGGTGGATGATAATGCAACCAATCGACAAATTCTGACTCAGTATACTCAATCCTGGCAAATGCTGGCTCAGGCTGCGGCTTCTGGGGCAGAGGCTCTGGAGCTCATGCGCCGGGGTGAACGCTTTGATCTGGCAGTTTTGGATATGCAAATGCCAGTGATAGATGGTTTGATGCTGGCTGCTGAAATGCGCACCATCCCTAGCTGCCAGTCCTTGCCGCTGGTGATGCTGTCCTCGATCGGCAAGCCCGAAAATCTGTCTCAGGAAGACCAGCTCCACTTTGCAGCATTTCTCAATAAGCCTATTAAAGCCGCCCAACTCTATAAAACGTTGAACAACACGTTTAGTACCCAGCCAATGTCAACACCACAACCGTTAGTGAATAGCAACTGCCAAGCTACAGCCGATCGCGTACACTCTCTCAGAATTTTGCTGGCAGAAGATCACCTGGTCAATCAGAAGATTGCCCTACTCATGTTGCAACGTTTGGGCTACCGGGCCGATGTCGCAGGGAATGGGCTGGAAGTTTTAGAGGCGTTGCAACGCCAACCCTATGATGTGGTGTTGCTGGACGTGCAAATGCCAGAAATGGATGGGCTGGAAGCCGCTCGTTGTATCTGTCAGCAATGGCAAGTGCCGAGGCGGCCCTACCTGATTGCGATGACGGCTAATGCCATGCAGGGCGATCGCGAAATTTGCCTCGCAGCGGGCATGGACGACTATATCAGTAAGCCAGTGCGCATGGAGGAATTGGCTCAAGTACTCAGTCTCTGCCCATCCTTAAAGATAACGATTGACCATCCTGAATCTAGCCCTGAGATGGCCGCTGCGCCACTTTGCCAAACTTCTCCCACACCAGAGCCAGAGCGCTCCGCGTTGGACTTAACGGTTTTGGCCTCTTTTCGGCAGGAAATGGGAGAAATTGGGAGTGAAGTGATTGCCGAATTAATTGATTGCTATCTTGCTGAGGCTCCTATCCTCTTGCAAACAGCTCACACTGCCATCGACCAACACAACCTGAAGGAAGTGCAACGGGTTGCCCACGGGCTCAAAGCGAGCAGTGCGTCCCTCGGTGCCATGGGTCTCAGTCAGGTTTGTCAGGAATTAGAAACCATTGCTCTCAGTGCACCGATCGACCAGAGCCTTGCAATCACTGTGCGCCTGGAAGCGGAATACAAACGCGTTGCAGTCGCTTTAAGGCATGAACAATCACACCAACCATCATGACGCCTGCAAGCTTTTCGCTGACCGGAACAGTTTAGTCTCTCACCTTTATGCCTAAAGCATCACCCTTGATCCTGCTCGTTGATGACGAAAACATGATGCGCACTCAGATCCGGCGTTTCTTAGAAAAAGGGAGCTACCAGATTATTGAGGCGACCAATGGTGAAGAAGGCATTGAAGCGTGCATTCGATTTCAACCAGACATTGTGCTGTTGGATGGCATGATGCCGGTAATGGATGGCTTTGAATGCTGCGCCCATTTGCAAGCGTTGCCTGGTTCAGACCATACCCCAGTGCTGATGATTACCGGTTTAGATGACCAGATCTCGGTCGATCGGGCGTTTGCTGCCGGAGCAACCGACTATATTACCAAGCCGATCCATTGGGCAGTCTTGCGCCAACGTGTGCGCAGGCTGATTCAACAATCTCAGTTATTGAAACAACTGGAAACAGCGACCAAAATGTTTCAGCGATTGGCAACGGTCGATGCCTTGACGCAACTGGCTAATCGCATGATGCTGGATGCGCATCTTGACCAGGAATGGCGACGGATGATGCGGCATGGAGAGACGTTGTCGCTGATTCTTTGTGACGTGGATCTGTTCAAACGCTATAACGACGCCGAAGGGTATGGGCATCGAGCTGGAGACGCTTGCTTGCGTCAGGTTGCGAATGCGATCGGTGCGGTAGCCAAACGCCCCGGTGATCTGGCTGCACGTTACGGCGGGGAGGAGTTTGCGGTGATTTTGCCCAGTACGCCGATCGATGGCGCGGTAAAAGTCGCCGAAATGATCCGCTCCAGCGTGCACGCACTACAGATCAAACATCCCAACTCTAGTGTGAGCCCGTATGTCACGCTCAGCCTGGGCGTGACCAGCGGCATCCCCGATCGCACTCTCAACTTTTTGCCCGAAACGCTGATCACGGCGGCAGATAAAGCGCTGTATGAAGCGAAGGCGAAGGGACGCGATCGCCTTTGTATTCACTTGCTGTCGTAATAACGTGCGGTTAGTCGTCAGTGGTCAGTGGTCAGTGGTCAGTGAAAAGCTGATAGCTGATAGCTGATAGCTGATAGCTATGTTTTAAGCTGATAGCTATGTTTTAAGCTGATAGCTATGTTTTAACAGTCTCTCCGCCTATTGCTGTGCCTGTTGTGCTAACTCGATTTGAGCATCGCGTTCCGGTGCAGCGTGAGGGTGCCGTTGTGTGTAGGCACCGTCGGGCTGTAAATCCCAGGCGTGACGGTTGTCGGCTAAGAAAATATCCAGAATGGCGCGGAGTTTCGCTGCGAGTGATGGCTCTTCAACCGGTGTGATGGCTTCGACGCGACGATCCAGGTTGCGGGGCATCCAGTCGGCACTACCAATGAATACCTCTTCCTCCCCGTTGTTGTGGAAATGGAAGATGCGGGAATGTTCCAAAAAGCGACCGACAATGCTGACCACCCGAATGCGATCGCTCACGCCTGGGACGCTGGGACGGAGGCAGCACATACCGCGAATAATCAGGTCAATCTCCACACCCGCTTGAGACGCTTCGTACAGAGCTTTGATAATTTTGGGGTCAACCAGAGAATTCATTTTGGCGATGATGCGACCGCGATCGCCCCGACTGGCGTGTTCGGCTTCTCGACGAATAAGGGCAATCATGCGATCGCGCAGATTCACTGGAGCTACGAGCAGCTTGCGATACGACTGTTGCCGCGAGTAGCCGGTGAGAAAGTTGAACAGATCGGTCAAATCTGCTCCCAGGTCTTCTTTACAGCTAAACAGCCCTAGATCGGTGTAGAGCTTCGCGGTCTTGGAATTGTAATTTCCCGTGCCAATATGCACATAGCGACGGATGTCATCGCCTTCCTGTCTCACAATCAGAACTACTTTGGTGTGAGTTTTTAAGCCGACCACGCCGTAAATGACATTGACGCCCGCTTCTTCCAGTCGCCGCGCCCAGTTGATGTTATTTTCTTCATCAAAACGGGCTTTCAGTTCGATTAAGACGGCAACCTGCTTCCCATTTTCCGCAGCTGTAATCAAGGCTTTGACGATCGGCGAATCGCCAGACGTGCGATACAGCGTCATTTTGATTGCCAGCACATCTAGATCGTGGGCAGAGTGGGTAATAAAGTGTTCGACCGATGCCGTGAATGACTCGTAGGGGTGATGAACCAGTAAATCTTGCTGACGAATGATCGTGAAAATATCTTCCCCTGTCTCTGAGGGCAACGTAACATCCGCTGTCGTCTCCGTGAGTTGACGCAGCCGAGCGGGTACTACGGGCGTCCAGGGCTCATCTTTCAAGTCTGGTAGCGGTACAGCTAACAACGACATCAGATCCTTGAGGTTCAACAGACCCTCAACGTCGTAGACATCACGATCGGTCAATTCCTTTTCTTGCATCAGGCGATCGCGCACGGCTTTCGAGGCAGAGGCTTCAATCTCCAGTCGCACCACTGCACCGCCCATACGACGCTTCCGCAGCTCTTGTTGAATCACTAGCAGCAGGTCGTGAGTTAAGTCCTCTTCCAGTTCCAGATCGGCATCGCGCGTAATCCGAAACAAGGAATACTCCTGGATATTCATGCCCGGAAAAAGCAGCTCCAAATTGTGGGCAATTACCTGTTCTAGCGGTACACCAGCCCAGACGCAGGTGCGATCGGGCGGATGCAGGTCTGAGGGCAGCGTGACAAAGCGAGGTAGACTATTGGGCACTTTAACCCTGGCAAACAGCTCTTTGTGCGTGATGGGATCTTTCACCAGCACTGCCAGATTGAGGCTGAGGTTGGAGATGTAGGGAAACGGATGGGCGGGGTCAACCGCCAGCGGGGTCAGAATGGGAAACACTCGCTGCTCAAAAAATTGCTGCAAATAGCGTCGCTGTTCCTGGTTTAGATCCATGTAGTTGAGGAGATGAACCCCGTTTTCAAGCAAGAGTGGACGCAGTACATGCTCGAAGTGGCGATGCTGCTCGGTCACCATTGGGCGCAAACGTTGACTCAGCGCGTCCAGTGTCTGCTTTGGCGTTTTGCCATCGGGAGTCAGCTTATCGACCTCTGCTTCAACTTGCTGCGTCAGAATCGCCACCCGGACCATGAAGAATTCATCCAGGTTGGAGCTAAAGATCGCCAAAAACTTCAACCGTTCTAGCAGCGGCGTGCGCGGGTCAAGGGCTTCATGCAAGACACGATGATTAAACTCAAGCCAGCTCAACTCGCGGTTGAAATAGTATTGCGGGTCACTCAGGTTAAGCTCTGGCTTGGCCTCTCTCGCTCTTGTCATGAATCTACCTGTGGCTCTTTGCTGAGATCCTCCCAGAAATGGCTTTGAATGGAAAGTGTTGCGGAACACATGGGAGCGGTGAGAGGAGTGAATGAGGGGAGGTGAGCGGTGAGAGGAGTGAGTGGTCAGCGGTCAGTGGTCAGCGGTAATGGCTAGCTGCTGACCGCTCATTGCTGACGGTTGATAGCTAATAGCTGAATGCTCTCCCTATATTTCATACAGCTCCAAAGGCAATCCATCTGGGTCTTTGAAGAAGGTGAAGCGTTTGCTGGTGAGTTCGTCGGTGCGAATGGCTTCGACAGCGATGCCGTTGGTGGTGAGGTAGGCAACAGAGGCATCCAGGTCATCGACTTTAAAGGCGAGATGTCTGAGTCCACAGGCTTCTGGTTTGCTGGGCCGATCGGGCGGATTGGGAAAGGAAAACAGCTCGATCGCCCCACTATTGCCCACATCTAAATCCAGCTTGTAGGAATTGCGAGCCGCTCGAAAGGTTTCCTGGATGATGGGGAAGCCCAGGATGTTGACGTAGAAGTGCTTCGATCGCTCATAGTCAGAGCAAATAATCGCGACGTGATGAATACCGTTGCTGAACATTGGTCATACCCTTTGGACGTTAGCGATCATAGTTCAGCAACGGCAAATAGCCTCTCCGATTCAATTCCAGGACAATCAAGGTGCTCAACAAGTTGGTTTGCCAACGGTACAGAGCCAGTAATTCTGCCATGTTTAGCAATTGTCAGGTCTTTTTCCCGGCAATTGGCTCATCAATGGTTTCAAGATCGACAAGGTTCCATTTCAAGCCTTTGTTTCGATAAATGCGCTTTTTCAGGTTTGGATAATCACCAACGTCATGCTCAAGGCGTTGACCAACAACGATGCACTTTAACAAGGTGTTACCGTTATTTCTAAGCTTATGTGGTTCTCCACCAGCCCGATAACCGATAAAATCGCCTGCTTTTACAGGATATACCTCGTCCAGCTTGAAAACCGTAGTTTCGAGAATATGGCTGGAAAGCCTACCCGTTAGGATCTCCAAACTCCGTTAGACTATGCTCAAAAACTCCAGGTCTCAACATGGATGGGGTTTAGGTGTTGTCTCCGATCGTTGCTTCTGCCTCGCCTTCAAGAATATAGACACACTCATCTTCGTGGTAGTGCTTATGTAACTCAGTCGAGTCATAGCCAGGTTGGATCTCGATGATATGAAACCCAAAACCAGATAAGCCTGTCAGGTCTCCCAACGATTTATTCAATCGACGAGCATTGACATTGAGAAAATGAGTTTTAGCAACGCCTTCGTATGTCTCAATTTCTTCTCTTGTAATGATGTATTTATCCACATCTTCCTCTCAACTCATACGGGCTACCTGAGACTAACCATGCACAGAGAGCAGTTGTTGCCTGTCATCAACCCAGCCTACGGCGATCAGCCCTCGCACTCCCGCAGCGTCGCCTGGGCACTGGCGAGGTCGGGTGAGCCGAGTTGGGTGTAGATGGTCACGGCCCGACGGGCGTAGGGCAGAGCCTCGGCGGCCTGGCCCTGGCGCACCAGGGCTTTGGCAATGCGGCGGCAATTGGAGGCAATCAATTGCTGGCGACCCACCTTTTCTGCTAAGGGCAGAGCCTCGCGGGCAAGAGTCTCGGCCCCCGACCAGTCTTTCCGATCCAGGACCAGCGCAGCCAGATTGCCCGTATAGCTGGCCACGCCCTCAGCGTCACCGATCGCCCGGGCTACCCGCAGCGCTTCGCGATAATCCTGCTCTGCCGCCGTGAGATCGCCGGAGCGCTGCTCGATATCAGCGAGGCTATTCAGGGTGAGGGCCACCTCCTCGCTCTCGGCAGACAAACTGCGATACAGGTCGAGCGCCTCGCGGTAGGCGCTGAGCGCGGCGGGGTAATCCTGCTTTAACTGGTGCCCTTTGCCACGCAAGTGGATGGCGGTAGCCCGCTCACGAGCACCCGCGGACTGCCAATGCGCCGCCGCCCGGTCGGCACAGTCCAGCACTGCGTCCGCCTGCTGGCGCAGCCTGTGAATCTCTCCCACTTGATAGGCCCGCCAACCCGCCTTGTTCCAATCGCCTGCCGCGATCGCCCTGGCTTCCGCCTGCTGGTTGAGGGAGAGCCATTCATCCCAGCGGCCCGTGAAGTTGAGGAAGGTTTGGAGCGCAGTGCACACTGTTTGCAGGCGGGGATTGGGACCGGCGAGAAACAGCGGTATCGCGGCGGCAACAGTGGGCCAGGCGGCATCCAGCACCGGGAAGCGATCATACTCCCGATAACCGTTCTCGACGATGAGGGCATAGGCGCGCTGCTCCAGGCGGTTGCCGGTCTCCGCCACGACCTCTGGCTTTTGCTTCCGCAGGAAGTCGGCAACCAGGGGCACGAGGGCAAAGTGGCGTTCCTCTGCGTCTGGCAGCACCAGTGCCCGGTTGGCAAGATCGCTCAGGGCACCCTGGGCGGCGGCTTCATTGAGGCTGGCGAGTTCGGCGATGAACGTTGTCGGCATCAGCCGGGTGAAATGGGTGAGCGCAGCGAGAACCTGGGTTTCGTTGGTGGTGAAGGTGTCGAGCAGGTCACCAAAGACAAATTCCAGCGGGTTATTCTCTGCTGGCGCACGGCGCAGAAAGTCGAGCGCAGCGGCGATGGTTTTGCAGCGCCCCAGTCCGAGCTGCCCCACGACCCAGCGCATCAACAGCGGGTTGCCACCGGTTTCCTCATAGAGGGCGCGGCGTTCTGGCTCGGTAGTGGGAGCCAGCCGGTCATTGTGCTGTGCCAGATCGGCGAGGAGGGACTGGGCAGCGGGCCAGTCGAGTCTATCAAGGCGCAGGATGCTAGCGCTGGCATCCGACCGACGGCGGCTGGTGACAATGGCGCTACAGCCACGGGGAAGACGATTGAGGAAGGTGAACAGCCGATCGCGATCGGTTTCTGGGAGGGTCTCCAGATTGTCGAGCACCAGCAAGACGTCCGCCTCCCGCAAAGCCCGTAGGATGACTTCTGAACGTTCGGCTTCCGGGGCTTTCGCCAGGTCCGGTTGCCCTAACTCACGGGCAATGGCATTAAGCATTTCCAGATAGCTCGGCAGCACGAAGTATCCCAGCGCCCGCTGCCCATCGGCGGTGAGTTCGCGCTCTTTCGACGAGAGGAAAATGATGCGCCGGAAGCGCCCGGCAGGGACTAATTCGGCGGCACGGATGGCGAGTGCGGTCTTGCCGATACCACCGGGGCCATCAATCAGCGCCCCCCAACCCCGCGCATCGGGTGCAAGGGCTTCGGCGATTTTCTGCAACTCAGCCTCGCGTCCGAAGAAGGATTGCAGGCGCGGGAGGTTGTGGGGGATGTTTGCGCTGGAATGCGTTCCGCCGCTGCCGGAGTCCTTTGTGTAGTGATCCCTGGGCCTACCTTCATTGAGGGCAAGCCGTTCGAGAATGAGTGTGGCGGCTTGCTCTGGAGTCTTTTGATCGAGTTCGATGAAACCAGAGGCGGGGCTAAGACCATCCGCGTTGGCGTACTCGAACCGGCAGGGTATGACGCGATAGCCATCTGCCTTGGTGAGTAACCCATAGATGTGTATCCATTCCCAACCCGTCCAGCGCTTCGTATCATAATTCGGACAGAGCACCGGGACGATGAGGTCTGACTGTTCACCGTAGAGCTTCGGTAGATAAATGCCGAGGTCATATCGGGCAAACTCTGCCTCGTGATACTTGTCGTAGAGGATTTTATCCTCACCAAATTGCTGAGCTAGAAGGGACGCGATCGCTTTGACAAAATCTCTCTTTTCTCCCGCAAAGGAGAAGGCGACGCGAAAACGCTTGGTACTCATAGGGGCAACCCCCGCACGCCGTCTGACCACACCACAGTCTTGTCCTTCCAACTCCCCCGAACGGCTTCGCTTTTCCGCATCATACGCCCTACCTGCTGCTTAGCCCGAAAGGTTCAGGATTTCTTCGGGCTGGTTTCCTTTAAAGTCCTGTCTAATCTAGCCAATACACGATCAGAACGATCGCCCCAACAACTTCTGCATCAAAACACGCCAATTCAATGCGATCGCTCAACACAATGAGAGACTGCAATCATCAGTCGAAAAACGATCAATTATTATGAAAAAGCCCTACACCATTGAAGTGCAGGGCATACGTTGTAAAACTTGATCAGCTTTTAAGCGACGATCGCTTCTAACAGCCGTTCTGCTAGTGCTGCCGGATGAACCACAACGTTATTGTCATCATCCAGATCAACGATCGCAGTATCGCCTTCCTTAATCGTTCCCGACAGCAAGGCTTCTGCCAGGGCATCTTCGAGCAAGCGGGTAATCACTCGACGGAGCGATCGGGCACCGTAGCTAGGATTGTAGCCTTCGACTACCAGCCGATCCTTAACGCGATCGGTGACTTGCAGGGCAATGCCGCGATCGGTGAGATTGGTCGCCACGTCACGGATGAGCAGATCCGCAATTTGCTTCACTTCATCACGGGTCAGTTGACGGAAGACGATGATCTCGTCCAGACGGTTCAGGAACTCGGGACGGAAGACCTGTTTGAGTTCTTCATTCACCGATGCCTGCATCCGGCTGTACTGTGCATCAGCCTGACTGGCAAACTCAAACCCAAACCCACTGCCGCCTTTTTCAACCACTCTGGAACCCACGTTTGAGGTCATGATGACCAGCGTGTTGTTGAAGTTGACCGTCCGACCTTGAGCATCCGTCAAGCGACCGTCATCCAACAGTTGCAGCATGAGGTTGAAGACATCGGGATGGGCTTTCTCGATTTCGTCGAAGAGCACCACTGAGTAAGGCTTACGCCGCACTGCTTCAGTCAACTGTCCGCCTTCACCGTAGCCTACGTAACCCGGAGGTGAACCAATCAGCTTGGACACCGTGTGCCCTTCCATAAACTCAGACATGTCTAACCGAATCATGGCCTCTTCACTGCCAAAGAAGTAGGCCGCCAGCGTTTTCGCCAGTTCTGTTTTGCCAACCCCTGTGGGACCTGAAAAGAAGAAACTCGCGATCGGGCGATCGGGACTCTTCAGCCCCACCCGTGCCCGTCGAAGCGCACGAGCTGTTGACTTGACGGCTTCATCCTGACCAATCACCCGCTCATGCAACGCATCTTCAAGGTACAGGAGTTGCTCAGATTCCAGTTCAGTCAGCTTCCGCACGGGCACGCCTGTCCAGGAAGCGACGATTTGGGCGATGTCGTCCTCTGTTACGGCTGGGGTGTGGGGTGTGGGGTGTGGGGTGTGGGGAAGAGAGTGTTGAGTTGAGTCTGATGGCTGACCGCTGACGGCTGACCGCTGACCGCTAATTTGCGCTTCTAGCTCTAGCTCCCGATCACGCAACTTCCCAGCCGCGTCGAAATCCTGAGCATTGACGGCTGCTTCTTTATCCTTCGTGACCTGCCGCAGTTCCTTGCGGAAGGCTTTGGTGGGGGAGTGCTGGGTCTGTGCCAACCGCACACGCGAACCTGCTTCGTCGATCAGGTCGATCGCTTTATCAGGTAGATGACGATCGGCGATGTAGCGATCGGATAGTGTCGCTGCCGCAACTAACGCAGTGTCTTCGATCTTGACTTTGTGGAACTGCTCGTAGCGATCGCGCAGACCGAACAGGATTTCGATCGTTTCACTGACGCTGGGCGCACCCACCTGAACTGGTTGGAACCGACGTTCCAACGCGGCGTCACGCTCAATGTACTGACGGTATTCATCCAGGGTGGTGGCTCCGATGCATTGCAGTTCGCCGCGTGCAAGGGCTGGCTTCAGCAAGTTCGCCGCATCCATACTGCCTTCAGTCGATCCGGCACCGACGAGTGTATGCACTTCGTCGATCACCAAAATGATGTTTTTGTTGGCTTGCACTTCGGCAACCACTTTCTTTAGGCGTTCTTCAAACTCACCACGATAGCGGGTACCAGCCACGAGCGAACCCATATTGAGGCTAATCACCTGCTTGTCTTCGAGGTTGCTGGGTACATCACCACTGATGATACGCTGGGCAAGCCCTTCGGCGATCGCGGTCTTCCCCACACCCGGTTCCCCAATCAAAATCGGGTTGTTTTTGGTGCGGCGACCGAGAATCTGTACGACGCGTTCGATTTCAGTTTGGCGACCCACAACGGGATCGATCTTGCCTGCAGCCGCAAGCCGGGTCAGGTTAGTGCCAAATTCTTCTAGGGTCAGCGTTTGGGCATTGCTACGGCTGGTGAATGGTGAGGCTTCACGCCCACCCACAGGCACAGCCGCTTCGCCAATCGTCTCAAGACCGATCGCCTGCAAAATGCGATCTTGCACCTGAAACGGATCAACATTAAGCGTTTGCAGCACCTTAGTAGCAACTGTTTCGTTGCCTTGTGTCAATGCCAGCAGCAGATGTTCAGGCGTGACAAGGCTCTGCCCAAGTTGTTGCGCTTGCTGCATTGCTTCAGCAAACATGCGCTTAACTCTGGGTGTGAAAGGCAATTCTGCTGGGATGCTTCCTGTGCCACGACCCACAATTTTTTCACATTCAGTGCGAGCTGCGTCTAAGGTGACGCCCAGATCAACCAAAATTTGTGCGGCAAGGCTTGTTTCTTCACGGAGGATGCCTAGCAGCACTTGCTCAGTGCCAACTAGGTTGTGTCCCTGACGACGGGCTTCTTCCTGGGACAGCATCACTGCCCGAATGGCTTTTTCTGTGAACAGTTCAAACATGATTGGTTCTCCTACCACGCCATTTGTAGCGATAAATGAGACAACTGATAGAGCAAAAGGCAGCGGTTACAGGGACATCGCCAGAACCTGGCGTCTTCAGTTGTGATGAATCAAATCAATTGCAGTAGTGGGGTTCGGCTCCCCATGAGACCGTATGTATTTTTGTGTACTGATACTGTATCGCTGGTGGCCCTGCTACAGCAGTAGTGAAAGCCGTATGCACTGAGCGGTAGTAACCGTAGAGGGGAGGGGGATGAGAGTTTTGAGTAGCGCTTCGCGCCGCGTTGCTAGAGAGTTTTGAGTTAGTTTTCTCCGGACTTCTGACTTCTGACCGCTGACTGCTGGATCCTTTTCGTTACAGGCCATTACGAGCTGTTACTCGCTCTGATGAGGCGGGTAGAATAGACTGCCAGCACAGGATAGGAATCCTGCCAATGACGCCTCCCCCCGACTCGTTGACTGCTGCATTACAACTTCATCGTAGTGGACGCACTGCTGAGGCAGAATCTGCCTACCGCCAGATCATTGAGCAGCAGCCTCATGCTGTAGACGCCCTGAATCTTTTAGGTGCGCTGGTCTACCAGCAGCATCGTTTTGAAGAGGCGATTGCCTGCTTTGAAACGGTGCTGACCGTGCAACCCGACAATCCCGATGCCTACAACAGCCTGGGCATTGCGCTCAAAGGGCAGGGCAAGTTAGACGAGGCGATCGCGCACTATCAGCAAGCGCTCACTCGACAACCAGACCATGTTGAAGCGTCGAACAATCTTGGCAACGCGCTGAAGGAACTGGGCGACCTGGACGGCGCGATCGCTGCCTACCAGAAAGCCCTCACCTTACGACCTCACTACCCCGAAGCGCATAACAACCTGGGCATTGCGCTCAAAGATCAGGGGCAGTTCGATGACGCGATCGCCCACTATCGGGAAGCCATTCTCCTGAAGCCCAACTATGCAGAGGCGCATCACAATCTGGGCGTCGCTTTGCAGCGTCAGGGACAGTTTGAGGACGCGGTTAACTATTACCAACAGGCGATCGCCTTCAAAGCCAATTATCCTGAAGCACATCACGCTTGGGGCAATACGCTGCAGCAGCAGGACAAGTTGGAGGATGCTATCGTGCACTATCAGCAGGCGATCGCGCTGAAGCCAGCCTATCTTGAAGCGCATCACGCACTCGCCAACGTCCTTCAGCAGCAAGGCAAGCTGGAGGAATCTATTAAGATCTACCGTGACACACTGGCGTTGCGGGAGGAGTATCCCGAAGCGCACAACAACCTGGGCAACGCGCTCCAGGAGCAAGGCAAGCTAGAAGACGCGATCGCGCATTACGAGCGGGCACTCAGTTTGCGATCGCACTTTGCGGAAGCCCACAGCAACCTAGGCTCTGTGCTAAAAGAACAGCGAAAGTTTGACGACGCGATCGCTCACTTTCACGAAGCGCTTGCCATTCGTCCCGACTATGCTGAAGTGCATAACAACCTGGGCAACACCTACCAGGAACAGGGTCATATTGAGGCCGCGATCGACTGTTATCGTCAGGCGTTAGCAATCAACCCCAACTATGCCGAAATTAGCAGTAATTTGGGCAACTTACTCCAGCAAGAGGGTGCGTTTGCGGAGGCGTTTGAGCACTTGGAGGCGGCGATCGTCGCGCAACCCGACTACACAGGAGCTTACAACAACCTCGGCATCGCTCGACGCAACCACGGTGATATTGACGCCGCCTTTGCGGCTTACGAACAAGCCCTGGCAATCAATCCCGATTTTGTGGAGGCGCAGTGGAACAAAGCCCTCACGCAACTGTTTACAGGCGATTTGGCGCAAGGTTTCGCTGGCTACGAATGGCGCTTGCAGTGGAGCAAATTTCGAGAACAAAACCCAGCGCGATCGTTCCCCCAGCCACTCTGGGACGGTACGCCACTAGACGGTAAAACCATCCTGCTCTACACCGAACAGGGCATGGGCGACACCATTCAATTCATCCGCTATGCCTCACTGGTCGCCCAACGCGGCGGACGAGTCATCGTCGAGTGCCAGCCCCTTTTGATGAACTTACTCCAGGGTGTTGCAGGCATTCAGCAATTCATCCCTTACGGCAACCCCCTACCCAATTTTGATGTCCATGTCCCGCTACTAAGCCTCCCCCACCTCTTCAACACCACCCTGGAGACGGTTCCCGCTGACATCCCCTACCTTCAACACCCCACACCCCACACCCCACACCCCATCCCCTCTCTCCTCACCCCTCACCCCTCACTCAACATCGGCATCGTCTGGCAAGGCAACCCGCAAAACCCCTACAACCGCAGTCGTGCCTGCCCGCTAGAGCGACTTCTAACACTGGCAGCCTTGCCCAATGTCCAACTCTATAGCTTGCAAAAAGAGCCCTCTTTGGCAGACCAGCAACAACTGGAAGCGAACCCCAACGTGCAGGATTTGCGATCGCACCTGCACGACTTTGTGGATACCGCTGCCCTCATCCATCAGCTTGATCTCGTCATTGCAGTAGACACCGCGATCGCGCATTTAGCAGGCGCGCTAGGAAAACCCGTTTGGCTCTTACTGCCCTTCGCCCCCGACTGGCGCTGGATGCAACAGCGCGACGATAGCCCCTGGTATCCCACCATGCGCCTGTTTCGTCAGCCTGCCTACGGCGATTGGGAGAGCGTGATAGAGCAGGTAAGAGAAGTGCTAGTGGTCAGCGGTCAGCGGTCAGCGGTCAGCGGTCAGCGGTCAGGAGGCATGAGGCATAAGGCAGGAAGGGAAGCAGGGGAAGCAAGGGAAGCAGGAGGTAGGAGGCAGGAGGCAGGAATCAGAAAAACTCAAAACCCAAAACTCTCTAGCGTAGCGGCGCAAAGAGCTACTCAAAACTCAAAACTCTCTTCCCACACCCCACACCCCACACCCCACACCCCCAAATCACCTCTTCCACAAGCACTCAAAGACGCGGTGCGCCATCATCAAGCGGGACGGTATCAAGAGGCGGAGCAGCTTTGTCGTCAGGTGGTGGAGCAGCAGCCGGAGCAATCGGAGGCGTGGCATTTACTGGGCATGATTGCGCATCAGGAGCGGCGGTTTGACGATGCGATCGCTGCCTATCGTCGTGCGCTGGTAGCCAGTCCCGATCATTACGATACCTACAATAATCTGGCAGTCGCGCTTCAGGAGCAAGATCGCATTGACGAGGCGATCGCGCATTACGAAAAAGCGATCGCGCTCAAGCCAGATCATGCTGATGCACACAACAATTTTGCGAATGCCCTACGCCATAAGGGACGGACGGATGAAGCGATCGCGCACTACAAGAAAGCGATCGCGCTACGCCCCCAATATGCCGATGCTCACAACAACCTGGGGCTCATCTACTTTGCACAGGAGCAGTTTGCACAGGCGGCGGCTTGTTATCGGCAGGCGATTGCGCTCAAACCAGACTTCTCGCAGGCACACAACCACCTGGGCAATGCGCTGAAAGAATTGGGCGACTTTGAGCAAGCCATTACGCACTATCAACGGGCGATCGCGCTCAAGCCAGACTACGCCAAGGCATACAACAACTGGGGCAACATCATTCGCGATCGGGGCGAGTTGCAAGAAGCCGTGGGGTATTACAACCAGGCAACGGCGATCGAACCAAATTTTGCGGAAGCACACTGGAACAAAGCCTTAACACTTCTGTTGGATGGCGACCTGCAAGCTGGCTTTGCTGAGTACGAATGGCGTTGGCAGGTCAAACTGCCCACTTTTCAGCCGTTGCGACCCTTTTCACAGCCCCGCTGGGATGGCTCGCCCCTAGACGGCAAGACCATTTTCCTACTCGCCGAACAGGGTATGGGCGACATGATCCAGTTCGTTCGCTATGTGCCGCTGGTCGCCCAACTCGGCGGACGGATCATCCTGGAATGCCATACGCCCTTGATGAACCTCTTCAAAGGTATGCCTCATGTTCAGGCGATCGTCTCCTACGGCAGCACGCCCCCTGCCTTCGATGTCCACGCTCCCCTCATGAGCCTGCCCCACATCCTGGGCATCAGCCTGGACACCGTACCCGCTACCATCCCCTACCTCCCACACCCCACACCTCACACCCCACACCCCATACCCCCTCTCCTCATCCCACACCCCACACTCAAAATCGGCATCGTCTGGGAGGGCAACCCACAAAACCCCTATAACCGTACTCGCGCCTGTCCATTAGATCTACTTCTATTGCTGGCAGATCTTCCCGGCATTGCCCTTTATAGTCTGCAAAAAGAATTGTCTTCGGGCGATCGGGCACTACTACAAACGCAACCTCACATCCACGACCTACGAGAACACCTGCACGACTTTGTGGACACAGCCGCTTTGATCAACCAGCTTGATTTGGTGATTGCGGTTGATACGTCAGTGGCCCATTTAGCCGGTGCATTGGGTAAGCCCGTCTGGCTACTGCTACCCTTTGCTCCCGACTGGCGCTGGATGCTCAAGCGTGATGATAGCCCCTGGTATCCCACGATGAGGGTGTTTCGGCAGCCTGGATATGGCGATTGGGCAGGAGTGATCGCGCAGGTGCGGGAGGTGTTGGGAGAAGAAGGGGAAAAGCGGTCAGCGGTCAGCAGTCAGCAGTCAGCAGTTAGGAGTCAGCGGTCAGCAGTTAGGAACCACGAGTCAGGAGTTAACGTTGTTGCTTCCACAAGCGAAGCAGGAATCAATGACGTTAGAGGGAGTCGGAAGTCAGGAGTCAAAAGTCAGGAGTCAGAAGCCAGGATCAATTCAAAACTCTCTAACGTAGCGGCGCAAAGCGCTACTCAAAACTCAAAACTCAAAACTCAAAACTCAAAACTCAAAACACCCCACACCCCACACCCCACACCTCACTCCCCATCGCCCTCCAGCATTACTACAACGGTAACTTTGCTGAAGCTGAACAGGTTTGTCGTCAAATCCTTCAACAGCAGCCTGATCAGGTAGAAGCACTACAAATTCTAGGGGTTGCGTTGTGTAGTGTGGGGCAAGCAGTAGCGGCGATTCCCTTTCTGCAACGGGTGGTGCAACTACAGCCTGATGCCGCTGAAGCCTGGGGCAATTTGGGGACAGCATTGCAGGAGCAAGGTTGCTATGAGGACGCGATCGCCCATTTCAACCGTGCGATCGCGCTCAAACCAGATTATGCAGAGGCTCACTACAACCTGGCCTTGGTGCTGCAAAAGCAGGATCGCTTAGAAGATGCCTTGTTCCATAGCCAGCAGACGATCGCGCTGAAGCCTGAGTTTGTGGATGCGTATTACAATCAGGGCTTTCTGTTGCGACGGTTGGGTCGGCTGGAGGAAGCGATCGCCCACTATCGCACTGCCACTCAGCTGGCTCCCAATTCGGCCGGTGCGCACAAGAACTTAGGTCATGCCCTGTTGCTCACAGGCGCTTTGCAGCAGGGTTTTCAGGAATACGAGTGGCGCTGGCGGCAGCCTGGTTGGGCACCCCGATTGTTTGCGCAACCGCTTTGGGATGGATCGCCGCTGATAGGTAGAACAATCCTGCTTCACGCAGAGCAAGGCTTTGGAGACACGATTCAATTCATTCGCTATGCCGCCCTGGTGCGCGATCGAGGGGGACGGGTAATTGTCGAGTGTCAGCCGTCTCTGTTGCGTTTGCTTGAAACAGCGGCAGGTATTGACCAATTAATTGCTCAAGGTGCGCCGCTACCAGACTTCGATGTTCATGCACCGTTACTCAGTTTGCCGCATCTGTGCAGCACAACGTTAGAGACGATTCCCGCTCCGGTTGCTTACCTGTCTCCACCCGTTGACCATCCGTTGCGTTTAAAGGTGCCACCAGGCACTCGTCTCAAAGTCGGCATTGCCTGGACAGGGAATCCTGATCACAAAAACAATCGCTACCGTTCCTGCGCGATCGAACAGTTTCGAGCGTTGTGCCAGTTGCCCGGAATTGCTTTCTTTAGCTTGCAAAAAGGTGCTCCAGAGGCGGATCTCCAAGCCCTGGCTGAGTTGCCCATTCAGTCTTTGAGTGCGTCACTGGACGATTTTACGGCTACGGCGGCGGCGATCGCTCAACTCGATTTAGTAATCACGATCGATACGGCGGTTGCCCATCTAGCAGGCGCATTGGGCAAGCCTGTTTGGTTACTGCTCTCGGTTGCCCCCGATTGGCGTTGGCTGCTAGAGCGAGACGATAGCCCCTGGTATCCCACCATGCGACTGTTTCGGCAACGGCAACGGGGAAGCTGGCAAGGGGTGTTTGAGCGCGTTGCCGCAGAGTTGGCGCTGTGGGTAGAACGCCAAACGTAAGGGCATGGCACGTCCTGCCCCTACTCTGCGATTTTCTCCAGTAGTACTGCGCTGCCTTGATAGAGTCGCCTGAGCTTATTGCTAAACAGATTGGCGAAGGCCTCGATCGCGCTCTTGGGTGGCAGTTCAGTCAGGGTTTGCCCTGGCTTCAACTCATAGTCTGCAAAGACAATCACGCCGCCAACGGTGAGCAAACTCCAACTGAGTACCGCTATTTCGAGTGTTTCGCTGGCAGTTGTCATACCACCGACATAGACTAATGGGTAATGATGGTTGGGCTGCGATCGCAATACCTCACCCGGCTTGCCAGCGATCTGACGCACTTTTTCAGCCGCACCTGTACGAGCAATATTTGCCTCGAAACGCTCCAAAATCGGTTGCTCATCAGTCAAGCCTTCAAAGCGATCGACGCAGGTGATCGTTGCGGCTGGTTGAAGTAACACATTGTCCAGTAGCCAGCAGGTGACGCGTCCATCGCGGCTCCCAATCTCTAAGGCGTTCAGTGCGACTGACTTAAAGCGATCGAAATAGCTCGACAAGGGGGTGAGATCAGCCGCAGCAAAGCCGCTCGAAAACTGATAGCCTTTCGTCAGCAGTTGCCATTGATTCGTTACGGCTGAAAGTTCTGCGATCGCCTCTGGAAAGCCGGGTTGTAGGGCAACCGCTTTTTGCAAATACGGTATTGCTTGCTCAAATTGTCTCTGCTTATGCAGCACCGTACCCAGGTTAAAGTGGACTCTCGCAAGATCACCAGAAGAGAGGGTTGGATTCAGATCGATCACCTTTTTGAAATAAAGACCTGCGTGCTCCAGATCGCCTTGTTTGTGGAACGCGGAGCCGAAGTTATTGTAAGCCGCTGCTAGAATGTTTCTAACGTTTTCGCGGGTGTCAGGTTCTGCAACCATGCCCTGTTCATACAGCGTAATGGCTTCGGAGTAGCAGTCTTGTGCTAAATAATCGTTAGCTAGCTGCTGCCAGTTCAAAATAGGAAAAAAGGCAGCATTCCAGGTCACTTTTTTGAACTTTTCGGTGAGATAGCTAAAGCGATCGTGCTCCAATTTTCGTCGCAGCAAGTGAAGCGCTTGTTCCTCTGGCGGTGTTTCATCCTGGTATTGATCCGGTGCCGCTTGAAATTTCTTCAGCTGCCGATCGAAATTGTTGCCGGGATAGCGAATATACTCAACCGTTTCAATCTCGACTTTGAGTACCTTAAAAAACTTCGCCATCCACAAATCATAGGACACATCTTCACACCCACCAATTTGCTTATAAACGGGTGCTTCAGGAAAGCCTTCGATAAATTCATGACAATCTCGACGGATGCATAAATTGAGGGCAAGCGTATTTTCGATCGCGGCTTTCCAATAGGGATGAAGTGCGTCTTGCATCTGCACACCCGTCCTTACAATGCCAACTGGATGCGGCGGTAATGTCAGTGGATAGGATTTATCGCCAACCGTAATTTCAACGTTCTTCAGCGCTGTTTCACCTGGAGTGGGCTGATGGTTGAGCAGCATAAAGCAGAGATAAATATGCTCTTTGAAAACTAAGTCATCACCATCACAGAAAAATAGAATATCGCCCTTCGCAATCTTGGCTCCAGTGTTTCTGGCAGGGCCAATACCTAGGCTTCTGAAGTGCTTAATTACTTTGAAATAAGGTTTATTTTGACTAAACGCTTCAAGCAATGCTGGTGTGCGATCAGTCGATCCTTCATCAACCACAATCAGTTCGGAATGAACCGCTTGAGTGCCGTCATGATGCTGATGAAAGAAAGCGATGCTGGCATCAATACTTTCCAATGTGCGAATAATCTCATTTTCTTTATTCAGCACTGGGACGATGACAGAAAATGAGTTGATCATGCACTTTTATTCCTTCAAAATGCCTTGCTGAGCGCTGACCCGATTGACATTACTTGAATCGAATCCCCGCTGCTAATGTGAGTTTGCCCAATTGGCACGATCGCTAACCCACTGGCTCCAGCTAAATTGATCAAATTTCCCGAACTATGGCTACCGCCCGCCAGATTAAACTCATACAGTCCGTCGACCAGATGCAATTGCCCCCAGAGGTATGATTCGCGTTTGCCATCCGATCGCAACGCCACTCGCGTTTTTGCCCTCACAAACGTCGGTTTCCAGGTTGGTTCCGGTAGGCCCGACAGCTTGCGTAATGCTGGTTCCACAAAGCGCCAAAAGGTCACCAGTGCCGAAACGGGATTGCCGGGAAGACCGAAGTAGAGGAGGGGTGGAGGGGTGTGAGGATGTGAGGGTGTGAGGGTGGAGGCAAAGGTTGCTACTGTCAAGGGCTTCCCCGGTTTTACAGCGACGGCGCGAATGTGGATCGTGCCACCCAGAGCAGCGAGGATGTCTTCAACGTAGTCGTAGTCGCCAACAGAGACCCCACCGGACGAAAGCACCATATCGGCACGATCGAGGGCATTGGCGATCGCCTGCTTGAGTGCTTCTGGCTCGTCCCGTACAACGCCTAGCCTTAGTGGAATCGCTCCTGCCTGCGCGACTAAACTTGCCAGCGCATACTGATTGGAATCCACAATGTCGCCCGGTTGGAGCGGTTGATCGATGCTCACTAGTTCATCGCCTGTAGACAGAATGGCTACCCGTGGTTGACGGTAGACAGGCACCTGGGCGCACTGAGCCGCTGCCAGCACGGCGATCTCTGGAGCCTGCAGCCGTAGCCCTGACGACAGGAGTGGGCTGCCTGCTTGATAAAAGGCAGCCCGACGCCGCACAAAGGCATTTGGCTGGGGAGCCGCCAAAATTGTGACCAAGTTCCCTTCTCGTTGGGTCTCTTCTTGAATGACGATCGTGTCCGCGCCATCCGGCATGACTGAACCCGTGAGAATGCGAGCCGCCTGCCCTGCTAGCACGGTCTGTTGCGGTTGATAGCCGGCTGGAATGGTTTCAATGATCTCCAGCGTCACAGGAGACTCCGCTGAACACGCCTGTACGTCGGCGTAGCGCACCGCATAGCCATCCATGGCCGAATTATCCCAGTGCGGAAAGTCCAGCGCGCTGGCGATGGAGCCTGCCAAGACTCGACCAGTGGCATCCGGTAGCTCCAACACCTCCCGATTGCGATCGGCATCGAAGGGATGCACGAGGCTCAGGATCATTGACTCTGCTTGCTCAACTGAAATCATGTGGTCGGAGATTAGAGAGTAGAGTCTAAGAAAATCAGAACGCTGAGCGTCTTCGTGTCAAAAACATGGTACTAAAATGTCGTAGCCAACACACTCCAATTTTTTGGGTGCGCTATTCTGTAATGGCATAGCATTTGCTCTGCTAAGTTACCCATTGGTGGTAATGTATCTATCTCTAGCAGAGCTTTGAAGTCTTTTCTCCTTGAGGTGTTTATGGCTAATTCGCAGTTTCCCTCCTCCTTTGAGAATACTTCCCAACGAGGAGGTGTACCCAAAGACCTTCTTGGTCAGCTTCCCGTTGATTCTGAGATTTGGCATAACCTCAAGCAGGCGATCTCGGCAAGTTCTGGGTTTGAGCGCTGGCAGCTAGAGCGCAACACAGACGGTCGGTTAACTGGTCTTAACCTCGACAATTTGGTGCGGTCTTATCTCCGTGAAACCCTGGAGACACTGGCTTATTAGATCCGGTTGCTTCAACCATTAAAGCTGATTAAAAACGCCTAAAATTTTGCGAATACTACTCTCCAGTTCGCTGAGCTTAGTGGCAGTATCGACTAACCGATCGCCTTCAACCTCGACTTCTTGAGTCGGATACTTTTGGATCGCCTCTATGAGCGAGATCTTGCTGTCATCACTGGCAGATAGCACCAGCGCTGAGCGTAACGCTTGACGGTTGGCTGTGTCGGTAGACGTATGTACCGTTTTCCCAACTTCGTCAAGCAGCCGTTCTCCCACAACGTTATTCAACGCTTGGTCAAGCACGACTGGGCTAACTTTGACCTGCTTAGTTAACGCATCGCGTACTTCTTCTGGTTTCTTGTTTGCTAGCTTCATGTAAGCCGCTAGTGTCGGTGATGGATCGCCTGTTTCCGCAAAGCTTGAGAGTTCGGCGACGGAAAGGGATTCCTGAAAGATGCCGTACTTTAAGACAACTTTTTCAGCGGCTAAGCTGGTCGTGCTGTAGAGCATCGTGCCCATACTGGCGGCTAAGAGCACGAAGTAGCGAAGCGGTAGAGTTGAAAAACGCATAGATTCGATCGCTGGAAACAACTAATCGCTTTGACGATATCTTGATGGTATTCGTTTCTCTGGGGCAACTCATCTAACACGAGGTATACAACTCCCAGGTATAGCTATAGCCATACTGGTTAGGACGGGGTGCAGGGGTGGAACCCCTGGCTGGGGGCACGCCCCCACTCCCCCTTTGATCCCAATGTCCTAAGCTTTGTGACAACAGCTATATCTGGCGAGAAAAGCTTATCTGTGGAGCACAAGCAAAATTCTGTAGGCTACAAGATTCTGTAGGACGCCAACCATAGACAGAGACGCGTTGCCCTACAGAATGGTTTTGAGCCCTTGCACCAGTCGTTCAATGCCCGCGATCGCGGTTTCCGGTTGAAGGGCACCATAGGCAACGCGTAGATGACAACCGTCTTCTAGACCGAACGTGGTTCCTGGGATCGCTGCCACCCCATGCTCTCGAATGAGCCGTTCTACTAATGAGAGGGCGTCGATGGCTGTGTGAACGTTCAGCAGCACGTAGAATGCACCATGACTTGGCGGCACTGTGCAGCGATCGCTGATCCCAGTCAAGGCATGGAGCAACTGTTGCCGAACCGCTGCGATCGCGCCTAATTTCGCTCGACAATAGCCAGCACCCGCCTGCAACGCACCCACTGCAGCATACTGAGAAATTACGGCTGGACAAATCACGTTTGTATCCTGAATTTTCATCACGGCTGCCATGAGATGTGCTGGAATGACCATGTAGCCAATGCGCCAGCTAGCAAAACCATAGGCTTTTGAGAGTGAATAGAGCGAAAGGGTGTGCCCACTGCTGTCGGCGATCGACCCTGGTGAGAAGTGCTGGGTGCCGTCATAGGTAAAGTACTCATACGCCTCATCGTTGATGTGATAGAGGCCATGATCGCGGCAAAGATCATTCACTTGCCGCAACGCTGCTTCTGTATAAACAACGCCAGTGGGGTTATTCGGCGAAATGGTGACGATCGCCCGTGTGCGGGCAGTGATGGCTTGTGCGATCGCCTCTGGGCGCAGTTGGTATTGCTCATTGGTTGCCACGAGGATCGGATGACAGCCTGCGATCGTCACTGCCATCTCATGATTGAAGTAATATGGCGTTTGTAAAATGATTTCATCGCCAGGGTTGGTGATTGCCAGCACTGCATTCAGAAACCCCATGTTGCTTCCGGCGGTCACGACAACCTGACGCTGCTGGTCGATCGCCATCCCGTTTTCGGTTTTTAGCTTGCTCGCAATCTGCTCTAATAGTGATGCAATGCCCTCGACTGCCTGATATTTGTGATGCTCTGGATTCGCTAGAAAGGTCGTGATTTGTTCGATCGCCTCCGGTGGTGGGCCATAGTAAACCACACCCTGACCCAGTGAGATAGTGCCTGGATGCTCTTGAATCATGGCTGCTACGGCAGGGATGATCGGCGACTGCACGATGTCCATGCGGGATGGTTGATGGATCACTCAGGTTTAACGTTGCCTCTTTTGAGTTACGTTCTTAGCTTAAAGTGAACGTCACATACCTTTGCAGCCGTCTTAAGTCGTACTGCCAGGTTACATACGATCGATTCGACACCTGTTGCTAGAAGCCAATGCCGCTAAGAACCTACAAGACTGTTTTATGGATTACTGTTGCCGTCTTCGTGGTGGCGTTAATTTGTTTGTATACCCCAGTCAATTTGCTGTTTAATCAGGCGTTTCTGGTGATGGAACTCAATCACCTGGGCCCCTATGCGGCGTTGTTTTTTATCGTGGGGTTTGCGATCATTACAACCTTGGGCTTTCCTGGCAATGTATCGACGATCGCGGGTGGTGCGGTCTTCGGCTTGTACTGGGGCTCGCTATGGTCGCTCATTGGTGCCACTCTGGGAGCCGTTGGCGCTTTCCTGCTAGCACGACATTTGCTGCACGATTGGGCCTCTCAACGCTTTGGGCAGAAGGCACTGTTGCAACGGATCAATCAGGCGATGACCCACCGACCCATGAACTTTATTCTGGCGGTGCGCTTTACGCCATTGTCTCCCTTCAGCCTTGTCAACTTTCTGTTTGGTTTAACGCCTGTTGACCTCAAGACTTATACGATCGGTACCTTCTTTGGCATTATTCCCCTGACGATCGCCAATACCTGGCTGGGCGTAGCGGGTAAAGAGGCCTTGAGCGGGGGCGATCGGCGACCGTTTTTTTTGGCGCTGGGCGTGTTGACGCTGCTCTCTGTCCTCCCGCTATTGGTCAAGCAGAAACCTGTAGCGAGAGAGATGAAAACAAGTGCCCGCCGCAGTCGTCAGCGTCTACTCAAATAGTAGGGACAATGACCTGCAGTTTAGCTGCGCTAAGGCTTTCGAGTGAACTAAGGGGCTGTAAAGAAATAACGTCATGGACTGTAGCGGTCAGCGGTCAGCGGTCAGCCATTGGAGAAAAGCTGACCGCTGATGGCTGATAGCTGATCGCTAATCCAAAAGTATGCAGTTATTTTTTGACAAGGCCTAACTCCAAGCATGCAAACTCCGTATAGGGATATGGCGATGCCCATTGAGTGCCATCATCCCCCTGCAACCGAATCGATCGGCGATGTTGTTTTCCGGGTGGAATCTCCTATGGCTCTCATGCTAGCAACGCATCTGTTGCTAAGATTCCTGTAGGGGCAGTTCGCTCTTGTCAAGGCTATACCGCCCCTAAGGTTTGCTTTTATTGGGCAGCCGCTGCCAGCCACGGAGGGTTCTCAATGTACACAATAAGACGTTATTTCAACGTGTTGCGGTTGTTTTGGGCAACGGCGATCGCGGCAGAACTGGAATATCGATTGAACTTTTTGTTAGCAGCGCTCAGCAGTTTGGGTGGGCTGGCCGGAAGCCTGTTTGGGCTGTTTCTGTTCTACCGCACGGGCTACTCGTTTCAACGCTGGAGTTGGGAACAGGCGTTAGTTGTGCTGGGCGTGTTCACCATCCTGCAAGGGTTCTCCAGTACCTTCCTGGCACCCAATTTGAACCGCATTGTACGCCATATTCAGCAGGGCACGCTGGATTTTGTGTTGCTGAAGCCGATTAGCTCACAGTTCTGGCTTTCAACCCATACCCTCTCACCGTGGGGCGTGCCGGATCTGGTGTTTGGGCTAGTTGTCGTCGGCTATGCAGGGGCGCGATTGAACCTGCAATGGAGTGATTATCTGCTGAGCCTAGTGCCTATCGCCTTTGGCTTTCTCACGCTTTACAGCCTCTGGTTTATCCTCGGCGCGATGAGCATCTGGTTCGTCAAAATCTACAACGTGACCGAAGTCCTGCGCGGTTTGCTGGAAGCCGGACGCTACCCAATGGCGGCATATCCCACGGCATACCGTTTTTTCTTTACGTTTGTGGTGCCCGTCGCTTTTCTGACCACCGTTCCAGCAGAAGTGATTCTTGGTCGTGGTGAATGGGGTTGGACGCTGGCAGCAGGGCTGTTGGCGATCGCGCTTCTCTTTGCCTCCGCTGCGTTCTGGCGGTTTGCGCTTCGCTTTTATACCAGCGCGTCGAGTTAGGTGTTAGAAGGAGGCAGTGGTCAGTGGTCAGTGGTTAGTGATCAGTGGTAAAAGGTAACTCAAAGCTCCTCTTAGAAACTCAAAACTCTCTAGCGTAGCGGCGCAAAGCGCTACTCAAAACTCAAAGCTCTCTCCTTACCCTTCACTTCCCACTCTCTCCAAATCTTGCGGTGTGTTGCAGTTGAAGAGCATTGACTGGTTTTCTATAGGGAGTTCTTTCACGTATTCTTGGGCAAGCCAGCGTTGGAAGGATCGATCGCCTCGCTCGATCGCTGCCCTTAAACTCTTCAAACAACTGGTTCGGTAGAAGCCACAGAGCGGTTCCCAGCCTTTTGATGACTTAGGGAGGAGAGCCACCGCGTCTTCTGCATGATCTAGTTCCTTGACCCACTGTTGCAGTGTTTCACCTGACAACCGAGGCAGATCACACGCCAGCAGCAGCACCCATTCGGTCTGCACACCGTCTCGTTGCATTGTCTCTAGCGCTTGAGCGAACCCAACAAGTGGGCCGTGAGGCGTCGTCGCCCCTGGTAACGCGTGTTCCTGAAGTAGGTGACAGGTGGCTGGCACGATCGCGCGATACTGTTCTGGCTGGAAGGTAATGACGTCAACGATCGGCGTACATTGCAGCGCCACATGGCAGACTCGCCGGAGTAGGGGAATCCCTTCAATGTCAAGCAGCGCTTTGTCTCGTCCCATACGCTTGCTTTGCCCACCTGCGAGGACGATCGCGGCTAAAGATGCCATCAAGTTCACACCGCCTTCATCATTAGAACCATTGCCAAACTCTCGGCATAGAATCGAGACGATTGATTCAACTGCACCAGTCGCAGACGGTCAACCATGCAGAAGCTTTCAATCGTCCTGCTGAGCTTAGTCGCCCATTTCAACCTGGTCTTCTGGCTCATGATTCTCAGTGGCTACAGTTTTTCAGGCACGCTTTGGAACTTGCGCGCTACCCCTATCGTTGGTAGTGTCGCTGTTGTTCTATTGTCTGCCTTTATTGTCAGAGTGAAGCAACTTGCTTTATACAGGTTCTTTGGAGCCATCCGATCTCCCTGGCACGCTCGGCTACTCTTGCTGCTTTTACCAATCTTGTTCTTAGCCACAGGCTGTTTGCCGCTCGTGTTGTGGATCATCTTATTGATTGGTTATTCAGTTCTGTCACAGGTCTTGCCCGCGAACGACTGGCATCACAGCCTTTCTATGATTGGAAGCTTGGTAAGCATTATTTCCGGTTACACTGCCCTGGTCTTGTTCTTCCATTGGGTTGTCTCTGCGCTCAACCAGGCAGCTTTACCCAAGTCTGTTGAACGAGCCGTCTATGTGTTGCAAGCGGTCAGCTCAATGACTTTACTTGCTTTCGTGCTGAGCCTATTCCACAGCAGTCCAGGCGATGCGCTGTGTTCTAAACGCTATCTGTCTCCGAGTGGTCAGCGATCGATCGTGGTTGAAGACTATGAGAATGATGATGGAGACTTTGCAGGCATGTATATTAGCCGTGCCTACTTTAATGGATCAATGTTTAGAAAAGACTTGGGCGACCTTGAGCATTCGGGTTGGCTTTGTAGACAAGAACCACTTACGCTCGAATGGAGCACCGATGAAAGGCACGTTGATTGGAAGACACCGACGAAGGGGCAAGGACGCTGGCACTTCTGAGCATTCTTTGCAGGGTGATCGAAAGGCTCATTAAGCTGCTTTCGGTAACTTGCTAATCACGCTTCAGTAAAAGCGTATCGACATAAATATCGCTGACTCTTGACTCCTGACTTTCTCTACTTACACTCTGGTTCAGCCTCATCCTGCTTAAACGGCAAGCCCTGATTGATTGCATCCATTTCCCGCTGTTCCATATCATTCACTTGACCGATGTAAGAACGAAACACCTGAGCCAATCGAGGATCATAGAAGCGATGGAGTGAATGGTTGGGAGTTGCCGGGAAGCCGCGCCGTTTTTTATGCCGTCCACCTGCGCCAGGATCGAAGGTTTTGATACCCTTTGAAATTGCCCATTCGATCGGCGTGTAGTAGCAGGCGTCAAAGTGGAGACAGTCGATATCCTGAAATGAACCCCAGTAGCGCCCGTAAAGATTAGTGCCTTTCGTGAGGCAAAAGGACATCCCGATCGGCTGGGGACTCTTTTCCTCATAGGCAGCAACAAAGACTACGCGATCGCGATAGTTGGGATAGAGTTGCTCAAAAAAACTGGGAGTCAGGTATTTACTGCCCCACCAGCCAAACTTGTCGCAGGTATCGCTGTAAAAGCTGTACATCAAGGGGAATAGGGCTTGTGGGATGTTGTCACCGGTCAATGTACGAATGGTTAGTCCCGCTTTTTCAACGGCTTTACGTTCGCGCTTGATGTTGCGACGTTGATTCGCGTTGAACGCACCCAAATAGTCGTCAAAGGTCTCATAGTCCTGATTTTGCCAGATAAAGCTGTGATGCAGCCAACTCAGAAAGCCATGACGCTCCATCGTTAAGCGCCACTCTGGATCGGCATACAGAAAATTACAGCCCGAAAGATTATTGCGCACGCAAAACTGATCGATCGCGCTCACCATGATACCCGTCAGTTCGTCCTCATCTTCTCCCGGTGCCATCAAAAAGCGGTAGCCTTCTGCGGGCGTAAAGGGTGACATGCCCAGCAGCTTCGGGTAATACTCAACACCCAAACGCGCTGCTACATCCGCCCACTGGTGATCAAAGACAAACTCACCGTAGCTGTGCCCTTTCACATAAAGGGGTGCAGTCGCAATGAGGTTGCGGTCTCGCCAGATGGTTAAATGGTTGGGCAACCAGCCCGACTCAGCGGTGGTGCTGCCCGATGTTTCCATGTTGTGCAACCACTCCCATTCAAAGAAGGGCGTTTGTAGCGGCACCGCAAGGGCATCCCACTCTGCTTGGGGAACGTCGTCAAGAGAATTAATCCAGGCGATCGAGTAGCGAGGCTTCAGTGGTTCCACCATACGAGAGCTTAAAGGACTTCATATAGCGTAATACATGTGGCGGATGAGTGAGGGGTGGGGATTGGGGATTGGGGATTAGGGCGTGGGGAGGGGCAAGAGGAGATGGGGCAGAGGAGGTAGGGGAGGCAGGGGGAGCAGAGGAGAGCGCTTGCAAAACTCAAAACTCTCTAGGGCAGCGGCACGTAAAGTCTTTGGCAGACAAGAAACGTGAAGCGAGTCCGAAGAACTCAGCGCTACTCAAAACTCAAAACTCAAAACTTTCTTACTTTTCTCACCCTGTAGTGTAAAAACACTTCATCGTCGATCGTGCTCACGTCCAAAAGTTGCAATCGGGGTGCCAGTTCTGCCATCAGTCCAGGCCCATCGATCGGGGTTGGCGCACTGGCTCCGCCTAACAGCAGTGGGCAAACCGTCAGCCAGCATTCATCCAGCAAGTTTGCCTCCAGTAGGGAACCAACTAAGGTGCCGCCGCCCAGCACGGCAAGCTGGCGAAGTCCAAAACCCCACAGTTGACGGAATGCGGCTTGCCAATCAATGTCTCCGGCAGCAGTCTCTACCGTTAGAATGCGCTCAAAGGAGTCTCCGTCTTGCCAGCCTTGCGCGCCTACGGTTGTTGTGAGCAGCCAACGGGGTACAGTCTGCCGAAAAAAGGGGAGTTGGGGAGAAATGACGGCCGATCGCGAACAGACAATCTGCACGGGCTGGGATGGTTTACCTTGTTGCTGGCGCTGCGTTACCAATGCTGGCTGCTGCACCCGTAGCGTTGTGCCATAGGCTCTTAATGTGCCTGCCCCCAGCAAAACACCATCCGCCAGGGCGACCTGTCGTTCTAGATGAGCCTTGTCTTGAGCAGACCCAAAGCGAGCAGCAGCACGGCTCACGTCAGCAATCTTGCCATCCACGCTCATTGCCAGAATGACCGTGGTTTTGGGGCGATCGCCCCGGCCATCAGCAGCCTCGGATTTGATGTTTAAATCGGCTTCCAACTAGAATAATCGGTACAACCGTTGTAATAATTGTGGATAGTTCTTTTCTCATAGCAGTTTAGCTGCATCATTAGACGATCGTCTGGCGATCGCCGCATACATGGATGGGTGTGAAAGGGCAGAGCAGTCTTCGGTTGATCATGGTTGCTATTGGGTATCGCATTTCAGTTTAAACGTCCTATGGCTAAACCAGGTCAGTCTTCGTTTCGCCGCATCCTCTTGTCGCGAATTTTGTTGTTGAGCATTCCTGTCTTGCTGACGGGTGAACTGGTAGCGTACAAAAAAATGCGCTCTAGCATGTTAGAAACAGCTCGCCAAAACTTGACCGAGAGCGCTGTCAGAAAAGGGGAGAACATTCGCGACCTGATCGAGGTGATGCGATCGAACCTGGTGTCTGCTAGCGAAGATTTTTCAACCAGGCTTGACCAATCCCAGGACGCGCAGGAGTTTGTCACCCGTATCAATCGCTGGCTGCCGAAGGGCGTCCAATGTGTCCAGTTGATTAACGTCCAAACCGGACAAATTGATGGCACGACCTGTGGCAACCGCTCAATCAGCCAGGTACTCGATAACCTCTGGTCGGCGCAGAGTCAGGTGATGCGTGCTCCGCTCTCTAGTGTCCGGGTTTCGCCTGTCACTCAGACTAGAGTGGCAAAACCATCCACTCCCCTACGGCAGCTTGATCTGGTGTTTAGCGCACCTGTGTACGACTCGTTTGGGCGGTTGCGCTATGCGTTGAGCATTCAATGGGCAGCCTACCGCCAGGAAACGAGCCAACCGGGATCGTTGTCTGGCTATACGGTGGTCATTGACGAGGATGGCACCATCCTGGCTCACCCGAAAGCCGATCGCATTGGTCGTAATATTCAGCAAGAAGCTGACTCTGAGCGCCTGCAAGCTATCGTCAACAGCGCGATCGCGGGTAAAGAAGACTTTTTCAACTTACTTTTCTTTGAAGACAGCAATACCGAATGGCTGGCTGGCTACAACCGTATTCAACTGTCTGTGACCCCTGGTGAGAGCCGCACCTGGGTTGTGCTCGCTGTCGCCCCACTCGAAAATGCACTCTCTGGACTAGAAGATATCAAGCAAGTCCTCCTGATTCTCACCTTAGGACTGCTCGGTGCAAACTTGTTAGCAACCATCTACATTGCCCGTGATCTGGCACGACCGCTTGAACAGCTCGGCGGCTATGCCCTCCACATCCATCAACGCCAGCCAGCTGGTCAGGCACCCAAAGACTTCAAAATTAAAGAAATCAACCAGTTGGCTGGCGCGCTCGACAACATGGTGCAGCGTCTTGAAGAACGGGCGGAAGAGCTAGAAGCCGCCTGGCAGGAAGCCCAAGCTGCTAACCAGTTAAAGAGCGAATTTCTAGCCACCACATCTCACGAACTGCGAACACCCCTGAATGCGATTATTGGCTGCATTCGTCTGATTAAAGATGGCTATTGCGACAGCCGTGAAGAAGAACTAGACCTGCTGCAACAGGCAGACAAATCAGCCATTCATCTGCTGGAAATCATCGAAGATCTACTGAGTATTGCCAAGATTGAAGCTGGCAAGCTAGAACTCAATCTGCAGTCGGTATTGATTCAGGATCTCTGCCAGGAATGTCTCAGAATGATGCGTCCCGCCGCCGAGAACAAGCATATCTTGCTTTCTGAAGAGATTGACACCCATCTCAATGCGGTGCAAATGGACAAACTGCGGGTAAGTCAGATGGTCATCAACCTGCTGTCTAATGCGGTGAAATTTACGCCAGAGGGTGGACAGGTGAAACTTACCAGTCGCATTGGCTATGGTCATCAACTAGAACAGGATGCTCGGCCCGATCGCAGCCCTGTCAATGCCAACACGCCCTATCTCTGCCTTGAAGTTGCCGATTCTGGGATTGGCATTCCACCCGAACGGTGGCATCTCTTATTTCGCCCCTTTCAGCAGGTCGATTCGTCACTAACGCGCAGACACGAAGGCACTGGCTTAGGTTTAGCACTCACCAAACGCTTTGCCGAACTGCATGGTGGCACCGTTTCGTTTCAATCGACGCTTGGCAAAGGCAGTACGTTCCGGATCTGGCTGCCGTCGCGTGAGACAAACCCACCGGCTGAAACGGGCAGCAGCACCGACGCAGTACCTCCTGACGGGCACAATCGTGACACCCCAAGCGCGACGCTAGCATGAAGTCTCCGATCACTCCCTTTCCTCTGTCGGCTAGAGCACTGAGTAGGCCCGGTCATTGGCTGTGAGCTAAGGCAAACTCTTGCTAACCAAGGTAAATGCTACTTGTGCAGCGGCTTGCTCTGCTGCTTTAATCGATCGTCCTCTCCCCTGCCCCAGCCGCTCATTGTGCAACCAGACTTCTGCCGTAAAGCGCTGATCCTGATCTTGAGCCTGCCCTGATTGAATCACTCGATACTCTGGCAGCGTCTTGTAGTGTGCCTGGCTCCATTCCTGCAGCGCGGCTTTATAGTTTTGGCGTGCCGGATCACTAAGGATCTCGGCAACCAACTGTCGAAAGTGGTGATCCAGACAGGGACGTACCAGTACGAGCGTCTGCGTACTCAGGTAAAGAGCCGCTAACACGGCCTCAAACGAATCCGCCAAACGGGATTCTTGACCGAGTTTGTCCTTCAAAGCGCTGTCGGAAACCAGCAAATATTGTTCTAACCGATAGCTAGCAGCCAGTTGCGCCAGAATGCGATCGCTCACCAGTACCGATCGAATGGCTGCAAACTCTCCCACTGGCAACTCAGGATAGGTTTCTAGTAAAAAAACAGCCGTCGCTAAACGCACCACTGCATCACCAACAAACTCAAGCTGCTCGTAGTTTGCAGTCGCTGATACGGTAGGATGCGTCAGGGCCAAATCGAGCAACTGCCATTGGATCGGTGATGGCTCAGGCAGCCCTAGTTTTTGCACCAAGCTTTGCAGCTGCTTTTGGCGGTGGGGGTACTGAAGTGTCATGCCTGACAGTGTATCAGGTCTCTGAGTATCAGGTCTCTGAGTATCAGGTCTCTGAGTATCAGGTCTCTGAGCCTCAGCCATGCTACGACTCGGTTAGTCGCGGCTAGGGATGTTGTAGAGCGCATCTAAAAAGCTAGCAGAAGTTTTGGTCGATGTATGACTGCTGCTAGTATGAGACAAGCGTGTATGCAGCCGGGCCGAGCCAAATTTCTTCGGCTCATAGGAGGATGGAAGCTCCAGTGCATGCAATGATTCTGGAAGCGGATGGCGCGATCGTACGGTCATGATCGTTGGTGGCAACACACCAATCAGTAAAGCCAGCACCTCATCGGATAAGTGCATCAGCGCTTGCGCACCAAAAAACTCTTCAAAGCTGGCAAACAGTTTCTCAGCTCTCTGAAGCGGGTCTGTATGTTCTGTAATCTTTTGCAGCCAACGAATCCACTGAATTCTACGGCTGTAGGCGGTCTGACGCTGCTGGTGCGTGACAACGGGTATGATTTCGGGAGCACCGATCGCAATGACGTGCACACAGGCTTGCTCTACCACCGTCCCTACAATGGCACCGGGACCCGCAAACTCTGCGTGGTAAGCCTTACAGATAATTAAGCCACTCCGTTTATGCTCTCCCACCGCTAGTAGCTGCTGAGCATTCAACGCTGTTTCAAGTCCACTTGCTACTGAAATCTGGGAGGTCTGGTTACTCACGTCCTTACCCTGTAAACGCTGCTACGTAACCTCTCAAGGCATCATCTGTTACGCATATCTAACAGCGCATTCAACAATACATACGCGTCAATTTCGTCGCTGGTGCCCTCATCCTAGTGCAGGTTCAAAAGAGCGTACAGGCTACCAATGCTGCTTTGCCGAAACTATATATTTCGTTGTTGAATCAACAAAGTTCGATAAAACCATCCAGAAAGCCCGTTCGCCAGAAGAACGTTTTGGGAATCAGGACGTTTTGGGACTATGGGAATAGAGGAGAGCAGGACATAAGCCGGGTTCTGTTGTCCTAAATGCCATGCATCTAAGACGGCAGTTATCTATCTGGGTCACTTGTTACCAAGCGCCTCAAGCGGACGGGCAGAGATGAGGCAACCTCACCTTTGCATGGAACTGGTAAAAGACCAACCGTTGTTCCGCAGCCTTGCTTCCAACCGGGGTTTACCGAGCCAGCACCTCTCGATGCTGCTGGTGCGCTCTTACCGCACCTTTGCACCCTTACCGAAGAAGTTTTGAGTTTTAAGTTTTGAGTTTTAAGTTCGTAACTCAAAACTCGTAACTCGTAATTCAAAACTTCTGACCGGCGGTATCTTTCTGTGGCACTATCCTCACGGTCACCCGCACTGGGCGTTACCCAGCAAGTTTGGTCTTTGAGAAGCCCGGACTTTCCTCGGATTGCAGTCCTAAGCACGAGGCTCTTGACTACTAGCCGCAACTGCCTGCGCCTACTCTCCTCCGTCTTCAGTTTAGTCTGTGGTGGAATCGTCTGCTCTTGCTTCCCTTGCCTGCCTCACTCCCTACTTCCCATCTTTACCTGTTTCCGTTTACGCGCTATTTCTTCGGATTCCACGGTAAACCAGCTGTCCAAGGGAGTTTGTGCATGACAAATTTGCAGAGGATGTAGACACGATCGCCACCAATAGATTGGTTTGGACCCACAATCCGCAATGACAATTCGAGAAAAAAAATCAGGTCTTCGTATCGTTGCATAAACTTTGCATAGCGTTCTTTTTCATCCGCAGATGCTTTTGGATCCGGCTTTGATAAGTCAATAAGGGGTTTGACCACTTCAATTTCCAGGTTCATTGGAGACGCGCTATCGAGCTTGTCGTCTTTGCGTTCGCCTTTGCGCTGCAGCAGGTCTTCCGCTGTGATGGTTTCTTTGAGTGTGGTGTTGGGCGCGATCGTGCTGAACACTTGATTTTGAAATAGATCCACGGTTGTACCAGGCATTAAGCGGGTAACGCGGCGCGATCGACCGTCCAGATTAGTGAACGCGCAGTAGTCCCAATCCACATAAATGGAAATGCCGTGTGGTTTGTTATCCGCTTTTTCATACCCGGCTTTGTTGCTGATGCTCACTGCCAATTGCTTCAGCTTGTCAAATTCATAGCGGCTATCAAATTTAAAGCTAATAGCCAGTAAGTCCTGCAGATTTTGTTCGTTGAGTTGAGTATTCAAAAAATCTGTATCCAGCCGCACCGTGAACTCATCGTTGAACGCCTCAATAATGCGATACAGAAAATAGGTGATACACAGCAAATAAGCGGTCAGGATAATTGGATCAACGAGGTTCATCGGCGCATCAAAGAATGGGGCAAATGCTTACCAGAAGCAGTGTCTTTAGTTACAACAGTCGAAAGGTTTTCAAACCATCCTCGTCGCCAAAAGAAGTAGACAAGCCCGAATGCTGTTGTTAGCATAACAGCCCAACAAGCCGGATAGCCCCAATACCACTCAAGCTCTGGCATGTTGAGAGGCGACTTAGACGGATCAAAGTTCATGCCGTAAACGCCAGCAATGAACGTCAGGGGAATAAAGATGGACGAGATCACGGTTAACAGCTTCATGATTTCGTTCATTTTATTGCTGATTGACGATAAGTAGACGTCCATCAAGCTAGCTGTGAGTTCGCGATACGTTTCTACCATATCGAGCACTTGAATTGCATGGTCGTAGCAATCTCTCAAGTAGATATTCACCTCATGGCTAATCAGGTCGTTACCATCGCGAATGAGGGCATTGATCGCATCACGTTGAGGCCAAATAGCACGCCGCAGTCCTAACAATTCACGTTTGACAGAGTGAATTTTCTCCAGAGTTTGGCGAGAAGGGTTAGAAACAACTTCATCTTCTAGTTCTTCAATTTTTTCTCCGTACTCTTCTAGTACAGGAAAAAAACCATCAATGATGGAGTCTAGCAGGGCATATGCCAGGTAATCGGCTCCTTGTTTGCGGATGGTACCTTTGCCAGTGCGCAAGCGTTCACGAATGGGTCCAAAGCAATCGTACTCAGGTTCTTCCTGAACGGTAAGCAGGTAGTGACGGCCCAGAATCAGGCTGACCTGCTCGCTCACAAAGCCGCTGCCGGACGACTTCATGGTTACCATTCGCGCAATGATCAGGAGTTGATCATCATATTCTTCGATTTTAGGGCGCTGCGGCACATTAACAATGTCCTCCAATACCAGGGGATGGAGGCTAAACACTTGCCCCAACCGGCGCAGAATATCTTCGCTACCAAGTCCTTTGACATCGACCCAGGAGACCGATTCGCTGTCTAAAAAGGGGACGCATTCTTCAGGCGTCTCAACCTCCTGCCGCACGGCTTGCGCTTCGTTGTAGTCAATCAGCACGATGATAGGTGGAGACGCATCTGACTCAATGTTGAGCGTGCCTGGCATACTGCCTGGTATGTCGTAGAAGTAGTCGAGGTAGGAATCATCGTCGAGGGAGTGATCAGCCAATGGCTTGGTGTTTGGGAAGCGATGCTCGACCATTCGGAGTTACCTCGTTGACTACTGGGTTAAGGCCTTCCCCAATTTAAGCAACTTTACTCAGCGATCGCTCATGCTGATTTGCCCGTCGCGACTAAACAGCTCAAGTGTTGCTGCGCTGAAGGCTGCAAGAAACACAGACTTGGTCGCGCTTGCTTTAACCTACAGAGGTTTGATAGCCCTTCAGTCATGGCTTTGCGCTAGTTATGCAGCCGCACTTACCCTGCAGAAACGCTCCATGAACAACCGCTAATCTGGCGATAGGCTTTACTTTAAGCGGTTTTCGGTTATCCACGCTGTCCAACCTTGGCTGAGCTGTGGCAATGATAATAGATGGATGCGCGGCTCATGCATGACAGCATCGCGTTCTGCTTGCGTGTTGTAGCCCCAGTCGGCTAGAAACAAGTCCACGTCGGCTAGATCTGCCTGATGACGCACGGCCTGTAGCGTTTGTAGGCGATCTTCTACAAACCAAAAGGTAGCAGCACGATCGCGCTGTGTGCTGTTGTGTTCTGCTATCAGCGATCGCAGCGTTTCCGGTTTAGAACGCTTTACCTCTTTGCCAAAAATTTGCAACCTGGTGAAATCGACGTTTTGCTGCCGCAGTAGTTGTTGGATAAAGCGTCCTTCTTTAGTGCTGATAATCACCACTTGCGTTGAGCTGGTCAACCAGGCTTGGAGTTGCGGAATGATGCCGGGATAGAACGTTTGCTCTGCTAGCCAGCTATCCACGTCTTGCTTAATCCATCGATCGCGAACCCCATCGACTTCGGCGGCGAGCTGGGCTGGTTCTACGCCATCCGTGGCTGCCTGTTGTTTGGCGATCGTGCTCCAATTGAGGAGGATATCGGTTTCAGGTGTGCCGAGTAGGAGCGATCGCAGCAATAACGGCATTTCCCACCCCGTTTCGACGACTGGGCGAGTGCGGTAGAAGCGCTCAGCCAAGCCGTCTGGAGGCGTGGAGACTTCTAGCTGCCAAAGGTTGCAGTAAGCACGCCATGCCGTCTGAAAGTATTCCTTCATGCCATTGCAGAGGACACCATCAAAGTCGAGCGCAAGTACGGTAGGAGCATTGACAGACATGGCTGTAGGAGGTTCAATGACATTGCTCTTTACCCTACCGCAACTGACTCAATCACAGTGCAGTATGAGGCACAGCGGTTTGCTGTTAGAAAAAGAAGTTAGGAAAAGGGCTTAGACAAAGCCTGAAAGGTCTTTAGAGTCTGCCTTCTGGCTCCTGTGTGCTCAGTCCAAAGCTGATAGGCTTCGGGGCGTCTTGACTGGGCAGAGGTGGCTGGTGGCTGGTTTTGACAAAGGTATAAACGCTTCCTATCTCAACTTGCTGTTCTACCTCTGGTGGTGTCATGCCAAATACAGCAACCACTAGCAGCAGAGCCAGGGAAACAATCACCAGTAGCGATGGCAGCACACGTCTAAGCGCGTGCAGTTGTTTGAGTTTTGTTTTGAGGAAAACGTTTTGCTGCCGTAGACTAATCAGCCGTTTGACCACTGGTTCGGGTATTAACGAGGCTGACTCATAGCGATCGCGCCGCTCCAAGTCGGCAACGGTTTCGCCCTGCTGTTGACGAATGAAGCTAACGAGATAATCGTGTACCAATTGATAGCGATTAGCAGGGTTTTCGGGCACTAGAAACAGTAGCCCAGAGCCCACGAGCACCTCTAGCACGAGATCAAGTTTATTAATTTCAGCGGTCAACCCCAGATCGACCAGATCGGTTTCCAGATCATCGCGGCTTTTGAGCGGGCGCGTGCCATTTTCGTTCGTCAACATAAAGAGGACAATCCGCGCGGCATCTTCATTTTCAGGACCACAATCTTCGATGATGTTTTCGAGCGATCGGGCCACCAGTTTTTCTTTGGGGCCTTTTTGGCGGTAGTCTTCTAAGGTCGTAATGCCCTCGGCTTGCAGTTCAGCACCGACCGCTTGCAGTTCGATCGCCCGGACTTCGCCCAATTCATCTGCCAAATCGCTTACTAACGCATCGACCAGTGCGTCGTCCAGGTAAAACTGAGCGCGATCGGTCAGGCTTTTGATAATTGATCGCGCATCAGCTGGTGAAAAGTCTCCCAAGGGATAGCGAACATCTTTGCCCAGAATATCGTTGATGCTATCCAGGTTGATGCCATCCCGACTGGCAAGACGCTGAAACTCCAGCAGGTAGTGGAGGTAGTCTTCCCGCAGCGTTAAGACAACTTTGACAAAATCAAGATTCAGGCAGTCGCGCAAAAACTCATAAAACGGCCGACGCTGTTGCAATGGCTCATGGACAAAGAAGAACTCTTCAAACTGGTCAAAGATGAGAACAGGGGTGAAATTGAGACTGGTTGCCTGGCGGAGTTGGGCAATAAGTGAGGATGTGGGGGAAGGAAGTTTTGAGGTTTGAGTGTCGAGTAACGCTGAGTCCTCCGGACTCGCTTCGCGCAGCGGCGCTAGAGAGGGTTGACTGATTGCTGACGACTGACCGCTGACGGCTGACGGCTGACCGCTATTGCTTGACGGCTGCCCCATTGCGATCGCCAATTTCTCTTCCAATGCTGTTTGCCAATCGGTGTAGATATCCAGCAGGATGGGCAAGGCAATGCGATCGCCAATCAGCCGATCGTGCAGCGCTGGGACTAACCCCGCATTGACGATCGAACTTTTGCCCACTCCAGAGGGGCCGTGAATCACAGTCAGTTTGATGTCGTTGCGCCCCATGCGAACGACCAGACGATTGACATCTTGCTGACGACCAGAGGCTTTAATTTCCTGAGCTAATGGCGCTTCGGGGGGGCGTTGGCCAGGAATGAGAGTGAGCAGAGATTGCTGCGGTTCCAGACGGAGTGCGCCAATAAACGCGCGAAAGCCATACTGGTGTTCAAGCGATCGCCGCGTTTGTTTGGTCTGAAACGCTTCGTGGTAACGTCCCTGCTGGAAGTAGAGATCGCGCAGTTTCCGGAGAATTTCGATGTAAAGTTGAGGGTCATCAGGCGGATAGGCCTGGTTTTGAGCTGTTTCCAGATGCGCGATCGCGGTTTCTACGTGTTCCAGCTTTTCTTCTGCCTTCGCCAGCAACAGTAGATACCAACCCTGGTGATAGCGCCTTGCGACTTCCAGGCTGTATTCCAGGTGGACGTTGTGTGTATCGACCCCATTCTCTAGCGTGGCGGCTGTTGTCGTCAGTATTTGCAGCGCTGTTTCCACCTGTTGCTTGGCCTCTGTCCAGTCAGAACGCGCTAAAGCCACCTCTGCCAGAAAGCCATGATCACGAGCCTGTCTAACTGGATCGGCATAGAGCTTGTGCAACACTAACGCATGTTTGGCCAGTGCCTCTAACTCATGCCACTGCTGCAGTTTCTGCAAGGCCTCTGCCTGCGGGATGATAAAGCGCGCCACGAGATCCTGACGGTTGGCCTGCTCAAAGACTTGCAGCCCGCGCCGAAAGTAGTTTCGCGCCTGCTGGCACGCATTGGTATAAGTCGTGCGCTGTTGCATGGCCTGCGATCGCCACCACAGCCCTAGATAAACGAGGACACAAGCCGCACGTTCAATGGCAGACGGCAACAGGACAAATGTCTCCGACAGCTTTTGCGCTTGCTGTCGTTTACTTTCTTCGCGCCAAAACGCCAGACTATGTTCATAACAGGTGCGTGCGGTCTCCAATTCCCCATGTGCATGCGCATCTTGAGCAAGCAAAAAGTCGAGGCTGGCTTGCAGTGCTGGATCAAGGGCTTGACCACTCGTCAGAATGCGATCGAAGGCAAATTCCAGCTCGGTTCGCCGGAGCGAATTGGTGCCCCATAGGCTGGCATTGCCCTGTTGAAGCTGTGCCCAGTTGGGTAGAAACTGTTCATCGCCTGCTTCAAGGATGGATGTGAACAGGCGATCGGTATGCTGACGCAAGCCCTCTAGCAACGCGTCGATGGCCACATCAAAGGGAATAACGGTATTTCCTGCCCAACTTTTCAAATCGGGTGCCAGCCGATCGAGTTTTGCCAGCACGCGATCGTTCATCCACAGCACCAGCGGAAACGGAAATTTTTTGCTCAACTCCTCGCGCACCAGATTTGTAGCTACCAGCACCTGGTCGAGCGCTGTTACCGACTCCAACCCAAAGATCATGAGGGCATTAGGCGGCTGGCAAAGGGGGGGAGAAGAGTGTTGAGTGTTGAGTGTTGAGTTAGGTTGGTGGTTGGTGGTTGGTGGTTGGTTGTTCGCTATTCGTTCTCTCTCAGCCTCTACTGCTCCCTCGCTTCCCCGACTCTCTGCGTCCGCCTCGCCTCCCTGCTCATTGTCTTCTAGCTTTGTCCGAATCCGGGTGTAAAGCGTTGTGGTCGATTCCGGCAGCGTATATTCTTGGATGGGAAAGGGGCAGCGTTCTTTCAGTTGCTCTACCATGCGCTCGCGTAGCTTGGTGTAGTTGCAGCGCACCAAAATCAGCGCGAACTGATGCTGCGAGAGCGTAATGGCACGCACCAGCGTATCCAGCGATCGCTCATTCTCTACCTGCACATCTAGTTGTGGGTGTTCGGTCGTACTCATAGCTGGTACAGCCCTTCTAATACCCTATAGTTCTACGTTACATCCTCGGATGGGAATGGGGAGTAGGGTGTGGGGTGTGGGGTGTAGGGGAATGGATGCCAGATTTCAGGTGATGGATCAGTAGACGCCCCTTCCTACGACCATAGTTCCCCGCTCCTTGCCCCTCGCCCAACTCAAAACTCAAAACTCTTACCCCTCTCCCCTCTCCCCTTAGGACTTGTTAAAAAATAACTGCATACTTTTGGATTAGCTATCAGCTATCAGCGGTCAACTTTTCTCTAATGGCTGACCGCTGACGGCTGACCGCTACAGTCCATGACGTTATTTCTTTACAGCCCCTTACCCCTCACCCTAACTGCGCCACAGCCCACGTTTGATACCGCTTTGTTTCTGCCAGCATCGGGTTGATGCCAAACCAGCCACCCTGTTGATCCTGATACTCAAACATGAACATGCTGCGGAGAAGGGTTTGATACTCCACTTCACCTCTAGCACTTTGCTGTTCCACAACCTGGAGAATGAGCGCCCATTCCTCATCGTCGATCGTTCTCACCAGTGCATCGCGTTGCCCTCGAATCACATGTTCGATCGCATGGTGAGAAAAAGGCGGATCGCCTTGCTGGACGCAATTGCGCAAGAGACCCAGCAAATTTCGGACATGACCACCGCTGACGAGGCAGAGGCGATCGAGGGTCTCAACGCGTTCGAACACCTCTTGAATGCGGGCCAGTCGTTGCGTCGCGTTTACACCGGGAAAGGCGCGTGCCAATACCATTTGGCGCAAGAGCGCAATGCCCTCATCATAGGGGTGCCCATTGCGCTTTCGGACTGGCACCATCGGCAAAATTTTGGGTGAGACGCCACCGCCAAACCACTGCTTCAAAATTTCAACTTCGTTGGAAAAAACCAGCGCGAGTGGAATGGTATAGACCACATGGCAGTTGAGTTTGGATAGCTGCTCGCCCCGATCGACAAACAAATATTCTGGCTGCGTCCGCCCCGATGGCAGCTGTCGTGCATCCACGCGATCGAGGTTATCAATAATCACCACCAATCCTTGTTTGCCGCGCTGCTTAAGCTCCAGGTTTGCCTGTCCAAGCAGTTCCTCATTTAGCGATTGCAGGATACCGTTGGTGCGGGGTTCCATGTACTGCCGAAGCTGATTGCGCAAGCGCGGGCTGTCTTTGGTACGAGCAGTAATTTTGCTAATGCCAACAGAGAAATCAACCTGCGAGATTTCAATGGGAGTTTGCAGAATTTCGCCAATTTCGGCAAATAAATTCGCGAAGTATTTAGGCTTCAGTTTGATCTGATCAGCTTCCAGTTTTTCGCTGACTTGATGAGCGATCGCAATCAAAATGTCCGTGACATCCACGTCTGACATATCCAAATCTTCAGTCGACACAAAGTAAACGACGTAGAAACCCAACTGTTCTAGCTCGGTTTTAAGACGTAACAATTCGGTCGATTTGCCGCAGCCGATGTGTCCTGTAAAAAGCTGGCAAGTACCTTCGTTGGCGAGTAGAGCGATCGTGCGCTTCAACTCCTGGATAATATTGCTACCTCGCACAGGTGCAAAATCAATGTAATAATTCCGGTCTTGCGGATTGCCGATCGACAAGGCTCGGCTTGGATCGCAGGCTTTGAGGAACTCAGACGCATTGATAGGCATGTGTAACAAGATGTCTCAAGCGATTAAGTAACGTATCGATGTAATGACCTATACAAATGAATCTCTGTACAATCCGTAGGATTTTGCCTGTCACAATAAACTGGCACAGGGTTAAACAGATTCATGACCAAGCACAAGCATCAGCACGATCATAACGAGCCTCACCATCACCATGATGCAACCAGTGAGCACGAAAGTGGTACTAGCCCAGCCGATGTGACTGAAGCAGAGTTTTTAAAGAAACATCCGACCTTCCTCTCACAACAATCTCGACGAGCGTTTCTGGCCTCTGCTGGAGCCGCCGCTGCGGTGGGTGGCAACTTTGCCGTGAGCTTTCTCCGGGGTGACAAAGCCGAGGCAAAATCGGAAACTCTGATGGCGGCTGACATGATTCGGGATGCGAAAAAGCTTCACGTCCTCAAAGCCACACCAGAAACTTGCTTTTGGGGCTACTTTGACAAAACACAACCCCCAGTGATGACGGTCGATCCGGGCGATATCGTCTACATTGAAGCGCTAACGCACCATGCAGGCGATGCCCCTGATTTGCTGATGGATGCAGGTGTGAAAGCGGTGTACGACAAAGTGCTCGATCGCGGTCCCGGTGTCCACATCATGACGGGTCCAATCTCGGTACGAGGAGCAGAACCGGGCGATACCTTAATGGTACGCATTCTCAAGACTGAACCGCGTCTGCCCTACGGCAGCAACATTGCAGCGCACTGGGGTTACCTGTACGACACCTTCAAAAAAGAGCGCATCACCATCTACAAAATTGACATGGAAGCAGCGCTGGCGTATCCCGCCTTCGCCTACGACTTCAAAGGCCGTCCCAAGTATGATAAACCCGGCTTTGTAACCGCTCCCGACGCAGCCTCGCGGGAGAAAATTAAGATGAAGGTGTCGATTCCGCTCCGTCCTCACTTTGGTGTAATGGGCGTGGCACCGCAAGAAAGCGGACGCATTAACAGCATTCCGCCGGGTCCCTTTGGCGGTAATATCGACAACTGGCGCATTGGGGCAGGTGCGACGATGTACTATCCCGTGTTCAACAAAGGTGCAAACTTCTTTGTGGGCGATAGCCACATGGCGCAGGGTGATGCGGAACTGGCGGGAACGGCGATCGAAGCCTCCATGAATTCCTATATCCAGATCTTCGTGCTGAAGGATTTCCCCATCACCAACCCGATCCTGGAAACCGATTCACACTGGATCACCCACGGCTTCAACCAGGACTTGAACAAAGCCATGCGTCAAGCCGCTGACCAGATGCTGGACTTCCTCACCACCAAACGCAAAATGAGCGCCGATGAAGCGTACTCTATGATCTCTGTCGGTGTTGACTTTGGTGTCACGCAAGTCGTGGATATCCGCCAAGGTTGTCACGCTGCCGTGCCGAAAAACCTGTTTGTGCCGAAGTAAGGCAATAATGCTCAGATCCCCGGTTTCTTCTAGCAGAGCTTGCAAAGTAACGCGATGTGCCACTAATTTGCCCTCATCCCAACCCTTCTCCCCAAGGAGAAGGGCTTTCGGACTTTTCTGGTTCCCTCTCCTGCTGGGAGAGGGCTAGGGAGAGGGCAGTCTTGGCAGACGTTTCAGGAAAGTCGCACGTCGCGTAAAGTAACCTTTCAGTATCAGAAACCGGGGATCTTGGCTTGAGTTTACGGTAACTTGGCTGTGAAGAATATTGCTGACCAGCCGTGAAGCGATCGCCATGACCACCCAAACCCAATCCCTTCACTGAAGCCCAAATCCGCGAGCGGGCTTACAAACTCTGGCAGGAGCGGGGTGAAAGCGCATCTTCTGATGACAACTGGCAGGCAGCGATCGAGGCACTGAAGCAAGAGCGATCGCCCGTCTGGAAAATTCGTCAATGGCTTCTATTCCCTTTTCGACTGCTGGCGAGATTCCTACGGTTCTTGTGGCTACTCCCCGGACAGGTTGTGCGATTAGTACGGCTAGCATTGACCGCTGAGACTCCTAGTGCTGCACTGGATGTCGTGAAAGTGGTGATTTCTGGTCTGGGGCTGATTGCGACGGTCTTTGCTGGGATTGGGTTAGTGGTCAACTACCAGCAGGGTCAAGAGCGTCTCATCACCGATCGCTTTGCGAAAGCAGTGGAACAGTTAGGGAGCCAGGATATTGATGTGCGGTTAGGTGGGATTTACTCACTAGAGCGGATTGCGAAGGACTCACCCAAAGACCATTGGACAGTGATGGAAGTGTTAACAGCGTATGTACGGAACAAGTCATCACTCCCCAAAGCATGGGAAGACACTCCACCTAAGAAGCGTAAGCCATTACCAGCCGTGACGACGGATGTACAGTCGGCATTAAAGGTAATTGAGCGACGTAAGGTAAAAAATGACCCAGAGTATAGGTACCCTAACTTAAGTCACAGTAACTTGAGTCATGCTGATCTTGACGTTTACAATCTCCACGGTTTCAACCTAAATGGAACCAGTCTCAGCGGTGCCAACCTTCTCTTTGCCAATCTCTACGATGCCAATCTCTACGGTGCTGATCTCAACGGTGCAAAAGGCATCACCTCCGAGCAAATTAGACAAGCCCTAAACTGGCAGGATGCCCACTACGACTCCGCCTTCCGTAAAGAGTTAAGACTCCCACCCGGAAAGCCCTGACCTAGGTGGCTCAGCGATCTTCAAACCCCTGATTTCGGAACCACCTCAAAACCAGTCTGTAAAGATCCTTTTGGGAAGTTTGGGGCATGAGACCTTACAGAAGATTGTTAAAGACTTGTCGTTGAGTGTGAAAAACTCGTTGAGAAGGTTCAAAGACTCTCTGGCGAGGTTCAAAGACTCTCCGGTGAGTGGTCAACACTCGTCAGAGAGTATAAAAGACTCTTGAGCGAGGTTCAAAGACTCTCTGGAGAAGCTCAAAGACTCTCCGGAGAGTGATCAACACTCTTCAGCGAATATCAAAGGCTCATTCAAGAGGTTCAAAGACTCTCCGGAGAGTGCTCAACACTCGTGAGCGAGATTCAAAGACTCGTTAGAGAGGTTCAAAGACTCGTCGATGAGGTTCAAAGACTCGCCAGAGAGCGATCAATACTCGTCGATGAAGTTCAAAGCGGATTATCGGACAACCGTCATGAGAGGCTGCTTGCTCCGTTGTTCACCCGCCCGTGATTGAAATCCGGGCTAACGCAAACCCATTTTGCCAGTAAGTCCAGTGTCAGTCAGCCAGGGGTCGGGTCTATCTCAACCCTGTGTCGTCAGGAGGTTCGACGTTAAGAAAAAAGGACGTCTGCCGTTAGATCTCCTAAACCCCTTCAGCAAGGTTACATTCGGTCTCTTTTGATAGAAGATCAAAAGCAGTTGAGTGGAGCGTAACTAAATTGTATGGCTATTGACCCACTGGATATCGTTGAGACAGACGAGAATCAACCCGATCGTGACAAAGCGCTTGACCAGGAGCAACGTAAGGGTCGCTTAAATACCGCTGTCGCGATCGCGGTTGCCCTACTAGCAACGTTTATTGGTCTTTGCAAAGTTAAAGACGACAACATTGTGCAAGCCATGCAGCAAGCACAGGCAAACCGCATTGATGACTGGGCGCTGTATCAGGCTCGTAATCTTCGAGCTGAAATTGCGAAGGCAACAGTGGCTCAACTGCAACTGCAAAGCTTGTCTCAACCAGCAACCAATCGAGCGGCGTATCAGAAACAAATTGAGGCATATCAGACCCTGGCAACGAAAGAGGATCAGAAGAAAGCACAGCAAAAGATTGTTGCAGAGACCGATCAGCAAACCTACGATCAGCTCAACTTCCATGATGATCAGTTTGATCTCTCCGATGCCGCCTTATCGTTAGCGATTTCCTTATTAGCCATCACGGCTCTGTCTCAGAAGCGCTGGCTATTTGGCATCGCCATGATTCCGACTGTCTTTGGCGTCGTGATGGGGTTAGCCGGGTTGTTAAGTTGGAATCTGCACCCTGATGCTTTGATTAAACCGTTGACGCAGCAACCTCAGCCTGCCCCCTGGCAAATTGCTCGTCGCGAACCGCTCAGTGACCACCGATGAGAATGACGACTGCCGCTCCCTCAATGGTCAAACCACTGCCATCGATCGCCCCTCTACATTGATCGTCTTCTAATCTCAATCCGAGTCTTAGCTCAAAACCCACGTTCAAGGTAAGCCCGTAGTTCGAAAAGCACTCTCAGTAAGCTTTTTGGCGCAAGCCGCCGCACGGCATCGGTCGGCTGAAATGGCCGATCGATGATACAATAAAGAGGTACAAGTGATCGCATCTTCGCCGATGCGACCGTCGATGCTGGGATGCCCTCAAAGCCTCTCCCACGGCGACTACTGGCTTGCGTATTGGAGTTTTTCGCACTATGACCTTCTCCCAGGATACCCCGCAAGATCGGGTCGTACCAACCGATTTGCGGAACGAGATGTCCCGCTCCTACCTGGAATACGCGATGAGCGTGATTGTGGGACGGGCGCTTCCCGACGCTAGGGATGGTCTGAAGCCAGTGCATCGTCGCATTTTGTATGCCATGCATGAATTGGGTTTGTCGCCCGATCGCCCCTTCCGTAAATGCGCCCGCGTGGTTGGGGATGTCATCGGTAAATACCATCCTCACGGTGATACCGCTGTGTATGACGCGTTGGTGCGGATGGCGCAAGACTTTTCCATGCGATCGCCCCTCATCAACGGGCACGGCAACTTCGGCTCGGTCGACAACGATCCGCCTGCCGCCATGCGATATACCGAATGTCGCTTGCAGTCGCTTACCACCGATGCACTGCTGCAAGATATTGAAGCCGAAACCGTTGACTTTGGTGCCAACTACGACGGGTCGCAGCAAGAACCGCTGGTCATGCCTGCACGTATTCCGCAACTGCTGCTGAATGGGTCATCGGGTATTGCTGTCGGGATGGCGACGAATATTCCGCCACACAACCTGGGCGAACTAATCGATGGGCTGACGGCACTGATCCACAATCCTGCTCTGACGGATCTGGAGTTGATGCAGTACATTCCAGGACCCGATTTCCCGACAGGCGCGCAAATCCTGGGGCGAACCGGGATTCGTGAGGCATACACCACCGGGCGCGGCTCCATCATCATGCGGGGTGTCGCGCAAATTGAGACAATCGAGCATCGAGGTCGACCCGATCGCGAAGCCATCATCATCACAGAGTTGCCCTATCAGACCAATAAGGCAGCCCTGATCGAGAAAATCGCTGAGATGGTTAACGAGCAGCGACTGGAAGGCATTTCCGATATTCGTGACGAGAGCGATCGGGACGGGATGCGGATCGTCATCGAACTCAAGCGTGATGCCTATCCCCGCGTGGTGCTCAACAACCTCTACAAGCAAACGCCGCTCCAAGCCAATTTCGGCGCGAACATGCTGGCGCTGGTCAACCGGGAGCCGCAGTTACTCACGCTGAAGCACTTCCTGGAAGTGTTCCTCGACTTCCGTATTGATGCCATCACACGCCGTACCCGCTACTATCTGCGGAAAGCGGAAGAGCGCGACCACCTGCTTCAGGGTTTGCTGATTGCCCTGGGTAACCTGGACGCCATCATCAACTTGATTCGTCATGCGGCTGATGCACCCACCGCGAAACAGGAACTCATCGACACCTATGGGCTGTCGGAACAGCAGGCAGATGCCATTCTGCAAATGCAACTCCGCCGCTTGACGGCTCTGGAAGCTGAAAAAATCCAGCAAGAGCACGAAGCGCTGCAAACCCAGATCGCTGACCTGCGCGATATTCTGGAACGCCGCGAACGAATTCTCGAAATCATCGTGACCGAGATTACGGAAATTCGCGCTAGGCACGCCACGCCACGCCGTACTGTCATTGAGCAATCGGAAGATGAACTGGGCGACATTGACCTGATTGCCAACGAGAAAGCCGTCATTCTGCTGACCGAGCAAGGCTACCTTAAACGGATGCCCGTCAACACCTTTGAATCCCAAAGCCGTGCAACGCGGGGTAAGGCTGGCACTCGCATGAAGGAAGACGACGGTGTAGAGCATTTTCTCACCTGCTGCGACCACGATAGCGTGCTGTTTTTCAGCGATCGCGGAGTCGTCTATGCGCTCAAGGCATACCAGATTCCAATCGGTTCGCGCACCTCACGAGGAACGCCGATCGTTCAAATGCTGCCGATTCCCCGCGAAGAAAAAATCACCGCGTTTATCTCCGTCACCGAATTCAGCGAAGACGAGTATCTGGTGATGCTCACTCGCAAGGGCTACATCAAGAAAACAGCGCTGACGGCGTTCAGCAACATTCGTGCAAATGGTCTGATTGCGATTTCCTTAGAAGAGGGCGATGAGCTGCGTTGGGTGCGGCGAGCGCGAGTGGATGACAGCATCATTGTTGGTTCCAGCATGGGGCGATCGATCCACTTCCGCGCCAGCCACGAACAGTTGCGTCCTCTCGGTCGCGCAACGCGGGGTGTGCGATCGATGTCCTTGCGTGAGGGCGATCGCCTCATCGGCATGGACATTTTGCCCAGCCAGATAGTCGCAGATTTAGCTCAGGTTTTGGAATCAGATGCTGAACCTGAAGCAGAGGAACTGAACGGTGAACTGGTTGAGAATGGCGAGAGCGGAGAGAGCGATCAGCCATCAGCCGTCAGCGGTCAGCTTGGGCCGTGGATTTTGGTCGTCACAATGGGCGGCTATGGTAAGCGCGTTCCCGTCTCTCAATTCCGGCTACAAAACCGTGCTGGTATGGGGCTGGTTGCTATGAAGTTCCGGAAAAAAGGCGATCGTCTGGCAGCCCTTCGCATTGTCAATGAAGGCGCTGAACTCATGATGGTCACCAACCGGGGTATCATCATTCGCCAGGCAGTTGACGCCATCTCATCGCAATCGCGATCGGCAACAGGGGTTCGCGTCCAGCGGCTAGATGAGGATGATGCGATCGCTGCGGTGGCATTAGTACCGCTCTCTACAGGAGAAGAGGATGGACTGGAGGATAACCCTGAAGAAATGGCGATCGCCGAAATGCCTATTGATGTAACCGCAGTTGACGACACGACAGCTCATGAGTCAACAGGTGAGGCACAACAGTAAGCAATCTTAATGCTAAGAACCCTGGAGGAACGGTAGTGGTTCATCCAGGGTTTTTCTATACGTCAAGCTCATAGCAATTTTCAGTTGTATCAGCCCCACCGTTACAGTGGAGCTTATACCAATTAAATATGAAGTTGCGCCAAACTAAAGGAGTCCCCTTTGAGGTCATGGGTCATGCCAGGACGCCCCTTT
>NZ_PVWK01000103.1 GCF_003003795.1 Stenomitos frigidus ULC18 | reverse complement strand
ATGCACGACTGCCTTGAATCCTAAGTCTTCTGTATTCTCCATGCACTCATTGTTAAGTTACGTGTGCGTTCGCCCTGCGGCTGAGAGATTAATTCGATAATAGCCCCCAGTACGCCAGTGTGGTGTCTTCCTCTTGCGTTAGCGGTTCTTATTTCTGCAAACGCTGTCCTGACTCCCACTTAAGCTGTGGCTACTTCCGCTCAAGCTGTACTTATTTCCGCACAGGCTGTGGTTACTTCTGCTCAAACGTTGGTTACGTCCATACGAGCTGTGGTTACTTACGCTTGAGCGGACGTGAGGACTGATGAAGCTGTGGTTACTTACGCTTCATGTGTAGTTGGTAACGTTAAAGCAACGGTAAAGTTCAATGGCGCGATCGCCATACCCGCGATCGCGAAGCGGTCAGCCAACAGCGGGTTTTCCCAGCTTATGGGCATAGAGAAATGCGCATCCGTCAGGAAACGCCACACCTATCAGGTACTGACGGATAGTGCTTGGTGCCGATCGCCAAACTTCCCGCCAATCATTTGCCCCAGTCGATCGACTGTCAACTCCGTCGCATCGATGGGTTCAGAAACCTGATCACCGCTAAAGACGATGACACGATCGCTGTACTGCATGATTTCATCCAAATCAGAAGAGGTGAAGATAATAGCAGTGCCGCCTTCGCAACGGGCGATTAGCTGCTGCCAGACCCACAGCACCGATTCGATGTCTAAACCGCGTGTGGGATGTTCCATGAGCAAGAGATTCAGCGGTACGGGTAAGAGAGCAAGCTGGGTGCGCTGTTGATTGCCGCCAGAGAGCCGTTCGACATGAGTTTGGGGTTTGCCGCGAATGTTGAACATGGCGATCGCGTGCTGCGTTTTTTCTAACGTCCCTTTCCAATCGACAAACCAGCCGTTGGGTGGCGTGCGGAGGGCAACGTGTTCATGAATGGACAGCCCTCGAATCAAGCCATCGCGGAGTCGATCGGCGGGTGAATAACCAATACCCGCAGCAAGATACTCTCGGTACGACTTGGCGGTCATATCCACATCATTGACTCGCATCTTGCCAGAGGACGCTTTGAGCAGCCCCGCACAGAGCAGCAGCAGCAGTTGTTGACCGCTGCCTTCCAGCCCTGCTAAACCAATCACTTCGCCCTGATGCACGGTGAGATTGGGGATTTTCACACTGAGGCGATCGGTGCTGAGGCGGATATTGTTTAATGCCAGTGCGGCTGCATCCTGACATGTATTCGGTTTGACGGGTGGCGCGAGTTCTCGCCCAAACATCAAACCCACAAGGGTTTCGTCAGGGCAGGGGATTTCCAGATTGCCGACCACTTGCCCCTGCCGCATGATGGTGACGCGATCGCACAATTCATCTACATCTTCCAACTTGTGCGACACGAAAATAATTGATTTTCCCTGAGCTGCTAGTTGCTTTGCTGCTGCAAAAAGCTCATCTTGCTGTGATGCTGAAATGCCTGTGGTTGGCTCATCCAAAATCAGCGTTTGCACACCCAATGACAGCAAGCGCAAAATCTCAAGCTGCTGCCGTTCGCCCACCGTCAGATTGCTCACTTTTTCGTTAGGGTTGAGCGCAAAGTTAAACTGCACCGCCAGTTGTCGAAACTCTCTGAGTGCCTGCCGCCGATGCATAAACAGGCTACCCGACTTGCCGACCAAAAAGTTATCCAACACAGACAGCGGTGGGAAATCGAGTGGATCCTGGTGCAGCATGCCAATGCCAAAGGCGATCGCATCGGCTGGGGTTTTGATTTCTACAGCTTGTCCATCCAAAAGAAGAGTGCCGCGATCGCGACTAATAAAACCGCTCAGCACCTTCACCAGCGTACTTTTGCCTGCCCCATTTTCGCCCAGCAACCCATGTATGCTACCGGCTTCGACGGTTAGCGAAACATCATCATTTGCTCGAACAGTCCCAAACCGCTTGGAGATGTGTTGTAGCTCAACTTTCATAGCAACGATGGCAATGGGAACGTAAGAAGGAAAAGGCTAAAGGCTAAAGTATGAAAGCTAAAATTTATCCTTTAGCCTTCATACTTTAGTCGTTCTACTTACTCGACCCTTCCATCCCTGCTAGCAGTTGCGGCATGTACCAAATTTGCTGATCGGTCGCCGTTGCGCCTGCTTTCAGAAACTCAGTTTTGCCGTCCTGATATTTGATCGGACCTTTGTAGAGGTCGATACTCTTATCACCCATTCCTTTGATAAAGGTGTCCATGTACTGTTTGTTTGCACCCAGAGCCTTGCCGGGTAAAAAGCCAATCATCGACGTAGCCGGATCGTTAATATCCTTCCAATCGGGGCCTAACCAGACAAACTCGCTAGTGAACTTACCATCGATTGCTTTTTTGACAGCATCCGTATAGGGGAGCGACCAGTTATAGTACGGTACGCCCAGGCACACCTCAGGCGCTAGATCGCAGCCGGTCTTGAGGTCATAATGCACAAACTTGACCTTCTTCCCAGCAGCGGCAGCTTTTTTCGTTTCAGTCGCTGCTTCAGGCGTATCAATACCAGACATCACCACATCATAGCCGCCGTTAAAGTAGTCATTGACCACCTTAGTTGGGTCGAGCGTGACGCCAGGGATGTTAAACCAAAAACCAATCCAGGTCACTTTGAACTTCAGATCGGCGGGCTTCTTTTTAAGGTAGTTTTCCCAGCAATATTTCGCGCCTAGATAAGCAGCCGAGACATAGCGACGGGTCTCATCATTAATCAGCGGGCCCAGATAGCCGATTTTTCCGTTTTGAGTGCCCAGAACTGCCGCACAGCCAGCCATCATTTTGCCGTATTCCATCCGACCCATGATGTTGCTCAGGTTGGGCTGGTTTTTGAAGTTCTTGCCCTCCTTCCAGGCGTAATCACCAGAGGCATGAACTACCGTAACGTCGGGGTGCTTTTTGGCCGTCTCTAGTGCATCGTCTTTGAAGTCGTCAGAGTTAAAAATAACGAATTTGGCACCTTTACCGATCAGTTCATCAGCCACCTGTGTCCCTTTGACGTTGGGTCGATCGGCAGGGTTGACCTTGTCCACATAGTCAAATTTGACGCCAGGCACATTCTTAACTACCGCTTGCATCCCTTCGTACTGCGCCTGGTTCCAGCCGCCGTCATCTTTGGGGCCGACGATGACCATACCAACTGTGAGTTCTTTACCACTAGCTTGGGCAGTCGGCGAACCGGAGGCTGAGGGCGATGCGGTTGGGGTCGGGCTACTGCACGCACCAACGAGCAGACTGAGGGCTGCGACGTGCCAAAAACGGTGCGTTAGAGAAAGGGAACGATCGACAAGGGGCATGATGTTGCGTTCAACAGGTTGATTCATACACTTAACGGACTCTAACGGATCAGGGGACATGATTTACCGCTCTTTGCTCATGGTTTGCGATTCACGGCTGTTTCTACAAGATACGAAAAGACTCATACCAGGGAGGAGAAAACTACAGAGGCGTTGACGAGGGTCATCGTAACAAGAGGATGGCTGCCTGCTGACACAGAGTGTAGCGATTGCAGCTTCGCTTTCCAATTAAGGCGATCGTTCATTCTAGAAATGTATCATCGCTCACATTTGTTCTTTACGCTTGCAACAGCTCACGCTTTGCCAGCCCTTTCATCGTCAAAAGACCCGCTGGTCAAAAGGCTTCGATCGCATCCAAGACAGTGTCGTTGAGCGGCCCGATCGCGCTGAGCCTTGCCTGACGTCCTGCAGACGAATCGTACGTTAGCTGCACTTCTAAGTAGTGAGAAGGCTTGTGATGTAACCGTTCTGACCACTCGATCGCAACAATGCCCAGTTCTACCTCTGTGCCTTCCCAGTAGGTTTCTGGGTAGAGTGCTGCTGCTGCAGTCGTGTCCAGACGATACAAGTCGAAATGATACAGCGGCAAGCGTCCATCCAGATATTCGTTGATCAGTGTAAAAGTGGGACTGTCGATCGCTTCCCGAAGCCCCAACCCTTCGCCAAGTCCCTGCACCAGCGTCGTCTTCCCGCTCCCCAGATCACCTTCCAACAAGAGCACACTTCCCGCTGGCAAGCGTTCTCCAAGAAAGATACCCAGCGATTGTGTTGCTGCGGCATCGGGCAGAGAAATAATTTTCGGTTGATTCTGCATTAGAGGCTCTTGAGAGCGAAGGCAGAGAGCCAAAAAAAGAAACGGTAGACAAAATCATCAGACTGCATTGTCGCGCGACTCTGCACTTTTGCGAAGGCTCTCAAGAAATTCGGGGTAATTTTCTAGATCCTCTACGGACTGCAACGCTGGCATTTCGATCCAGGTCGCCTCTGCGTGAAGCTTGTCTACGTAAGCATAAAAAGCGTCTTTATCATCCCGGTGAGTAAGGACATAAGTATGTAGCTCTTTTCGGCTCATTGCTTGAAAGTCAGGCTGACTCATCCTACATACCTCCATCGACCATTGGGATAAATCTCGATGATGTTTTCCTCACCTGCTAGAAAGAAAACATTGCCTGTTCGATCGTCTATGCGGACTACGTTTACAGATAAGTACAGCTTGCTGAACCAAACACACAGATTAAAGCGCTGCGTTTTCTGCTCTAACGTGGGAATCTTAGACACACCCGTACTACGCTACCTGTAATCTGTACAAGTCTAGCATCGTCATTAAAACCCGCTTCTGGCTCCTGCCCCTGTAACGTCCTCCGCCTCATCCCTCATCCCTCTCTATCCAACTCAAAACTCAAAACTTTTAGCCTTTAGCCTTGAGCCCTTAACCTTTCTTCCCTCACAGCCCCTCCACTCGACTGTACCAGCGCAACAGCACCCGCGCGAGCTGCTGCGGATCGTGCCGCACTAGCCCTGTTTGCTCGTCTTCATCCATGACGCTTGCGAGGACAATGCGACGACCCAGGCGCGCGACTACATCCCGATCGAGCGGTACCGGGTTAGAATTTTCTTGTGCGTAACGAATATGCGCTTTCGCAGAAGGGGTTTTCTTTTGCACCAAAACAGCGCCAAAGAGGGGTTGACCACAGGCCTGGTCGATCGCCCGAATGTGGTCTCCAACGCTATAGCCCTGAGTCTCACCTTCCTGAGTCATGATATTGCACACATAGATACGAGGCACATCACGCTGGGCGATCGCGGCTGTAATCTCGGGCACCAGCAGATTCGGGATAATGCTGGTATAAAGGCTGCCGGGTCCAATAATAATGTAATCGGCTTCAGAAATCGCTTTGAGTGCTTTGGGTAGGGCGGGTGGATCGGCAGGTGTACAGCCGATTTGAACGATCGTGCCATTCGCTTCAGTAATGCTGGATTCGCCCTCAATGTAGCGACCGTCAGACAATTTTGCCCACAGGCGGACATCGCTCAAGGTGGCGGGTAACACCTGCCCGCGCACGGCCAACACGCGAGAACTGGCTGCGATCGCCTGCTCCAGATCACCCGTGACTTCGCTCATGGCCGTCAAAAACAGATTGCCAAAGCTATGCCCCGTCAGTCCATCACCCGCCTTAAAGCGATACTGAAAGAGTTCGGTGAGCAGCTTTTCTTCGTCTGCCAGCGCTGCCAAACAGTTGCGGATGTCTCCCGGTGGTAATACCCCAATTTCGCGTCGCAAGCGTCCAGACGAGCCACCGTCATCGGCGACGGTCACAATCGCTGTAATATTGGCGCTGTAGCGTTTCAACCCTCGCAGCAGGTTAGATAAGCCAGTGCCACCGCCCACGACGACAATGCGAGGGCCACGATGCAGCCGTCGATGCGCGAGCAGCAGATCAATCAGCTCTTCCTCGCCTTCAGGCATCAGCACTTCGGTGATCGACCCTAGCGTTCGCGTTTGTCCCCACCAGACCAGCAAAAAGCCCAACACCATTGCCAGAGGACCGCTAATGTAGCTGGGAATAATATCGGTAAGGCGATCGAGAATCTGTCTCAGAAACTGGGTTGTATAGAAGACAGGAGTGAGCTTAAGCCAGATCGCAAACCCTAGCGTCGTCAGCAGCACACCGCTGGCACTGAGCAACAGCCAACGCTTGACCAGTAAACCTGGAGCCAGCCACTTAAACCACTGGTTGACTCGACTCGGAGTCCGGTGGCGCGACTCCTGCCGCAGCACGTGGAGCGCTTGTTTCAGGAAACCAATTGTCATGGCTGGTTACAAATGGAGAGGGAGACAGCAGGTGAGTGAAGGAGATCGGGATCTGCATAGCAGCAGAATAACGTAAGTTCTTCATTTCTATGGACTGTTCGTTGAGCGTGCTAGTTCACTGTAACTTTGTGTGCGATCGCCGTTATGATGCCGTTAGCCTGATTAGCCTTCTAACCTAGTGACTGGAAGGCTTGAAACGAGCGTGAATTAAATGCGCTAGCATGGCATCCAAAGTGCTGTTCACTCCTCGTTATCAATCATTGCCTGTCGGGTAAATGCTGCGAAAGTCACTACCGTACTATCCGAATGATCCGAACCACGCTAAGGTTTGTGAGTCGGGAATTTTGCAGTCTGGGCTGACGGATCGTTCACAAAAGCTTACTATCGTTCACAAAGACAAATGCGACATCAGCAATGTGCGGTCTTAGCTTGTCAAGGAGTGTTTGGTTCACATCCTAATGGCTGAAGCGCTGATTGAACTAAAAGGGGTTTCAAAGGCGTTTGGTAAAAATGTCGTATTGGATGCGGTTGATTTAACGATCTACCGCGGTGAAGCCCTCGCCATTATTGGTCCTTCGGGAACGGGCAAATCTACGATCCTACGCATTATTGCCGGACTGACCGCTCCTGATTCTGGAGAGATTTATGTGCAGGGCCAGCAACGGCGGGGGCTGATTGAAGATGCACAAGATCCCATCGGTATTGGGATGGTTTTCCAGCAAGCGGCGCTGTTTGATTCGCTGACGGTGGACCAGAATATTGGCTTTTTGCTCTACGAACATTCTCGCTTGTCGCGACGGCGGATTCGCGAGTTGGTGGTCAAACGTCTAGAGATGGTAGGCCTGGCAGATGTGAGCGATCGCTACCCGTCTGAGCTCTCTGGCGGGATGCGGAAACGGGTTAGCTTTGCGCGGGCCATTATGTCTAACCCAGATAACCCTAGAGATACACCCGAAGTACTCCTCTATGACGAACCAACAGCAGGGCTTGATCCGGTTGCTTCTACAGTCATTGAGGACTTGGTGCGGCAGCTCCAGTGTGTTGAGGGTGGGTGTGGCACCTATGTGATGGTAACTCACCAACAAAGCACCATTCATCGCACGGCTGACCGGGTTGTCTTCCTTTACCAGGGTAAAGTGCAATGGGAAGACAGTGTACAAGCAATCGACACGACCGATAATCCGTTAATCCGCCAATTTTTTAGTGGTAACGTCAACGGCCCTCTGCAAGTGACTGGCTAAGCCACGGATGCACTGCCTCAGGAGATTTTCTACTCTGCCTTTAATTTCCTATATTCTCCAACCTAGATCTGTTATTTTGCCAAAGGCTCCCTACTATCAGTGAGGATTCATCATGCGATCGCGAACCGCTCGGGAAGGCTCCGTCGGCTTGTTAATTCTGTTAGGGCTGGGTCTGTTTGCTGGACTGATCCTCTGGCTGCGGGGCATCAGCGTTGGTAATCGTGGTTATAAAGTGGTCATCGATTTCGCCAACATAGCAGGCATGGAAGTGGGCACCCCCGTCCGCTATCGCGGCGTTGCGGTCGGTAAAATTACACAAACACGCCCAGGGCCGAACGGGGTCGAGGTGGAAGTCGAAATTTCTCCAGCCGATCTGCTCATTCCGAATGAGGTGACGGTTGAGGCGAACCAATCTGGGTTACTGGGCAGCACGTCGATTGACATTACACCCCGCAAGCAGTTAACAACAGCGGTGGATGCGAAACCACTGGATGCCAAATGCAATACCGCTCTGATTATTTGCAATAAGGCTCGCCTGGCGGGTCGGGTGGGTGTCAGTGTGGATGAACTCATTCGCTCATCGATGATGTTTGCGAATGCTTACAGTGATCCTGCGTTTGTGGCAAACGTGCAAGCCGTCACCAAAAACAGTGCCCAGGCCGCTGCCGAAATTGCTGCGCTCAGTCGAGAGTTTAAGGGCGTTGCGGTTGTTGTAAAGCAACAAGTGTCTACACTGTCGGCGTCTAGTCGCAATGTCGATCGCACCGTCACCAAGCTGGGTCTTACCGCCGACCAGGTGAATGGTCTTTTAGCGACTAATCGCTCGAATTTGGTGGGTACCTTGGGTAACATCAACGTGATTACAGCGCAGCTCCGCACGACGGTCACGACGCTCAACCCGATCGTCAGTCGGGTACAGCAAGGTCAGCTAATCCAAAATCTGGAAACGTTATCTGCCAATGCGGCGCAAGCCTCTGCTAACCTGCGTGATTTGTCAACCGCTCTCAACAGTCCTTCAAACCTGACGGTGCTGCAGCAAACGCTCGATTCGGCCAGAGTTACCTTCCAGAATGTGCAAAAAATCACCTCTGATTTAGATGAACTGACGGGTGATCCAGCTTTCCGTACGAATGTACGGAAACTCGTCAACGGGCTCAGCGGACTTGTCTCGTCATCGCAGCAGCTGCAGCAGCAAGCGCAGTTGGCGCAGATTTTGACCCCGATCGCACAGGCTAACGCCGAAGCTACGCAACTGCCAGCCGCCATGCCACCAGCCAACAAGCCAACGACAACAGCGCCAACACTGCCCGGGCAAGCTGTCAATCCAACCGCACAGCCGCAGCGTTAGGGGTGCTCCCTAACTCCAGTCATCTCGCTTACTGCCGCGCCCTTTGTAGACTTGAGCCTCAGCATGAATCTGCCGCGTTTTAGCGTTCAGGGTCTCGTCCGTTAGCTGCCATTTTTTGAGCACCTTATCCAGGTCTGCCTGAATATCTCTTGCCCCCGGAAAGCCACGATAGCGTGTTCGCAGACGGGCAAGCTCTGACAGGTTGTAGTCCGTCGGTGTTTCAGCAAGTAGCGTATTGACGATTTGGCGATCGCTGCTCCAGAGAGGATGCTGCTGATCTTTTTGCGTTTCAGCCATAGTGGAGTTACGTGTAGTGAGTTGTAAAAGCCTGAAGGCGATAGCACCGCTAGGGTGGTACAGCACCAGATGGCACAAGGCTCATCCTAATGCGGCAGGACAATGATGATCAAGCCCTTGCCAGCCAGCAAATTCTCGGATCAATCGAGTGTAAACGCGGCAGGAATGTAGTCTTGAAGGGATAAGCGATAGCCCACGATCGCAGCAGTCTGCACTGGGTCAAGCGGGGTGGCCTCACCTTGAGGTGGCAGGGCTTTTCTTGGAGCGATCGGCCGACAGCAGACAAGTGCAACATCAAACTGGCAGGGCAAATCTGCCCAGGCGGGATGCTTGGCCAGGAATAGCTGAGCCGTCTTCCACAGTTTTGCTCGTTTGCGCGTCGTGATTGCTAACGCGCCATCACAGTCCCAATTTCCTCGGCTGCGGGTTTTGACTTCAACAAACGCTAGCGCGATCGGCTGAGTGGGCTGCTGAGGCGAGGGTTGACCAACCACCAGATCCAGCTCACCCCAGCGACAATGCCAACGTTGGTGGAGCACGAGCCAGCCACGATCGCGCAACCATTGAGCCACCAGCGCTTCTCCTAATGCTCCGGCATTAGACGTGTCAGAGGCGAGGGCTTTAGAAGGCGCTGCCTTTGGAGGGGTACGCTCAGAACGGCGCTGCGGTTTTTGTGGCATGAGTATTGACGAACTGACCTTGCCTCAGAATCGACCACTTAACGCTTAAAAGCGCCAATTACAAATCTTTTCACTGTTTCAGTTTGCTGCTGTAGAGACAGAAGCGGAACAGATTCGGGTAGGATCGGAAGCGTAGCGATCGCTGTCCATTCAGCAACAACAGTGGGCGATGTTAACATGCTTAACGCTGTGGCAAGGTGCGATCGTGGTTGGGTTTGGTAATAGCATCGACAATGAGCAGTAGACAAGTTGATACGCCAGTGAGTCAGCAGCAAACGCAGTGGTTAGCGCAATGCTTGGCAGTGGTACAAACCGCAGTGGTGCAAACCCAGATATGGCAGCAAAAAGGAGCGATCGCATGCTTCATTTGGGGGGGGCTTTGCATCATCAGCTTGTGGATCGCAACGCCGCTGCCTGCGTTCGCTGACGATTACAACCGCGATTTTCTGGTCGGCGCTGATTTCTCTGGCAAAAATCTGATCGATTCCAGCTTTACCAAAGCCAACCTCCGGGGCAGCAACTTTAGCCATAGCGACCTGCACGGCGTGAGCTTTTTTGGTGCCAACCTGGAGGGCGCAAATTTTGAGGGCGCTGATCTGCGAAACGCGACGTTAGATGCCGTACGCTTCACCGATGCCAACCTGACCAATGCCAACCTGGAAGGAGCCTTTGCCTTTAACGCCAAATTTGGCGGCACGATCATTGATGGTGCCGATTTCACCAATGTCGATGTGCGGCAAGATGCCCAAACGCTTCTGTGTCAATCTGCAAAAGGCAAAAACCCTGTGACGGGACGCGAAACACGTCGGACTTTAAATTGCGATTAGGCCGTGAGTCGTTGATAGGAGTACAGGCGAAAAGTTGAGCGTTGTTTGATTTTTCCTGATGAACTGGTTACCGAAAGAATTAATACCCTGGATTCTGGCGTTTGCCCCGTTATTTTCCAAACCCGTCTGGGAATCGGCACTTGTACTGCTTGTGGATGCCACTGTAGCACCTGGCAAACCGCTCCCACACTTGCAAGCTTTCGGGCCAGTAAAATGCCTCATCGGCACTCAATGCCAGGTCGGAAAAGCGTACAACCAGTGACCGATGTGAATAAAAAGCGTAAGACAGAGCTAAATTACACTCTGGCATAGCAAAATGAGGACACTTAAAAATTCTAGAGAGCTTGATTCTATTCAGTTTCAAGCTCTTTTTAGGCTCCTTCCTTTGCCCCTTTGTGAATAATCCAGGTTAGGAGCTTTGCAGCAAACAAATTACCCATCATCTGTCTGTCTCACGTAGTGACGGAAGGCCTTGTGTGTGACAGGGGTGAAATCTTGCTCACACTCAGGCTCTTAGTCCTTGAACACCACGGCATTCGGTTCTAAAAACCAAACGGCATAGCCTTGAGCTGCTTTCGTAATAACGGCCTCTACCTCTTTGCGCTGCAACCTGCTGGCAAGCGTTAGCGCCTGTTGTTGCGTCGTGACCACTTTAAGCAAACCATAGTAATTGCCATCTACCAGCACTGCCGCCAGTCGCTGATCGGAATCTGACAGGCTAATGTGGCAAGCTTTGTACTCGCTACGAGATTCGAGAATTCTGCAGAGCGTTGCTTCCGTTAAGATTGGCAATGCTTGAGAAGGCGATCGAGGGCAAGAATCGACATAGGCCTCAGTTTCTAACCGCCAGATGGCATACCCTTTTGCTAACTGAGTAATCACAGCTTCTGTGCCTACCGATGTCAGCCGCTTGCCGATTTCCAGCGATCGCTCACGATCTTGGACAACTTTGACGAGACCGTAGTATTTGCCAGATACCTTGATAGCAGCCGTTCGGTAATCTTCCTCTGGTAAGCAAATATGGCAGGAACGATACTGGTCACGAGACTCTAGTATTTTAGGAGTCAGGCCTAACTGATTAACGGGCGATTGAGAGCGAGTTGGGGATAGCATGAACTGACCTCAAAGAGATGCTCCAGAAAGATTAGATTTTAAGAATCTAAAAGAAACTTAACTCTGTGGCTCTATTGTCTTCGCGATCGCTTGGCAACTGAAACCGTGATAACGCGCATTTTCAGCCATTTGGCAGGGAGTAATGCCTGCTCCACAGCTCAGTCATCACCATTTTCAAGGCTTAAACTAACATGCCTCATCCTTGTCATATCGTCGTAGCTAACAATCCTGCCATTATTTATGCCAGTCGCAATGGTACGCCCGATCGCGTTCTGCCTATCCTCAAGCCGTTCCTTGATACCTTTTGGCAAGAGCGAGACTTAGCAGGAGAAGACAGCGAAACGCCTGCGTGTCTGGTTGCTCAGATTATTGTCCGTTTTGGGTTTGAGCTTTGTGAGGACGACTTCTCAAATTTGCGCGTCGGCGTGAGCTATAACCCAAAGGCAGAATACCTTTACTGGATTTCTCCCCAGCGCGATGTGAGTGTTTGGGTGACGGAGAGTCGCTATCGCAAAGAGCCCACTATGGGACTGGAAGGCTGTCGGCGATGGGAGGGGGAAGGCGATCAGAGGTTATGAGTTATGAGTTATGAGTTTTGAGTTACTGCCCTCTGACTACTGGACTACTGACTCCCATTCCTGCTCTACTCTCCATTCCCTTCCAGCTTGGCTTGACAGAATGTCTGATAATCGGCCTCAACTTGCGTCGCATAGGTTTGGGCATAGTGGAGTAGAGGCTGATGCCAGTCGCTAGTTTGAGCGAAGGTGATGAGATCGTCTGCGATCGCGGAGCCCTGCCGCCCACCGCTCAACAATTGCCCCCAAGCCGTCACCTCTGCCATCGTTTCGATCACTTTACGCAAGCGACGGAGTTTGCCGTTCCACTGACTGAGATTGACCGCATCGTCCATCGGCTGTAGTTCACGTAGTACATAGGCTTGACTGTCGAGTTCTACCGTATCCAATAGGGCAGGCGGTGCCCACTGAACGCGTTGTTGCACGGTGACGATCCGCTCGGCCTGGTTTGCCCATTGGGGCTGCGGCAACGTAACGTAGGGCTGCAACGAAGAGGGCGAGCCTGTTTTGAGATCCAGTAGGTAGTTATTGTTGGGAGAGCCGTCACCTTCGACGAGCAAAATATAGCGCTCAAGTCCCAGGCTCCCTGTACCAGCAACGCGATAAGCGGCATCCAACAAGCGAAAGAACTTCGGTTTTTTCTGCTTGGCGGCCCAGGTTTCGAGCAAGGCTGCAATTTTATCGCGCTGCGTTTGAGCGATCGCGCGAGCCTTCTCATGCAGCAGCAGTTGGCGCGTTTTGCCGACTTTTTCAGTGCGCTTCTCTAAAAAATCTTTGCGTTTGCGCTGCTTGAGGCTGTCCAACAGCTCTTTGACTAACCCAGTAGCAGTGTCACGATTGACCATGCCGACCTGACCTTTTGCCAACACCCTTGTGTAAGCAGTGAGAGCGTTTTGGCAGAGGGCTTGTGCATCGGTCGCGTCGATCGTGAGGCTATCACTGGCCACTAAGATGGAGGTGATAAAGCGTGCTAAATCCCAGGTGCAAGGCGCTAGCACCGCTTCATCAAAATCGTTGATATCAAAGTAGACGAGGCGATCGTTGCCCTTATAGCTGCCAAAATTTTCCAGATGCAGATCGCCACAGAGCCAGACGGGCGGCGCTGCATTCAATGGCGAGTGGGTTGGAAAATCTTCGTAGAATAAGTGGCACGTACCGCGCAAGAAAGCAAACGCATCTTGACGCATCGTTCGGTACTTCAGCGCGAGCAACTCTGGTTTGCGGTTGTGATTAAACTGCTGAATGCGTTCAACGACGGTTGCCATAATGTCTCTACTCTTTGTGGGATGCAATGTTACCACTTGAAGCGAAGTCTGCAAATCCTCGCCTGTCGCTTCAATGCAGCTTAAATGTTGACCTTCCCTTGGGAAGCAAACGGTGCAGAATTCCAAGCCCAGTCAACTGTTTGCTTTAAGCGTTTCTACCATCCTCGTGTTTACGCACCTTAAAATGAGAAGTAGCGATAGCAATGAGGATTGATTGGTATGCATGTAATCTGGTCACGCTTATTGCGATCGACGTATCGACGAGAGCCAGTTGTCAGTTTTATCGTCACTGCTGGGGTCGTGGAAGCTGCGATCGGTGGGCTAGACGAGCATTGGTTACTCATGGGCTTTGGTTTGAGCACGATTGGGGCTGCCATAGCACTCCGCTGGTGGCAGCAACGGCAAGCAGTGGTAAAAGCAGGGCAGACACTCCTCTATGCGCTTTCTCATCGCCCCAGCCAGCCTGAATTAAGCTTCTCCAAGCGAAGGTCAACCAATGACAAGCGCTGAGTTTGGATCAGCCTTGAGCAGATGCTAAAAAAACGCGTTGGTTGATATCACAACATTTTTGGATGGCTGGGAAAATGATTCTTACTGGAACAAAACAACTCCTTAAGATTGGTGAAGTGGCAGATAGCAGCGGTCTGCCCGTGAAAACCATTCGCTACTACGAAGAGATTGGTCTGCTCATTCCTACAGTTGAGCGCTCTCAGGCAGGCTATCGACTGTTTAACGAAACGGTCTTAAATCGGTTGGCGTTTATCAAACGGGCACAGTCATTGGGATTAGCGCTTAGCGAAATCAAAGATATCTTGACGGTTCATGATGAAGGCGAACTTCCTTGCTGTGAAGTGAGGCAGCATCTTCAGGACAAAGTGGCGATCGTGAGCAAACAAATTCAAGCCCTAGAAACACTCCGGGCAGAATTAACGGGCATTCTCTCAGGTTGGCAAGAGCACCCGCCATCCCATTTGATCGAGCAGACGATTTGCCCAAATATTCAGTGAAGGATGAGGCGGTGAGGGGATGTAGGGATGAAAGTTTTGAGTTTTGAGTGACTGACCACTGACCACTGACCACTGACTTCTCCCCAGACAAATTCTCCGATCGCTTGCGCAATTTGATACCCTAACTTAAATAGACTGGGGAAGAACGTGGACATTCAAATTGGTAGGGGCAAAACCGCCCGTCGGGCATACGGCATTGATGAGATTGCGCTCGTTCCTGGACAGCGAACGCTCGACCCAAAACTGGCGGATACACGCTGGCAACTCGGCGGCATTGAGCGTGAGATCCCCATTATTGCTAGTGCTATGGATGGCGTTGTAGACGTGGGCATGGCTGTGCGGTTGTCTGAGCTAGGGGCGCTTGGCGTGCTCAATTTAGAAGGCATACAGACCCGCTATGCCGATCCCAACCCGGTGCTCGATCGCATTGCTTCAGTCGGCAAAAGCGAGTTTGTAACGCTGATGCAAGAGCTTTACGCCGAACCCATTAAGCCAGAGCTAATCGAGCAACGCATTCAAGAGATTAAGCAGCAGGGCGGCATTGCGGCTGTGAGTGCGACGCCGATCGCGGCCACAAAATACGGCACAGCAGTGGCGAAGGCTGGAGCTGATTTGTTCTTTATCCAAGCGACGGTGGTTTCTACGGCACACCTGTCGCCCACGACCGTTACACCACTGGATCTCGCTCAGTTTTGCCAGGAAATGCCGATCCCCGTGATTTTGGGGAACTGCGTTACTTACGAAGTTGCACTCAATCTTATGAAAGCGGGTGCGGCAGCGATTCTCGTTGGCATTGGTCCTGGTGCTGCCTGTACGTCACGAGGCGTATTGGGCGTGGGTGTACCGCAAGCAACTGCGATCGCAGACTGTGCGGCGGCTCGCGATGACTACCATCAAGAAACAGGTAACTACGTACCTGTAATTGCCGATGGGGGGTTAGTCACAGGTGGCGATATTTGTAAGTGCATCGCTTGTGGCGCGGATGGCGTGATGATCGGCTCCCCGTTTGCCAGAGCCAAAGAAGCACCTGGGCGGGGTTACCACTGGGGCATGGCAACACCTAGCCCTGTTTTGCCACGTGGCACCCGCATTCGTGTTGACACCACAGGCACATTGGAGCAGATCCTTCGAGGGCCAGCACAACTGGACGACGGTACGCACAATTTTCTCGGTGCTCTGCAAACCAGCATGGGCACTCTAGGCGCAAAAAACATTAAAGAGATGCAGCAAGTTGAAGTGGTCATTGCACCGTCCTTGCTCACAGAAGGGAAGGTCTATCAGAAGGCACAACAGCTAGGCATGGGCAAATAGGCGGTCTGCTGCATCCGCTTTTAGTGAAAAAGTTGTTTTCTTCCTGAGCGATCAAATTCTTATGACTTTACTGCCCAAGAATGACTGGAAAAAAATAAAGCGTCGTCTACAATGAAGGGAGCGGAGACGCAAGTTTCCGTTCACTCCTCACACCACACTCCGCCTGAACGTTTGTTCGGGCGGTTCCTTTTTGGGGCGATTCTACGTCATACAGCCTTGAGGCAGAAAAACGAAAGCGCTCACCACCGCTGTGCAAAGTTTGTCACTGCAAAGGTGTTGAACGTTGATCGTTAACTGCCAACCATAGACTACTGCCTAGCCCTGGGAACATCAAAAATTATGTCTAAATGTGGGCACGTTCACATTTAAGGTGCCACTTGTCGCTATGGTAGAATTCTGTGAAACGATATAGGCAAGGGTTCCAAGCATGTCAGCAGCCGCACAAGTTACGGATACTACTTTTAAACAAGAAGTTCTTGAGAGTGAGGTTCCAGTTTTAGTAGATTTTTGGGCTCCCTGGTGTGGTCCCTGCCGCATGGTGGCACCGATCGTGGATGAAATTGCCGCACAATACGACGGACAGATCAAGGTCGTCAAGCTAAACACGGATGAAAATCCTAGTGTCGCTAGTCAATACGGCATCCGTAGTATCCCAACGTTGATGATTTTCAAAGGTGGACAACGGGTTGATATGGTGGTCGGAGCCGTGCCGAAAACGACTCTGTCAAACACTTTAGAAAAGTACCTCTAACTTTGGTGTTTTGAGACTGTCCATCCAGACGGCAAAAATAAGCTCTGAGTTGCCCTTGCTGAGCGCCCATGGGAGTTATTTGGCTGGCTGAGCTGGTTGTTTTGCCTTGAAGTTTTCTGCGTGAGAGCGATCAGGCAGTTGCGTCCACCAGAAACGGATAGCATCTATGTTCTATAGTTTGATGCTTGATCATTAACGGTAGAGAATTTTCAGTAAACGCCTCAGAAGATTGAGTTCTGGGGCGTTTTCAGTTTATTTGCTGAACGAGGGTTACTGGAACCTCGATAAAATAGAATGCTAGCTGTTGGAGGAATGCATGGCTTCATCTCCCTCGTCAAACGCATCTGAATCGCTCCACGAGGATGTGCTTCAGTTGCTTGATCGCCTACCGCATGTGAAACACGGGGAACTCATCCAGCTTGCGTTGGCAACGATAGTCAGGATGGCGGAGGATGACATTGACCGCTTAGACTGGAAAATTTGTAATGCGTCACTTCAAGATATGGAGCGTGCTTTTAGGACGTTCTACCCCTATCGGCATGTCCGCAAGGTCGCCATTTTCGGCTCGGCCCGCATCGCCTCCGATACACCGGAGTACGCCCTAGCAGTGGAATTTGCTCGTCGCGTGACGCAGCAGGGGTTCATGGTGATTACGGGTGCAGGGGGTGGCATCATGCAAGCCGGTAACGAGGGCGCGGGACGGGAACAATCCTTTGGTCTCAATATCCAACTGCCGTTTGAGCAGGGTGCAAATCCTTTTATTGAGGGCGATCGCAAACTCGTTCCATTCAAATACTTCTTCACCCGCAAGCTCTTTTTCCTACGCGAAAGTGATGCCCTGGCGCTCTTTCCCGGTGGTTTTGGCACTCAAGATGAAGCGTTTGAATGCATCACCCTGAGCCAAACAGGAAAATCATCGCCAGTACCGCTCGTGCTGATCGACAAACCAGGCGGCAACTACTGGCACGATTGGAATGACTACATCCACAAGCAACTGCTCAAGCGCGGCTTAATCAGTCATGATGACCCCAGCCTCTATACCATTACCGATCAGCTGGATGTGGCCTGTGAGGCGATCGCCAGTTTCTATCGGGTTTTTCACTCCTGCCGCTATGTGGGTAATCGGCTCGTGATGCGCCTGAACTTAGAACCGACGGACGAAGACGTCGAGCAGTTGAATCAAACCTTCAGCGACATTCTGGTCAAAGGGCGAATTGAAAAAAGCCAGCCTCTGCCTCACGAAATTCAAGATACTGACGGACTCTTTCACCTCAGCCTGTATTTTAACCAGCGTGACTTAGGACGCTTATATCAACTCATTGCTGCAATCAATCAATTTGGTACACCTAAAGCAGTGGATACCCACCCAGAACGGAAATAATGTGGTTGAAACTGCCGCAACGATGAAAAAAGTTGGCTATTCTAGGGGCTAGTGAACAGTAGATTATCGAGCCGCTGCTATGCTTTCGCAAATTGTGCGTCCGATGGTTCAAACCCAGATCCGCCTGCTGGCGAATAGTCGTTCTACGCGCCCCACCATGGTTTCTACAGTGGCCCATTGGCTTGGCTTTTTGGGTGTCCGTGCTCAAGTCACTCACCTGGATGCGGGGGCGGGTAAAATCCACATCTCCATCTCTGTCGATAAACCTGAAGCCTGTGATGCCCATGACTGGCAGCAGATCCTCCGTAACCTGGATGTTTCTGAAACGGAGGCGGATGCGGTGACGACGAACCCAGCTGAGTTTACACCGCAGCAACAAAGTAAGATGCAACGCCTCCTGGCGTACCTGATTCAGGTTGGCAATCCTGACCAACCTGCCAACTGGGAACATCTCCAACCCCAACTACTATCGCTAGGGCTGAATGAGACCACTCTCCTCGGCATTCGAGCGGCGCTAAAAGTGCCTCAATCGCTAGACGATTTGCTGGAGGGTCTGGATTCGGATGTTGCTGCCGTGGCGTTACCCAAAGCAGTGAGCATCGCCATGCTCGATCGTACGGTCAATATGTCTGAAGATCAGGCGCTAATGTCGTTGCTAAAAGCGATGAAGCACCAATGAAAAGGAGAAAGGCTGAAAAGGAGAAAGGCTAAGGGCTAAAGGATAAATGAGATAGTGTTTTCAGCTTTCTACTTTTATCCCTTAACTTTTATACTTCAGCCTTTCTCCTCTGTAGGTACAAACTCCAGGTGGTAACGATAGAGAGCCGCAGGACGATCGCCTGCTTTAAAGTACTGGGGGTCTTGTGGCGATAGATAGATCGCGGTGACTTGATCCGCCTCGATCGTCGGTTGATCAGTAACCGGATTAGCGGTCAAGCGTTGATACGCTGTGGTTGTCTCGACCTGATTTAAGTAAGGGTTTGGCACGCCGCGAAACACTTGCTGGAACAGCTCAGTGGTGAGAAAGTGTTCAGGGTCAGGCGTTTCGAATGCGCGAGCGGTGACAACCGAGATCAACTGTCGCCCACCTTCCAGCAGCGTCATCTGGCGATTCGGCGATCGGGGATCAACGTTAACGGCAAGCACACTGTCACCGAGATAGGCCTTTGCCAAGTTAAAGCCATTGAAGGCGCGATCAGACACGACAGGATCTTTAATCAAGCCCTTAAACGGCAGCAGCGACAGCAATCCGTGGTTGGTTGGTAGTGTGCTAGAAGGGACAAAACGCACCTTACATGCGATCGATTGATTCAAATATTGCTGATTACTGTCAAAGCCTGGCGTGATGACATCGGGTGCCAGAGGAGCAGCCAACTCTACCAGGGTGCTGGTCATCGTCCATGTGCCCAGCAGCCATTCAGGATACTCCAGATCACCGTCAGCCGCTTGTACAGCGGGCTTGGTGTCCCATTTTGGAAAAGCGGACAGGCGATCGGCCAGCAACCCTGCATGGGCAGTACTGATGGACAAGAGCCAGCAGAGCAGCACACAACCCATCACTCGCACGCACGCCTGGAATGAAGAACCACATTTGAATCGTTTCCAGCGTTTAGTCATGCTGCCTGCTGATGTCATCACCCTCAATCGTACCAAGGGAATGTAGGCTTCACTGAAAGCTCATGCTTCAAATGTGTCACCTGAGCTTACAGCAATTTTCGTTTGAATCAGCCACAGTCGAGCGTCTTGCTCGCAGGCGTGAGCGAGACGCTCGACTGTGGCTGACCCATTTACAAACGGCTGTAAGACTTGCCGCAAGTGGTCACTGGTAAAACTGGCATCGTCGCTGAACGCTGACGACCGATCGCTTAATGTACAGGAGGCAGAACGAGATAGAGCTGTTCGGGGCTGTTTTCCAGCACGGTCAGCTCTGTGGCTGCTGGAATGGGCATGCCTGCAGCCAGCAAGGTTGATTTAGGTGAGGCCAACAAAGCGGCTTTATAGGCACGATCGCGCCATGCACGCAAAATTACGTTGGCTCGAATGGCGCGCTGAGGCAAGCCGGAGTCGATCGCAGCCTCTAGATGTTCAGTCTCAGTTAGCGTCTTGATGGGTAAGACGAAAAAAATTTGCCCCGCTTTGCTCTCTACCACCGTGACGGCTTGGGCGTCAGAAACTGAAATACCGTTCGCTTGCAGCGCTTGCTTTGGGTCTGCTTTGAGCATGGAGCGGAAGAGGGGGTCGCGAAGCGCACGCGCGATCGCCTGCGTTAGCTGATCCGGTGTCGGCACAACCATTGTGGTGCCGCGCAAATATTTCCAATACATTTTGACGCGCTTCATATCGTACTCGTTGAGCGTTGTGTGGAGCCTGGTTGGCCAGGGTGGTGAGTGCGCTGTGCAAATTCTCGTAGGCGCTGGGAAAGTCATAGCCAAACTGTATTGCCAATCCGATCGCGGCTTGATCGGCGGCGGTTGCTTTCTTTAAATTCCGTTCGCCGTGGTTGCGCTGATAAAGCTGGTAACCTGCTAGACCGGCGATCAACAGAGAGCCTGACAGCAGCAACACATTTTGCATGGCTGTATTGATGAGTGCCGCACCCAACCCAACCCCTAACATGACCCAATCATTTTGGTTATGCGCGATCGCTCGACCTTGAATCCGAGCGACTTCATGCCAAAACAAAAGGTCACGCTGAGCGGGTTCTAAAAACTGCCACCGCAGCAAGTCAATTTGAATTTCAAAGCGGCGTTTTTTGAGTTGTTGAGTTTGAATCAGCGCTGGCTTTACTTCTAATGATTGCGCGATCGTGACACAGTATTTTAATGCATCAGGTAAGAGCATTTGCAAGCTTTGAACTTCGTCTATTTCCCTAAAAGCGAGTGTAGGAGTCACCATAAGCAACAAACTGTAGTGAATTTAGCATGAACATTGTTAACCGGCAAAGCGATCGAATTTCAGCGTTCAGCGCTAAGTTGATGACTGAATACTAATGGCTCAATAGTGAACATTTGCCGAACGAAAAAAACTATACCCTCCATACAGCTAAATAAAAATAGCGATGGACAAGCAGGGAATTAAAACGATTACAGATGCCTCAGTAACCCAAACATAATTGCGCATCATAGGTTACTGGGTATACGAAAAATTGTTAACTCTTATACTTTTACCAACACAGTCTTGCTGAACAAAAAGGCTGTGTTGCCTGACAGTCTGGAGTTCAACGCGTTGAATGACTTTGGAATGTCAGGGAAGCTTGAAATTCTTTGATCTGGTAGCACAAGTAACAAAATTTACTTGTGATTAATTTTTAGATGTCAGTGTGAATACATGCAGAATTAACGCTTTTAGTACAGCTGGTTTCTAGGTTTGAACGCGTTAACTGTTGTGTTACCAGCTGTTGCTGCTGCCATCAGGCTGGTCTGAATGAGAGGGACTGTTGCTTTGAAGAGACGTTGATTTTTAAAGGTCGTGGAGTTTATGCCCTGTTTTCCTATTCCAAGACCGCTTTTTCAAAGCTTAGCTTGGCACTCGTTTCTTGAACGAAATTTCAGTATGAGGACGAATCTTTAGCGTCATTTATGGCCTTTGTTTGAATACTTAAGAAGGTTTCACTGCTGATTACTACGGAAGGTGAGTTGGAGTTATGGCTAGAGATCAAAGCGCAATTGCCAAGTTAGAGAAGACAAAGCGACATTACAACTCCTGGGTTGTCAATGAAACATTGGAGGATTATTCGTTACGCTATGCGCCACGCTCTTTTCGACGCTGGTCAGAATTTACAGTCGCGAATGCGGCACTGGGTGGCATTTCGTATCTGGCAGATTTTGCGATCGGGGGTTCAATCGCCATTAGTTCTGGTTTCACCAATTCCTTCATCGCGATTCTGATTTCTGCCATCATCATTTTTGTGACGGGTGCACCAATTTCGTACTACGCGGCCAAATACAACATCGACATGGACTTGTTGACCCGTGGCGCGGGCTTTGGCTACATCGGTTCGACGCTGACCTCCGTGATTTACGCGTCCTTCTGCTTCATCTTTTTTGCGCTGGAAGGAGCCATCATGGCTCAGGCGATCGAGCTGTATTTTGGTCTGCCCTTGGTCTGGGGCTACCTGCTGTGCACGATCGCCATCTTCCCCTTAGTCGTATTTGGCATGACCCTGTTAGCGCAAATGCAGGTCTGGACACAGCCTGTCTGGCTGTTGGGCATGTTTGCGCCCTGGTTTGCCGTGTTGCTTAAGGATCCAACGGCCTTTTCCACCTGGACTAGCTTTGCGGGTAAATCCCCCAGTGGTAGTGGGTTTGATATTCTGCTGTGTGCGTCTGGTGCGGGTGTGGCTTTATCACTGATTGCTCAGATTGGTGAACAGGTCGACTACCTGCGCTTCATGCCCGACAAGACACCCCAAAACAATGGTAAGTGGTGGTGGGCTGTCATGCTGGCTGGCCCCGGTTGGGTCATTCTCGGTGCCTGGAAACAGTGGGCAGGCGGTTTCTTTACAGCCGTTGCCGTGAAAAATGGTGTGGATATTGCCAAGGCAAACGAGCCGATCCATATGTATATCGAGGGCTTCAAGGAGATGTTCTCGAACCCAGCGGTCTACTTAGCGCTGGCAACGTTTTTCGTCATTCTGTCGCAGGTCAAGATCAACGTTACGAATGCGTATTCTGGCTCACTGTCCTGGTCTAATTTCTTCTCGCGCTTGACACACGCTCACCCCGGTCGTGTCGTTTGGCTGGTCTTCCATCTCATCATTGCGCTGGTGCTGCAAGAGCTGGGTGTGTTTGATGTGCTGCTGTGGGTGTTGGGCTTTTACTCCAACGTGGCGATCGCTTGGGTGGGTGCCCTGGTCGCTGACCTGATCGTCAACAAGCCACTGGGATTGAGTCCGTCTTACATTGAATTCAAACGCGCTCACCTGTATAACTTCAATCCAGTTGGCTTCGGCTCCATGATGATTGCCTCCGTCATCTCGGTGATTGCTTTCTTTGGCGTCATGGGGCCCGCTGCACAGGCCTTCTCAACCTTCATTGCGCTGGGGCTTGCGTTCGTGCTGTCGCCCATTATTGCGATCATCACTAAAGGCAAGTACTATATTGCCCGCGAAGATGTTCACTTCCACAACAACCCGGAGGCTGAAGGGCTGACGCAGTGCTCTGTTTGTGAGTATGAGTATGAGCGGGAAGACATGGCGTATTGCCCGGTCTACCAGGGTTCGATTTGCTCACTCTGTTGCAGTCTGGATGCTCAATGCCACGACGCTTGTAAAGCGGCAACGTAAATTTGTCCATCAGTCGGGTTATTTTCAACGGCTGATCAGATAAGCAGGCATTAGCGATCAAATAATCAAACAGTGGTAAGTGTTCGACACGTTATGTCGCATCCTTGCCACTGTTTGGTTTTGAATGCGATTAATTTTGAGAACGATCGTCTTCCAGAAACAGACGGGGATGTGATCGCGGCAGAGAGTGATTGCCATACAACCCTAAACGGGCTGCTTCTAGCTCCTGCGTATCTTGAGCAAGTACATCAAGGTGCATCACCAACTGCTGCCAAAAAGAGGGAAATTTCATGGGCTCTTTCGCGATCGCTAGCAACTCGAGAGCCTGTTCATGCAGCGTCATCGTCTGAGCATCATGCAGATTTCCTTGTTGCAGTAGTATTCTCGCGTGTAAGACCATTGATTCCTTAAAGTCTTTAGCCGACAATTTTGTACAGGTTGAGCAAACGTCGCCTTGCAGCAAGCCGCTGTCTTGATAGAGCAGGGAACGGATTTGGCCAACCACAAAAATTTGCTGACAAACCGTGCAGCGGAGTTTGTCTCGACAAGGCTGTAACTTGCGTTCTAGTTGAATTTTCATGGGTACGATGGCTCTTACTTGAAGGGGTGATTAAGATGCGCCACAGTACAACGCTAGCTGATAGCTCCTATACAGTTTTGGACTTTTTCATAATTCTCAACGTTAAGAAACTGATCGAGCGACCGAGCGCTGACAGCCGCGATCGTCGCTTCAAAAGGCTTCAGGCAGACGATCCCCGTCCTGATGTGCAACTGTTAACACAGTGTGTCTGTTTCGTTAGAAAGGGACTGGCGGCAACAGAGCATCAGCGCTAAAGGCTGCCAACTGGGGGTTGGATACGTTAGTCTGACGATTGAAACATTGCGTTCGATCGTCACTATTCACTGACATTGCTAGTCATCTTTGGATGGCTTACGTGCGTTTGCTCCAATGCACGGTTGCTCTGTCTCTCCAGCCCCTAGACCTGCATGAAACTGAGATTTTCTCAAGATCTTGAAGCGTTGCTGACGCACCTGGCAGAAAAACCGCTGACGCTGGGAGACATTTTGGCAGAAACCTCTGAGCGGGGGTTTAGCCTTGTGATTGGGTTGATGGCATTACCTTTTCTGCTACCCATGCCGCCTGGCTTTGCGGGGCCTTTAGGGTTTGGTTGCTTGATTTTAGCGGCACAGATGGCGATCGGGCGGCGATCGCCCTGGCTACCCAAACGCATTGCGCAATTTCAATTCCCTAACTGGCTAGTGTTGAATTTGCTGAACCTGCTGCGACGGGTGACAGGGCTACTAGAAAAGCTGGCACGCCCCCGATTGCGACAGATTGCTGAAAGTCATTCCATCTGGCGGTTGAACGGCGTTTGCATTGCCTGGTTAGCGTTTTTGCTCATGCTCCCCATCCCGTTTACCAACCCGATTCCGACGGCTGGGATCTTGCTGCTGGCCGTTGCCACGCTGGAAGCCGATGGGTTGCTAATGTGCATTGCCTATGGTCTGACGATCGCAATTACGTTGGCGGTTGCAGGCATTGGCTATACGCTCTGGCAATCGCCCAGCTTTTTTCAAGATTTGTTTGGGTGACGCAGGCCCGGATGACTCGCGCTTTTGGAGCACCGACTGGAAATTTAGCATTAGATCAGCGCCTCGGCGACAAACGCTTCTAAGACAGATGCTTCAGCGTTCAGCACGTGTTCACCAAAGGTTTCGACGTGTAAGCGATGCTGTGGTTCTGAAGGGTCAGCCGCTTCAAAAATAATTGCAGCGCTTCCGTTAAGTTCTGCTTCGCTTCTTCGAGCGAATCCCCCTGGCTTGCAATGTCTAGCTCTGGGCACAAAGACACATAGCCATTGCCTTCACGCTCAATAATGGCTGTAAACTGCTACACTCGCTTCATGCTGGCTCCTTATGAATGCTGGGTTGTTAAGTTTACTCATTCTATTGGCTCTAGCTCCTACCGCTTCACCCCTACACCCCACACCGTTCGGCTGAGCACCCTTCGGCTTGAGCGCTCAGGTCGAAAGCTTACGTCGAAGCCCTACCCCCCATCCCCTGCCTGCATCTGTCTCAGCACGTCTTGCGTCACCTCATGCTCAGACAGTTGCGTCGTTTGCCCCGCTTCCATCACCTGCTGCAAGAAGCGCCGGAAGTTTTGCCGTACCGCTTTGGTGCTGGGATGGTCGTCTCCCAGTTTCTCAACCCGGATTGCCAAGGCTCTAAGGAACAGCGGTTCTGCCTCCGCGTAGCGTCCCTGAGACTTGTAGAGGTATGCCAGATTGTTCAGCGTGGTGGCGACAGCGGGATGGTCTGCGCCGAGTTGCTGCCTGTGTCAAGGCATCTTGATACCATTGCTCAGCATCGACGTAGGCTGACTGTCCTTCGTAAAACCAGGCTAGTCGATTAGCGGCTGAAATCAACGCCTCATCCGTTAGCCAGGTTGTTAGGGCGTGTTTTAAAACCTTCTGAGCACGTTTGCTAGCCTAGAGATGGCGAGTTCAGCCTTGACTGATGATTCTTCCTCTTCAACGTCGCGGCGATTTGAGCCAGGCTCAATGGCAAAAACTGCAACCGCTGCTGCCCCCACAAAAGCCCGCAGTCGGGCGACCGAGCAACGATCATCGAACGACCATCAACGGGATTTTGTGGATCTTGCGCACGG
>NZ_PVWK01000104.1 GCF_003003795.1 Stenomitos frigidus ULC18 | reverse complement strand
GAACCCGAACCTCTCGCTTTGCCGCACTCAATCCCAAGGCTCTAACATGTTAAGCAATATTTCGCCAACGGTATCCTAAAGTGGGTAGTTTCGACTAGCGTGCTGGGACAATGAACTAGGCTTAAAGCTGACTGTGACTGTTGCAGAAGAGATCGAAACATAGATGAAACCTCGCTACAGCCTCTTAATTCAATGGTCTGATGAAGACCAAAAGTATATTGTGAGCCTGCCCGAGTTTGGTCCTTACGCTCATACTCATGGAGATACGTATGGGGAAGCGACTCAAAACGCTCAGGAAGTCCTTGAACTTTTGATTGAGACGTACGAAGAGCAGAATAGACCTTTGCCACAACCAGCAACACTTCAGTGTGCATGAAGATTACAGAGGCTTCTGAACCGCAGCGCGATGCAGATGACCTGCTTCCAGAGTACGAGTTTGACTATCTCAACGCTCGTCCTAATCGTTTTGTAAGCAAAACGGCTAATAGTTCTTTAACGGTTGAGCTGGAACCAGATGTTGCTACTGACATCCAGATGCTAAAGCAGTCAATGAAGCGTTACGGTTCCTGATTCGGATCACAAAAGAGTCTATTCCCCATTCGTGAGTTGTAAAGAACGTGGAAGCGCCGACCAGTGACAGCTATCACGATTATCTCGTTTCTCGTCTCAAAGATCCGATTTATGCAGCGCTGTGGCAGAAGACGATCACGAATAGATAAACTTCGCTACAGCATCGTGTTCTAACGGTCTAGAAAGTATAATGTAAGCCTGCCTGACGTTACGGGAGGCAAACTTGCATGGTACAAACACCGTCTAAAACTCTCACATTAGAGGCGTTCCTGCAACTACCAGAAACCAAGCCTGCTAGTGAATATATTGACGGTCAAGTAATTCAGAAGCCAATGCCGCAAGGGAAGCATAGTGCGATTCAAACTGAACTAGCGCCCGCAATTAATGGTGTTGTAAAGTCAAAAAAAGTTGCACGTGCGTTTGCAGAGCTTCGATGTACGTTTGGTGGACGATCAGTCGTACCAGACGTCTCTGTGTTCACCTGGAATCGCATTTCCCGCGATGAAACTGGCGAGATTGCAAATAGTTTTTCGTTAGCGCCTGATTGGACGATCGAAATCCTCTCGCCAGATCAAAGCCAAACTAAAGTAACCAAAAATATTTTGCATTGTCTAGATCATGAAACCCAGATGGGTTGGTTAATTGATCCAGATGAACAAACGGTGTTCATCTATCGCCCTAAACAGCAGATACAAGTATTTGATCAGCTCAATCAATCACTTCTTGTACCAGCGTTTGCTAGCGAGTTGCAGCTTACGGTCGGTGAATTGTTTAGCTGGCTGTCAAATTAACGTCGGATTCTGTTCGTTACCTGTCTTCTCGTTCATCCTGCTGCAATAAATCGCCTAAATAAAGCTGGATAAACGTTTTGGCTGCGATCGGGTCGAGGTTTTGCAACGCTTTAACAATCTCAGCAACCGTTTCGGCGTTGGGATCTACCTGTTCGTGAAACCAGCGGTTGACGACAGCGCGATCGACATTCAATACGACAGCGAGTTTGTTCTGGCTAATCTTGTAGGTTTCTAGTGTTTGCTTGAGGGCTTTGCCTGCTCTTCCCATGCTCCTGATCCTGTCAGAGGAGCAGGAGCTAGTAAATGTTGATATTTAAGTCAACATTTCAGGCATTTAAATATATGACGTACAGCGATCGCCTCAAGCGGTGGGCTGTGGTTCGCTTGCTTGCAAAAATGCGGCGGGTGACGGTCGCTCGCTTTGTCAAAGAATCGGATGCGGATGGATTTGCTCACGCGCTGCGTCGTCTTGAACCACAGGCCACATTCATCGTGGTGTTCGATCCGAGGAGTGGTCAGCAGCATGAAGGCGATCGCTATTAATTATTTACTGGACGTTAGACGATCGCTCCTCTCCAACCTACCAACTCATAACCAACAACTAACGACCAACAACCTCCCTACATGCGACAAACCGGCAGCGTGAAGTGAAAGCAACTGCCCGTATTCGGTGTGGAATCGACCCAAATTTGACCATAATGGGCTCGAATAATGCGCTGACAGAGCGATAACCCGATGCCGTAACCGTCTTTGGCTGCATCGCGTTCCAGTCGGAAGTGGTCTTCAAAAATGCGATCGCGGTTTTCTTCGGGAATGCCAGGGCCGTTGTCGCCCACGCTCACCTGCACTTTTTGCGTCGTGCGGTGCAGAATCGAGACTGCAATCGAGCCACCAGTGGGTGTGTACTTGACGGCATTATCGAGCAGGTTCACTAAAACCTGCCGCACCCGTTCGCTATCGGCATAAACACCTGGCAGATCGGAGGGAATATCGTGCGTCACTCGTTGCGCTTTCGCCTGAAAGCGGTCTTGCAGGTACTCCACCACCTCAACGCAGAGAGCACCTAGATCCAGTTTTTGCGGGACGATCCTTAGCTCTCCACTGGTGCCCCGTGCTGCTTGCAAAATGTCGGTGATCATGTGGTCGATCGCCCGCGTTTGGGTGCGTGCGTGCTTCAGGAGTTGCGCGGTGAGGGTAGGAGTGAGGCGTGAAGACCAGCCTTCGGTCACGCTATGCCCCATTTCCAGGGTTTCTATGGCGATCGACGCGGCTGTGAGGGGATTGCGTAAATCGTGTGCCAGCATGGAAATAATCTCATCCTTAAAGCGAAGCTGGTGCTCCAGTTCCGCTTTCTCCTGCTTCAGGCGAAACACTTCATCAGTGAGTTGGAGTAGTTCGGCTGAGTGGGCGATCGTGCCCAGCGCACTAGACAAGGCGTTTGCATGCGTTCCCATAACAGTGGTGGTGTCAGAGGCATTCGTTAACACTGCGGCTGAACGATCGGCGATCGTGGCTGCCTTAACCACATCGAGATTTTCGTTCAACGCCTGCTGATAGCTGGTATTGACCATGTAAGTTTCGACAGAGCGTTGCCAGTAGGGCCACCAATGCTTAAGCTGCGCGACCAGATCAGTCCCTGCCAGCATTTGCCGAGGCTCAGGATGAAGCTTGATCAAGGCAGGCGTGGCGACTAGGCGAAAATGTTCAGCTAGATAGGGTTGCTCACTGACATCGATCACTTCTAGAGCAAACGTATAGACGGCTCGAAAGTCTTTGAGTGCGTCACGAATTTGCCGAATGCGCTCTCTCGACCTCGGACGCTTATCGATAAACAGCAATAGCTGCAGCGGTATTTCGTCGTTAGTCTGCTTTTCAGAAAATGCCTGCATGCCATCTCTTTCCAGCACTTCAAACAAACAGGTCAAGATTGCTCTTGGCTGACATAGCGGAATGAACATTAAGAGAAGTGATCGAATTGATACTTCTCACTACTCTATAGAGTAGCCTCTCACGCCCGTTTCTGGACACTACAGTTTCTCCGTTCATTGCTCATTTGTGATCAAGCGTTCAGTTTGCTACAGCTTGCGCTGCTCGGCAGAGCAGTATCGGGCAAGGTGCATGGTGCAGCGTATAGTCTTCGGTGGCGCTGAGGCGGGTATTTCGTAGAACGGGCGGTTGCTTCACCAATTCAGTCTCGATTGGCTTCGATCGCCGAAATGACTGCAATGAGAACCGTCTTTCCCCTGCAGGTAGGGGTAACCAACGTCGCATGGTATTGCCTCCTAGCACAATCAGGTTTGCTTGCTGCTGTAGCGCCACCTGACAGATGAGCGGACCTGGTTCGCCTGTTTGCCGCAGTGTCTGTACCTCAACGTCAAGCGTACTAAAGGCCGCTTTCGCATCATCAAGAATGGTCTCACTTTGCTCCCTCTGAGCCTCCTGAAGGGATTGGGTGAGCTGCCAGCTAGGCGTCGGTGTGGCAAAAGGCCCAAACAGATAGTCGGCATTCAGCGGCTGTTGAGGATAGAGAATCGTAACTTTCTTTACCCCTGCCGGAAGAAGTTGCTGAGTGATTGCGATCGCCTGCCGAGTGGCTGGAGAGTCATTGACGACCAGTAGAAGGTGCTGCAAGCTCGGTGATGCCGCCGCTACAGCTGTACCACGAGCGACTAAAACACTACAGGGCGCATAGCGTGCAATGACAGCAGAAACACTACCCATCAATCGTCCACGCATACCGCTTGTGCCCCGTGATCCCACTGCAATGAGTCCTGCTTGCAGCGTTCGAGCACAGTGCAAAATTTCGATCGCGGGACGACCCTGGCGCACCTGCACCGTCAGCGGCAAATTTGCCGGAAAGCTGGTCTGCATTGTCTTCGCAAGGTCATCAGCAGTCGGTATTGGCGTGGCTGTAGCCAGTGTTTCTGGTGCTCCATCCACCGCGATAGGGGGCGTCTCCTGATTAGCATCGGGCAAACGGTTTGCCACAGACGCTTGCTTTGGAGGTGGCTGCCTGGAGCGACTCGAACGATGTGGCTGTACCGTTAGTACCGTCACGAGCGCTCGCCCGTTACCATTCTGCTGCGCCTGGACGCTCTGGGCGATCATGGCTAGCAGCGTCTGTGCGAGTTGGGCGCTAGGCGAACCATCCGTTGCCAGCAGAAACGGGGAAAAAAGAACTGGAGCAGTTGTTTGAGTCATGGCTTTAGCCGTTTACCCCCAATCATGAAATCAAACCACTCCTTCCCGCACGTATCTGTGTCGTAGTGCATACTACTAGATTACGGTAGCTCTTAGCACTAAGTTATGCGATCCGCAATGTAACGCGATCGTGACAGTTGTTTGCCTGGTGTTCCCAACAGATTATTCTGGCGACAACGAGCCAACCACCAACTTCAAAACATGCTTCTGCTCACTCAGGTCGATTGCCGCCAGCGATGCGAGCGATGACCGGATTCCTTACATCAGACGGCTGTGCCTGCTGAGCTACTCTAGGGAGAGGCCTCGGTGAAGTTAAAATCAAGTTAATTGTCGAGACGATCGCTGATGAAGATTCTGGTACTGGCCTGGGAATTCCCGCCCCGCATTGTGGGTGGAATCGCTCGACATGTAGCAGAACTTTACCCTGAGATTGCGAAGCAAGGGCACGAAATTCACCTGATCACAGTGGAGTTTGGGCAAGCTCCTGGCTACGAAGTGGTTGATGGGGTGCATGTTCATCGGGTTGGCGTGGGGGTGAGTGCTAACTTCTTCCACTGGATCGTCAATATGAACGAAGGGTTTGGGCAGCATGGCGGTAAGCTGCTGCTAGAAGAAGGCCCTTTTGATTTAATTCATGCTCACGATTGGCTGGTCAGCGATGCCGCGATCGCCCTCAAGCACACCTTCAAAGTGCCGTTAGTGGCAACAATTCACGCTACTGAATTCGGCCGTCACAACGGCATTCATACAGAGGCTCAGCGCTACATCCACCGTAAAGAGCATCAGTTGGTGTATAACGCCTGGCGCGTCATTGTTTGTACAAACTATATGCGCTTGGAGGTTGAGCGCACGTTAGCAGCGCCCTGGAATAAAATCGATGTGGTCTACAACGGCATTCGACCAGAGAAAAAGCAGCGCGATCCAGAATTTGACTACTGGAATTTTCGCCGTCGCTTTGCCACTGACGATGAAAAGATTGTTTACTATGTCGGTCGTATGACTCATGAAAAGGGGGTTTCGGTGCTGCTTGAGGCTGCTCCCAAGGTGCTTCAGGCGATCGGTCATACGGTTAAGTTTGTGCTTATTGGTGGCGGCAATACAGACCACCTGAAGCGGCAAGCCTGGGAGTTAGGCATTTGGGATAAATGCTACTTTACTGGGTTTATGTCCGATGTTGACCTGGACAGATTTCAAACGGTAGCAGACTGTGCTGTGTTTCCCAGCCTGTATGAACCGTTTGGCATCGTGGCGCTGGAGAGCTTTGCGGCTCGTGTGCCTGTCGTTGTTTCTGACACAGGTGGCTTGCCGGAAGTAGTGCGACACACTAAGACAGGCATTGTCACCTGGACAAGCAACGCTGATTCCCTTGCCTGGGGCATTCTAGAAGTCATGCGGCACCCTGGCTATGCGCAATGGCTGGTAGACAATGCCTACGCTGATCTGAAGCATCGCTTCGACTGGTATAAGCTGGCGCTACAAACAGAGGCCGTTTACGGACGGGTGTTGCATGAGCGATCGCAGGTCGATTGGGAGTAAAGCGGAGTGAGCGGTCAGCGGTCAACGTTTTGCCGAGATTGCTTGAGGCTGCTGGTTGGTGGAAAGCCGTTCTGATTTGCATCCCCTACGCCCTACACCCCATACCCCATCTAGATTGAGCCTTGCCACTGCTCCACTGTTTGAAGCGATACCTTAACGCAGCCTTTACTTTACAAGTGTTTCATAGCAGCAAATCTAAGGTAGCATCTTTGAACTGCTTGGGCTTTAGCTTCGCTTGGTCCGCTGATCACGCCGCTGGGAGCTGCATCGCAGTGTTCAAAACAGCAGTCGTCTTGTTTATCGGTTGAACCGGAAAGGGATGTCGATTCTATTCAAGCCAGTTTGCAATGCTTGCAGCTTCATGCAGAAACCAGTTTGCGTACATGGCCAAGTCAAAAACAGGAGGGGCACTTGCAACGGCATACAGTTGTGATCAGCCAGATGCTGTTGGGTGCAGCAGCGATCGCACTTGTTGCTCAACCAGCTAGCGCGCTGACTCAAGTCACTGGGCTGACCCTCAATCCCACTGCTAGCGGGATTGACATTGTGTTGCAGCTACAGGCAGCAGCACAAGGCAGTGCGGGCGATAAACCGCAAGTGTTCACCAGTGGTCAAGGGAATACCTGGGTGGCGAATATTACCAAGGCTCAGTTGAGTCCAGCCACTAAGCCGTATCGACAGGATAATCCGGCTCCTGGCATCGCCACCATTGTGATGGCTAATGCGGGTGCGAACAGCATTCAGGTAACTGTTACCAGTAAACCGGGTTCGCTGATGGGGCAAGCCCAACAGGAGGGCACAAAATTAACCCTTAGCCTTCTCTATGCTGCTGCTAATGGGACTGCTGCCACCAACAGCAACCCGCCTGTATCGGGAGCGTCGGTGAATGTGCCGCCTCAGGCTCAAGCCAGCCCATCAGCAACAACAACTCGCACACCCCCTGCGACATCTGCAACCCCAGCCGTAGCGCCTGTCCCCGCACCGACCCGTTCACCCACACCTGTTGCCACCCCCAGCTCAACGGCGGCACCGACCCCTCAACCATTACCCACTCCACTCCCCCGACCACCGATCCCCGCAACCCCCTCAGCCGCTCAGTCCTTCAATTCCCCAACTCCCCAGACTCCGCTTCCGTCTCCAAATAAAATCACCTACACCGATCTCAGCGTCCAGCCAACGACGATCGACCTGGGTACGGCTGCGCGTATTGAACGCGTGGTGCTGCGAGAAACCCCCGTCCGGGAAGCGCTGGCACTCCTGGCCCGAGCCGCCGATTTGGGCATCGTCTATGCGGAAGATCTAGGCGTTACGGCTACCCCTGGAGCGCCTGCTCAAGCTGCTGGATCGGTGATTGATTCCAATATTTCGCTCGACATTGAGAACGAACCGATTCAGGATGTGTTTAATTACATCTTGCGAGCAAAAGGTCTGAAGGCCAATCGAGTCGGCAAAACCATCTTTGTCGGTCTGAACCTACCAGCGACTACGGGTAGCTACGTGACGCGCACGCTACGACTTAACCAGATGCGGGCAACCCTGCCTCAAACAAACCTGACGACTACGGCTACCAGTACGTCTAGCCTTACGAGTGGGGGCGGGCAAGGCGGCAGTACAACGACGAGCCAGGTGGGCAGAAACAGCACAACGACCGAAAACATCCCCTATAAAGGGGCGCTACAAGTGCTGGAAGAGTTGGGGGTAAACAACAGCCCTACAGCCAGAAGCCCTGTGTTCAGAGGGTTACAGGTGACAGCCGATGCACGTACCAATACGTTGTCGATCGTCGGCTCGCTAGAGCAGGTGCAGCTTGCTACGGATTACCTCAACAAGCTGGATGTGCGACGGAAGCAGGTGGCGGTGAATGTCAAGATCGTTGAAGTCGATTTGTCCAAAACCAGCAATATTGGCTCCAGCTTTTCTTTTGGTGTGGCTGGCAACTTCTTTAATGTGAATCAGGGGCGAGGGGGTGTCAATGTCGGCCCCGTTAACCCATCGTTGATTGATTCAAACAGCCTTACCAGCCCTTCGACGATCGCCAATCCCTTTGCAACTGTGCAGCCGCCGTTGAACACCAACGCGCAGGTGACCGACTCACGCGGTAACACTCTGGGCTTTCAGCCTGCCAGCCCCATTAACTCTAATCCCCTTGCGCCAGTGGTGACGAACTTGACGGGTGGTTCTGTGGTCAGCACCAACAGCGCGGTGACGACGGTACTAAACCAGGCGTTGACCTATGGCTTACCGCCCTTGTTTCAATTTCCGATGCAGTTTTTGCTGAACTTACAAGCGCAAGTGGTTTCCGGCAATGCCAAGATTCTGACTGACCCCACGCTGATTGTGCAAGAAGGCAACCAGTCGCAGGTCAACCTGACCTCGCAGGTGTTTTCTGGCTTCACGGAACAGCGAGTTACGGAAGGGAATGTGACATCTACGCGCATTCTGCCGCAGCCACCCATTGATGTGGGGGTGATTTTAAATGTGCAGGTGGATCAAATCGACGATAACAACTTTGTGACGATCGCCGTTTCGCCTGAAGTCAGCTCCCTCGGTCAGCAAATTACAGACCCGTCGCGCAACAACCTGTTGATTCAGCAACTTGTCAATCGCCGACGCCTAGAGACGGGTAAAATTCGCCTGCGCGATGGGCAAACGCTGATTTTAACCGGCATCATTCAAGAGCAAGACCGCGAGATTATCACCAAAGTACCGATTTTGGGCGATATTCCGCTGCTCAATTTACTCTTTCGCAATCGTAGGCTCGAACGCTCACGCAACGAAGTCGTCGTGTTGGTAACCCCCCAAATTTTGGATGATTCGGATCGATCGCCCTACGGGTACAACTATCTCCCTGGGCCAGAGGTGGAGAAGTATTTACGGCAACGAACGCCTCAGCCAGCGCCAAGTAACACACCAGCGCCAAGCAATGCTACACCCACACCGCAGAGTGCTCCAGCGCCATAGGCTAGGTCATCCCATTGCAACCGATGCCACTCCAACAGACTCCAGCGTCACCACAAAATGACGCCAACCACGGCCTGCTGTTGTGTCAGTCCTCCAAAGTTAGAAACGACCCTTTGACGAGATCAATTAGAACGGCTTGCTAGTCATTTTTACGGAAAGCTGCCTCTTCAGTATTAACCCTGAGATTAACCCTGAGATTAACCAACCTTAATGTCACAGAGATACGTTTGTATGGGCATCAATTTGTCTCCATTGATGCCATTTGCTTGTGAAAGATACGGCAACTGAGCAGCTTTCATGAGAGCGCGACCTGACTGATCTTAAGGCTGGAGTCGATGTAATCTTGCCGTCATTTCTATGACAGGCTACCAGCCTTGAGCATAGTGGTCGTTGCTGTTTTTGTGAGTTAACGCTCGTTCAACGCTGTAACAGTACGGGTGTTCTACGACTGCTTCTTTTGCTTGTCGGTAGGTGGCGATCGCGATGCGAACGTAACCCTGCACGCTTAAGAAGCGGGTGCTTTCAATGGTTGTGTTTATGGTTCATTCTTCCTTCAGTAGGGTGTCTTATGCCTAACTTTTCACGTCGACAACTATTGCTTTTCTTTGGTAGCACTGCGGCTGCTACGGCTCTAGAGCCAGTCGTGAGTCACAAGCTCTTTGGCGGTAGCAATACCACGATGGCTGAAGCCGCTTCCCTCACGTTTACGCCAGTACGCCTGCCTCACCCCTTGCCGATTTATCAGCAGCAGAGCAGCTTTTTAGCCACTGGCTTTGGTCAGGGCAGTACGCTCCCAGCAGCGCCAGTGCCCAATCTTGATGCCTTTCGCCCGTTAGATGATGTTGTTGTGCCGCCCGAATACGAGCGCTATGTCATTTTGAGCTGGGGCGATCGTGTGTTCCCTAACCCAGACGACTATTTTGGTTATAACAACGACTACACGGGCTATGTGCCCATCGAAGGACGAAACGATGGTTATCTTTGGGTGAACCACGAATACAACAGCTTTCCCATTTCTCCCTTAGCGCCTGAAGCACCTGCCGATGTGGCAACCTTTGCCTCGACAGGCCCGATCGTGATCGAGGGTTTCCCTACGGCGGCGGGTCGTGCGCTGTCTGGTGAGTTTATGTACAACATGGGTGGGTCGATTGTGCGCATTGCCCGTGATGGCCGTAAAGAACAGTTTGCTGCCGTTAAAGATGCCAAAAATCGTCGTCTTCATGGCTTATCGGGTCTAGGCATCAATAGCCAGCGCTCCGATGCTTATAGCGGCGTCACCAGTTGGGGATCGAAAAGTTACCAAACGGGTGATCACAATTATTTAGTTGCCACCGGACCCGCTGCCAGTGAGGTGTTTGAAAGCATCAACTCAGATGGGCTGGGCAATAAAATTATTGGTACTGCCTACAACTGCTCTGGCGGCACCAGCCCCTGGGGCACCATTCTGACGGCTGAAGAAAACTTTCAGGGTTCCACGGGCGCTTTTTTCGTGGGTGTTCAGGAAAGCGTTAAGCCTGACGGTACTCAAACGGGCTATGCCGCAGGCACCACAGGTGCTGAATTTGGTTTGGTGGGCGAGAAATATGGCTGGATGGTTGAAATCGATCCAGCGAACCCCGATTATCGTCCTCGCAAGCACACGGCACTGGGTCGTTATCGACATGAAAACATTGCCATGCGCGTGCAGGCTGGCAAAAAGCTGGTTGCCTACTTGGGTGACGATCGCCGAGGCGGACACACCTGGAAGTTTGTTAGCAACGGCACGGTGAAGAATCCTAAGAACAAAGGCAACAGTAAGCTCTTTGAAGACGGTGTGCTTTACGTCGCGAAATACAATGCTGACGGCACTGGCAACTGGTTACCGCTGCTGCTCTCATCACCCACCAATCCGGTTAAACCCTCTGAGCTTACGACTGGTGACCCACTGAAGCTTAGAAGCGGTAGCACCCGGTTCCCAAGACGTACAGGTATTGCAGGCCAAACTACCGATGGTGGATCAGTGGTCGTGGCGCTCACGCAGCTTACCAGTACAACAAACGGCGTCACAACTGTTACAGCCGTGCCTGAAAGTGAAGCGTTACCAGGCTATCAGGGCAAGAAGTTAAGCGACTTCTACACCAGCCAGGGCGCTGTACTGGTGGATGCCTTCCTTGCTGCTAACCTGATTGGTGCCACTCCAACGGCCCGCCCTGAAGACATTGAGATCAATCCTAGAAATGCCAGAGAGGTCTTCATTTCCTATACCGATGGCGCTCCCGGTAGCGATGGCTACCCCGATTCGCGCATTTTCGTTGTGGGTAAATTTGCGGCAGCGGTCAACGACACCCAGCAATCGGGTGGCATTTACAAGATTATCGAAGACAGCGCTGATAGCACAGGCAACACTTTCCGCTGGGAGCGGTTTGTTCAAGGTGGTGAAGCGGGCTCTGAAACGGGTGCCGGTTTCGCCTCAGTCGATAACCTGGTGTTCGATAACCGCGCCAATATTTGGGGTGTGACTGACATGTCTACAACGACCCATAATGGGTTTGCAGTGGGCGCAGCGGGTACACCCAACACGATCGACCACACCAGAACAGGCGATGTATCGGCGTTTACGGGTGTGTTTGGCAACAACTGGTTATTCTACATTCCCACAACTGGTACCCATGCAGGGCAAGTGGTGCCCTTTGCCTACGGTCCACCGCGTTGTGAAATGACAGGCCCCACGTTTGTTGGCGACACGCTGATTATCTCGGTGCAGCACCCTGGTGAAGACTGTCCGTTTACGCCAAACCCAACCTTAAGCCGCACGATCGAACTTCTAGCGTTGGACGGCACGTTGTTTAACCAGACCCGTACCGTTTCACGCGGTAGCAACTGGCCCAGCAACATTCAGGGTCAAGCTGAAGGCCCACCGAAGCCCTCGGTGATTGGCATTCGCCGCAAGCGCTCTAACGGCCAGTTCGTCTAGAGCCACGACAGCAGGAGAGAGGAGACGCGATCGTGCCCTTTCTCCTGCCCATCGTCTGAGCAACTATATCTTCTGGGCAACTATGTCTAAAGACATTGGCTAGGGGCAGGTTTTGCCAAAGTCTTGCTATCTAACCGCTAGCCTTGTTGTTAAACTGTCTCTAAGGATCGTGGATTAAATAAAATCGACAAATTATTTGCAGGTACGGGCGCACGGCCGTGCGCCCCTACGGGAAATGCCGGAGTTATTAAATTCTTGTTCCTAAGGAGCGTGGATTGAATAAAACCTGTGATTTACAGCAATTCTCAATCGGGTAAGCCACAGCCTTGTCGAGACGGGTGTGGGGTGTAGGGTATAGGGTGTGATGAATGCAAATGAAAACGGCTGTAATTCTCATTCGTAAGGGGCTGCTGTTTGACACAAAGCGCCTTCAGCCCGTCCCATTCATCATGCTGCTTATTTAGAAACGCAGATTTAATAAGGTGCAATTCTTTCTATAGGGACGTTCCATGGAACGTCCCTATAGAAGGGAATGGTTCAGATTCATCAATCCACTATCCTTAGTCACCTCTGACCGACGATCGATGGCATTGCTCACAGATCCAATCAGTCATTAGCAACGTATACAGTCGCAGATCCATGACGGGATCGACAATCGCAGCCCATTCATCCGTCGGTCTAACATAGGGGTGCAAGGTTTTCCCCTAGAGGGGAAAACCTTAATCAGAAAGTGCCTAAGCTGTAGGCAATGTTCCATTGTCTTGAGGAATCATGCAGGCTTCTACCGCTTCAACATCGGCTTGGCAGCAACTCAAACAGCGTGACATTAGTTGCGATGAAGCCATCGAACTTTTGGTCAATGATCAGGGCATTGTCAAGCTTCAGTTGCTCGATCGCGAAGTGACCTACCGCTTTCTGAAGCAGTTTTCCGATCGTCGCTCTCTGCCGCCCGTGATTCCGTTACTACTGTGGCGCAATTGCTATTACTTGGGTAGCCCCATCGCTTTGAATGAAACGGCGATCGCTAGCCTGCGAGAGCAAACCGCGACAGCCATCCATGTGATTGCGATCGCTGAGCAAAGTTACCGTGCCTGGTTTCACTCTCAAGGTCTTGACCAGCATCGTATCAACGCCGATAGCGTGACGAACCCGTTGACAGGGGAAGTCGAGCAAGAAAACATTGGCAAGATGACAGAGTTACATCTGTCGAAAGCCACTGACCAGATTGGTCGCATCAAAACCTTAATCTCAGGTGCCCTGCGGAACCGCGCTAGCGACATTCACCTGGAGCCGACCCTGGATGGTTTGCGAGTGCGTTATCGCATTGACGGCATTTTGCGCAACATCACAACGCTGCCGCTAGAAGTAAGTCGGCGAGCAGTCGTGGCTCTGAAAGTGATGGCAGATATGGATATTTCCGAAAGCCGTCGCCCTCAAGATGCCCGTATTAGCGAGAAGTATGTCTCGGAAACCGAGGCCGAAGTAGGGCTGGATATGCGGGTCAGCACCTTGCCGTGCGTGGGTGGTGAGAAAGCCGTCATCCGACTGCTGCCCCGGCAGAATCCGTTTTCTAGCATTAATGAATTGGGGTTTTCTGACAAGGCCTTAGCCATCTACAAAGGTTGGTTAGCGCAGCCGCAGGGGATGGTGATCTTTACGGGACCAACGGGGTCGGGTAAAACCAGTACGCTTTATACCAGTTTGCAGGCAATCGCCACTGAACACGTCAATGTGGTGACAGTCGAAGATCCCGTCGAGTATGTGCTGCCCTGCATCACGCAAACGCAAGTGCATGAGCCTGCGGGCATGACCTTTGCTGCAGGGCTCCGCGCCATTTTGCGGCAAGATCCTGACATCATCATGTTGGGTGAAATCCGCGATCACGAAACGGCTGAAACCGCGATTCGTGCCGCTCTAACAGGGCATCTGGTACTCACAACGCTGCACACCAATGATGCCACCAGCGCTATTCCGCGTCTGAAAGATATTGGGCCTGATCCAGGGTTAATTAGCGATGCGCTGCTCGGTATTGTGGCACAGCGCCTGGCACGCAAAGTCTGTTCCCATTGCGCCGAACCCTACACGCCTACAGAACGTGATTTGAATGTTTTGGGGCTTGATTTGAAACAGGCGAATGCGGCAGCGTGGCGGCGTGGTAAAGGCTGTGCCCGCTGTTTTAACTCTGGCTATTTGGGTAGAGAAGCGTTGATTGAGATGCTGAACATTGATACGATCGTGCGGCAAATTATCTACGAAGGCAGCATGACGGAACTCCACCGCTATTTAATCGAGAGTGGGTTTCAGTCGTTTCAGATGGCCGCGATCGAAAAAGTGACGACGGGTAGAACCACTGTAGAGGAGGTGCTGCGCGTCTTACCCCACAGTGCGCTGTACCGCAAACGATCGCAGATCGCATCACCAGACACAACGCCACAAATGATCACTAGCAACGGTTTCAAGGAAAAAACGATTTTCAACTAAAAGTCGCTACACAATAAAGTTATCTATGCCGCTTTCGATTAAGGCTTAGCCAATTCGATTAAGGCTTAGCCAAAAGGTTATTTGCGAGTAAGGATGTTTAAGTAACTTATAATTTTCGATTAAGAATTGTAGGCTGAGTCCTGTCGCCATCACTATGTGTGTGAATCTAGCTTAAAGGGTGAAGAAAGTTTCCTGATGTTTACGTTTAATTTGGTATAGAGCTTAATGGTGGCTGCTAGATACTGAGCTAAAGTACGCTAAGATACAAGGCACAACATCGTCGACTACTAAATCTATATCGACTACTAAATGCATTTTAAGTTTCATGAAAGGCTACTTAGTAAAAGTACTGGATTACTTTAAAGCCCTCATTCGAAAATTAACACGATTTTCTGTTCAGAAGCCACAGCGAAAATTTCCGAGCAACAAGGCGCTTGAAAATAAGTTAGAGAAATCTGTAGGTAATTCCCTTTCCTCTTCAGCACAAGTAGAATCGCTTGATGAGCCTGTTATCTCTCCAGATGTAGGCGTGCCGTTTCAGAAGCCATCAAACTACCCGCCAATGCTAAAACGGGAACTTCTGATTGACAGACCATTTGAATTCGATCCAGAGAGACATGTCACTGGCTCTTCCTCTGCCCCAACACACAGGCAAACATCTGTTGAGCGTCTCACCACACAGCCAGTACCTTTCAGCAACAAAATCCAACGTACTGAAAAACCTGGCCAAAAGCGTCCGTATATTGAATGTCATACTGACGAACTTGAAAGTATGGCCAATTCGGCATGGAACGATCTGAAAGTCTTGAGCGAAATACGTTATGAGTTGCAGTTTCGCTCCCGAGCAAAAGCTCAAACTTTACTCAGCCATATTTTACAAAGACTAGCAGAATTACAAGACACCAGACAATTTGCTTGGCCGTCGACAACAGCAAGAGCTGGTTTACAAAATTTATCAGATGATGTCTTCAAAGAGAAAGAAGGCATTTTGAAGCTCTATGGATATAGAGTTGGTTTGAATGGTCTACCTGAAAAACAACGTAGGCAAATTCTTGATAATATTTTCTTGCATCCTTTGCCATCCATAAATGACGCCTCTTACTTGAATGAATGGGGACTACCACGTACAGCCAAGAGACTGCAAAAATTAGCTAAATCTATTGCCGCATTTACATGCAATGCGAAACGGCGACGTAGGGCAATTTTGCTAAAGCAATTCAGGATTGGGAGGCTGATTTAGCTTATTTGAAGCGCACCTACTATGATGGGCATTTTTATTTTCAGTGGCCTCGAACAAGTACTTAGAGGTTGTTAGCAGTGTGGCCGGAGGTGATACGTTGCAGCTAGCGACTAACAGATCCTACAAAATTCAATGTTATTTAATTTTCATTCCTTAGTCGCTCTGGTGCTGCTGGATCGCGATCGCGTTTGCGAGGTTCAGAGCGATCGTCGTCGGATGTTTCTGACTTGCGATCACCGCGATCATGGTTGGGCTTATGTGCTTTTTCCAGTTTGTTTAGTTTTTGTTGTGCGCGATCGCCTTGTGCTCGATCGCCCCGTTTTTGGTCGTCCGCTTCTTGGATGCCTGCTCGTTCTTTTGCGGCTTCAGGCACCTTCGGGAGAGCCTGCAACGTCAACTGTCCAGGCTTAAGGCGCTCAATGATCGAGAGCGTGGACATTTTCCCTTTCTTAAAACTGCGTAGGAGTGGATCGGTCTGTCGCTTCTGTCGCCATTCTGCTCGACTCATGCGCCGCACGCGTCGACGGATTTGACCAATATCGCGATCGCCCGGCTTGATTCGCACTTCATCCGCTGTTTTCAGCAATATGTCTTCGGTTTGACCGGGCAATCGCACGGCAACGGAGCCTTCCCACGCAAAAAACAGCACCCCATCGTTGGGATCTTGCGGAATTTTGACAAACACCGTTGTCCCACGAATGCCAGCAACGGCTACGGGCGTGACGATTTCGGTTGGCACCTTTTTGCCCGGTTGAACCCAGGTAATCATGTTGCCAGCGGTAAGGTTGAGGCGATTGTCAGGCTGGAGCGTCAACGTTGCATTCCCAGCTAAGCGAAACGCCAGCCCACTGTTCATGTCAATTTGAGTCAGCGCCTGCCCTTGAGTGCGAATGGTTTCGCCTGCTTGTAGCCCCATCCCTTCTTCTGCAGGCTGTTCTTGCGGTGCGCTAAGCAAGCGAACAAAAACGGGCAGTTTTCGGATCTCACTAATTTTGGCGATCGGCGTTGCAACAACGGGCGTTGAAGAAACCGTCGATGGAGTGATAGCAGTTGAAGCCTGGTTGGAGGCTGGGCGGGCACAGGCAGTGAGCACGCCTACCAGCATTGCAAAACCAAAGCGGCTGATATAAGTCTGGATGATCATCCTCAAAGGATGGCTTAAAACAGCAGTGAAGAGCAAGTGCTTGATGCAGCAGCTCTTTTACAATCCATTGCGGGTTCAGAGCCAAAGTCTGTTAAAACGAACTAAAACGTTCCCTCTGACCGTCAGCGGGCAACTTTGCTTAACGCTAGCCAGGTGCAGTTAGAGACGATGCCATCAACGATTAACCCCTTGCGTCGCTGAAACGTTTGGACAGCAATTTCTGTGTGCTGATCAAAGGTGCTATTTAAGACGACTGCCGTTTGGCCGTCAGCCTGTAGCGCTTTTTGGAGCAAAAGGACGGCTTTGCTTTGACTACCCCGTTGCAGTATTGGCATGTCGATCGGAGTCCCCGCATAAAGCGATCGCCAGGTCAGCGCGTCTACAATGCCAGTTTCGGGCAAAAAGACCCGCCGCTGAAAGGTTTTCAGCGCTTGTTCAACCTGCGCGCTAAAGATGCCATCCGCCGCACTATCGTAAAGACTCCAGTGGGCTAGCAGTTTTTGGATGGCGATGACTTCCACATCGGTAGAGCCGACTTGAAGCAGCGGTTGGTGGAACGATGGGTAAAGGGTCACGAGCACAAGGTAACACTCAGAATGAGGCAGAGGAGACATCACTCAGCCTCCAGAGCCATTTGATACCTACTAAAGTACTGGGTTACTGAGCCGTCGCCCTCACCGCGCAGGCTCACCCGATTGGGTGAGCGAAACAGGGTGCTTCATCAGGCTTCACTTGAGACCAGGGACTGACTTGACGTTGCGATCGCCAACGTTTTGTGCAGCTTTTTGATTGTGCTGAGGGTTTGCTGATAGTTAGCCATATCGCCTTGCTCAGAGAACAGTTCAGCTGCCTGACCGAGATCTTGGATGGCGTCAAGCCGATGCCCGATTTTGACGCAGGCAAGCCCCCGGTAAAAGTGAGCCGTAGCATCTTGTGGGTTCAGCCGAATCACTTCGGTGTAATCCTGAATAGCACCCAGCTTATTTTGCAGCCGAGTACGTGCTAAGCCCCGGTAAAAGTAGGCGGTAGCAAAGTCAGGGTTGATTTGGATCGCTAAGGTATAGTCTTCGATCGCCCCCATTTTGTCGCCCTGTTCAGACCGTACAAAGCCACGATTACAGTAAGCAATAAAGTTTTCGGGATTGTGGTGCACGGCTTGCTCAAAGTCTGCCACCGCACCAGCGCGATCGTTCTGGTCATAACGAGCCAGCCCACGGTTGTTGTACGCCACATCATCGTCAGGGTGAATCCGGATGACGTCGGTGTAATCGGCAATCGCCCCCGATCGATCGCCCAAGTCATAGCGGGTAGCGGCACGGTTGAAATACGCGATCGCGTCATCAGCATCGAGCGAGGGTTGATCAAACCGATCTACTAAGCCTTGAATCACCTCGCTATCCGTGGTGCGCAAACCAACCGCCGCCCGAGGAAAAACAGCGCTGGCGGTAGCGACGGACTGAGCGCCCAAAATGGCGTAGCTGCGATCGCACACTAAGAAATGCTCATCCGTTCCCAATACCTTGAAGCGAAATTGCGCGGGATATTGTCGCTTGAGTTGGGTCAATTGATGGAGCGTTTTGTGGAGGAAGCTCTTTTTGGTTGGATCCAGGGAACGGCGACGATCGATTGATCGTGGTGTATGACCCTGACTCATGTCGCCTAAATGCCCCCAGCCAAAATCCAGGCACCCGTTACGATCGAGAAACTCCCTAAATTTCTGGATCAGCTCTGCATCGAGTGTTTGGGCATTTGGATAAGGATAGACGACGATCAGCCGCGCCTGTGCCTTGTCCAGCGCTTGCTCCAGCAAGACGCGACTATACCCTGTAGCATCCTCTTGCCGCTGCGAACCCTTCACATCAAAGACTAGCTCATATGCAGGTGCTTCGGTGGGTTGAAGCTGCTGCGCGATGTCTTCCAGATGGCTTTTTACCGCTGCATCCACTTGTGCTTCCACATCAACAGCGTTGCTTTCTGCCCACTCTACCCGTGCTGACAGGTATTTCACCTGACTTTCGAGGGCCGTGGAGTCGAGCACATGGGGCAGGCGGTTGACCCAATCACGCAGGGTCTTTTGCTGATGCTCTAGCGTGTGGGCAAACTGTTGTATCCCAGTTAGTTGCTGCTGGAGTTGACCCACTTGAGTCGTTACCATGCTTTGAACATCCGATCGCAGGTGCGTCAGGTCGGTGGCGATCGGCAACTGATTCAGGCGATGTTCCAGAGCGTTGATGGTCGCCTGTAGCCCTTCTACAACAGCCGGATCGGGTTGCAGCAAGCCACTATCCAGGATTGACCCAAAGCCCTGCTCGGTCATTTGCAGCTTACTTGTGACGGTATCCAGCTGCTTTTTCAGAATCGCCGTGGCCATTTTGATCGGCGTCACCGTCTGGTCTAATGTGTCTTGCTGTTGGCTAATTTGCTCAACTTGCGTCATCAAGCGTGCCAGTTCGCGCCGCGACACCATCTCGCCCAGTACTTTTACCAGCGAATCCACATCTTGCTTGAGCGCGCTGGCATCAAACGGCGTCGGCAGCGTGTTCAGGCGGCGATTGATGTGGTTAATCTGATCCTGCATGACACGAGGATTGCTGTTTTGCTGCTCCTCGCCTAACTTTTGAAGGTTGCCCCTCAGTTGAGCCAATTCTGTTTTCAATTGGGTTAGCACGGAGTCCATGTCATCAACGCGATCGATCGTGCATAAGCGCCCCAGATAGGTCGTTACTGCGTTGACCGAGTCAGCCAGATCGGCGTAATGGGTCTGCAACTGGCGTACTTCTTGTGCCATTAACCGCCATTCTGGCTTCGCTAGTTCGCGCTTCAGTTGGGTAATGTCTTGAGTGAACCCCGCCGTGCCTTCTGCCGTTTCGTGTAAGACGGACTTCCTCAGACTGGCAAGATCCAAAAAGTTAGGCAGCACCTGAATTTGCTGCCGCAGTGCAGCAAGGTCTGCAGACAGCTTCTGGTCTAGCTGCGTGACAGACGCTTCGGTATGTGCTAGCGTTGTTTCTTCTAATCGTCGACGGTTGACTAGATTGACCAATAGCAACGCTGATACGGGCGCTGCTGTAAATAAAATCTGTTGCGAGGCAACGGATGCCAGTGAGCCAAGACCTGCGCCAACAAGTAATGCGTACTCCGAAAGATTGAGCCAGTTACGGTTCTTCACAGCTTCCTCAAACCGCTTTATGTAGGGTTGATTAATGGTTGAAATGGCTGCTGTGGCTGTAGATGCACCAGCAGAATGTAGCGGGGGCTTGAGCTTCTCTATCTTTCTTCATGCCAAACCGTGCTCGATCAGGAAATCCTTGCACAAGGAATTGTGGCGCGGCTGAATGATGGCTGCAGCCGCAAACATAGTCTTCACCATTAGCATCTTTGCAGCGAAAAAGGGCAACAGAGCTGGTCGCACGATCGGCTCTGTTGCACATACTGCTTGAAATCGGCTCCATCACACCTTCGAGAAGCGCCATGTACCGTATCGGCGCAAGCAGAAGAAGGCTCCACTATTAACGATCACCCTCTAAGTTGACGCTATGGGGCTGTAAAGAAATAACGTCATGGACGGTAGCGGTCAGCCGTCAGCGGTCAGCCATTGGAGGAAAGCTGACCGCTGATCGCTGATCGCTAATCCAAACGTATGCAGTTATTTTTTAACAAGTCCTATGGCACGACCGCAAGTTCCATTGCCACGCTTCAGAGCGGTCGATAAACGCGGTAGTCGATGTTGGGGAAAATATTGTCGATCGCCTCTACTTTCTCCAACCAGCCTGAATCAACCTTCCCTTGCTTGATCTCTTCGTAGAGCTTGTGGAAGCGCATCAAGTGCGATCGTGTCCGTCGCACCGCATAAGGCACCATCGTGCCAGTACGCATAATAAATGCCCAGTCGGACGATTGCGCTAACAGTAGCTCTCGTGCCGCCTGATTGAGCGATCGCCAGACCAGTTCATCCTCTGGTTCATTTTTCGCCAGCTCAATCATTCGTTCCGTCGCTTTGTGCAGATGCGGATAAATCCAGGCGTTGGTTTCATTCAGCCAGTACTCGTGGAACCCCTTGTAGCCCCAGCTTGATTGAGAAGGATGGCACACCTGTTGGGTCTGATTCCCTTGCAAATAATCGGCCAGGTGCGTCATCTCAAACGTGCCCTGGTCAAACCATGACTTGCGGAACAGGTAATCGATAAACCAGGGTCCTTCGTACCACCAATGTCCAAACAGCTCGGCATCATAGGGTGACACAATGATGGGCTTGCGCTGCATCATGCCGTAAAGATGCTCCACCTGCCGCTCACGGTTATAGGCAAAGTTGCCCGCGTGTTCTGCTGCTTTTTCGCGTGCCCAGTAGGGGTCATAGAGTTGCTTGTCGCCCAGCCCCAGCCCTTTTCCTGTAATTTTGTGGTATTTAATACCAACGTTCTTCCGCTGTCCGTTGGGCATCACGTAGGGCTTGATGTACTCATATTCAGCGTCCCAGCCCAAATCCCGATAGAATTCCCGATATTCAGTAGCACCGGGGTAGCCCACCTCAGACGACCAGACCTGCTGTGACGATTCGTGGTCACGACCAAAAGCCGCAACACCAGTAGGGGTAAAGATGGGCGCATAGGTGCCAAAGCGGGGACGGGGACGAGCGTAGAGGATGCCATGCCCATCGGTGAGAAAGTAGCGCAAGCCAGCATCCGCTAGCATCCGCTCAACCCCTTCGTAGTAGGCGCATTCGGGTAGCCAAATGCCCTTCGGTGCGCGTCCAAACGTCTCTTCGTAGTGTTCGCAAGCGACTTTAATCTGCGCCCACACGGCTTGCGGATACATCTTCATTAAGGGGAAGTAGCCGTGAGTTGCGCCGCAGGTAATGATTTCGAGATTATTGGACTCGGCAAACTGGTTGAAGGCTTTGATGAGGTTGCGATCGTACTTCTCCCAAACCTGCCGCACCTGATTAAACTCTTTGGCGTAATACTCTGCCAAATATTTAAGGTGCCCATTGTGAGCGTTGCGCTCAATTTCCATCTCTGCCAGTTCTTCCAACTGAGCGAGATGGTCGTCATAGCGCTCTTGCAGCAGCGGATCGAGCAGCATTGACACCAACGGCGGCGTCATACTCATCGTGATTTTGAAGTCAACGCCATCGTGCTTCAAACCCTCGAAGACTTGCAGGAGTGGAATGTAGGTTTCTGTAATCGCCTCATAGAGCCATTCCTCCTCCAGCACATAGCCGCTTTCGGGGTGACGGACAAAAGGCAAGTGAGCATGCAGAACAAGAGCGAGATAGCCAATACTCATAAGAACGTCGATTTAGAGGGGTTAAGCGAGTTGTGGCGCAGCGGCTTGCCAGCATTGTAAAGCGAAATGGTAGTTGAAAGGTGGGTCTGTTGTTAGAGAGTGAGGGGTGAGGGGTGAGGGGTGAGGAGAGGCAGAGGCAGAGGGAGCAGGGAAGCATCTGTAGGGGCAAAGCAGGTGGTGATCAGTTCAAATTATGGATCGAGAGCTTCGTTTGCGAATGCTTCGCCCCTATTTTAGAAGATGGTAAATGGTAAAAAGGAGACAGTTTAGAGGTGGTGTCCTGAAACGCTGTAGGAGCCGTGCGTGAACGCTTGATCGACTTTTCGCCCGATCGGCGTTTTGCGAGTATCCTGATGCTAAATGATTTATCGAGTCAATTTCTTTCGATCGATGCTCTGCCATGACTCAGCCGAACCTACTTGAACTTGCGAAACAGGGTGAACCAGAAGCGATTGCTACGCTCATCAATCTCACCTTAGAACCGAAGGGCGTGGTTGCGAAGGCAGCCATCGAAGATGACTGTCTGTATGTGTTTCTCAGTTCAGCCCGTGTGTTGAATGCTAAAACATTGGTAGCGTTTATCCAGCGAGGTATTCTCCGCTTAGAGGTGCCCTCGATTCAACAGGTGCAAGTTTACGGGCAACGCTTTGAGGATGACCAACCGCTTTGGGTAGAAACATTTGCGATCGGTGGGTCGCCAATTGCTGAGGCTCTAGAGGCACTGTCTCATACATCATCGTCGTCTCCGCCCATTGCATATCCTTCAGTGGTTGATGCAGACAATTCACCTTCCAGCCTTGCGACACCAGGCACTGGATGGAAGCAGCAATGGGCAGAGCGAACACTGCCGTTGCAAGCGTCGTTGGGTCAGGCTTTAAGCACATCGAAACAGTTTTTTGCACGACGGCGCGATCGTGTTGCACCACCACGCGATCACACCCGACGAGAACCCTTTGAGAGTTCGCTGGACAGCCAGCCGGTGAACTATGTAAAGCTATCGGTGCTTGTCACGCTGGCAGCGTTCGTTACAGGTGGTGCGGTGGCGCTGATTGCCAACTCGAATACAGTCGGTGGCGATCGCAAAACAAGTGAAAAAGCGCCCACGATCGCCTCTGGAAGTCAACTGACCATCAAATCTGGCGGAGAGCAACTTAAAGACCAGCAGCAGTCAACCGCCAGAAAGTATCTGGAAACCATGAATAAAGCTCAGCAGAAGTTTTATCGCGAGAATAGTCGGTTTGCTTCAACGCTGGAAGAACTGGAGCGGTTCGCTGCCGTACCGTTCACCTCTCGCAGTGACTACGTCTACAAACTCACGGTGCCGAGCAAAACTCAGTCCCAGCTAACGGCTGTACCAAAGGCTGACGGCTTAAAGAGTTATACTGCAGCTGTCTCAATTGCCAAGTTGAGTAACCAGGCTGTGGCAGCCATTTGTGCCTCTCAAGAAGCAGCGAAGGTGCCACCACTTGTCTTTCAGTCGCCTGAGGGCACGGTGCAATGTCCGGTAGAAGCGGCAAAAGCATCGTGAATAAGCGATCGTCAGTTTTGTGTAGGGGCGTTTTGCGAAATCCCCTACACGCGAAACGTCTCATTAAACACTGGCCACCGATCGCCTCAATGATCGATCATGGCTAACGACTCCAAGCTTTCTGCCTGCTTCCTTGCTACTCGGCGCTCTGGATCGATGCCGACAAATGTGGGTGGTAACCAAACGCGAACGACTAAGAGCAGCGCCATCACCATTAAAAACGCACAGGCTGCCAAGATCTGACTCCAGGGAACCTCAAGCACCCCTCGGACAATGACTTCCCGCAAAACTGACACGATCGCCACCTCAACCGCAACGCCGATCGACACTCGCTGTTCCTGCAAATAGATAATCAGCAAGCGAAACAGCTCAACCAAGATCAGCAAGAACAAGATGTCGGCTGTGACGGCTCGAAAATTAAGCGGCGGCAGCAGCGAAATAAACATCGCTCTCAGCTGAATGACCATCACGCAAAATAGACCGATACAAAGCGAAACGACGATCAAATCTTGAACCATTTCAAGCGCACGCACGATATGGCTTCGGTTTAATGTTTCGTACCAGAGTCTTGATGAGTGCTTAGAAGGCAGTGGCTGCATATAGAAATTCGTTAGGTAATCACTCTATTTAAGTTCAGTCAAAGTTATCAGTAAAGCTTAATTGTATCGATAAAACTAATGACACGTATTATAGTCCTCATATCGGCTCGGCTGAGCTGCTCGATCAGCTGTAGTTGTTGGGGTCGTTGATTGGTGTACGATCACAAGCCCACCTCATTACTTCGAGCTGCACTTCACTAAGGCTGAACGTTCTCATCATTTTTTAAGCCTACACTCAACTTGTGATTGGGTTGAAACCGGAAAATAGCGATCACGTTTGAAGTGAAACGTGGAGCAGGCTGACATAATCTCCGTGCAGCAATAAGTTTACAGGTTGCTGATCCCTTCAACTTAAAGACAGATGTAAAAGCCGTTAGAAGCGCTGTTTAATCTCTATGGAGTAACTAATCCTGATAGCCTAGACTTTGCCTTCAGACTGCTCCAAAGTTTATGCCATAGCGCTGGTTAATGTGCAGAACTTGATTATTGGACTAATGCAGATATCGTGAAAGGAGACCGATTTAATGAACTTTGTACAACAAGAAAATTCTCGTCTACGTTGGATTACGTTGAGTTCATCAGAGACATTGGTTGCTGAAGGGACAGATATTATTGAAGGGCTGGAACACGCTCCCAAGACCCTTCCCTGTCGTTACTTTTACGACGATCGTGGCTCCCAATTATTTGAGCAAATCTGCGATTTGCCTGAATACTATCCCACCCGCACCGAGCAGTCGATTCTAGAAACCTACGCCACTGAGATTGCTCAATTCACTGGCTCCTGCGAATTAGTGGAACTGGGCAGCGGTAGCTCTCGTAAAACTCGTTTGCTGCTGGAAGCTTACAGTCAGACGAACGACCAGCTGCAATACTGCCCGATTGATGTAAGCGCTGGTATCCTCAAAACTACTGCACTGGAGTTGCTGCATCAATATCCTAAACTCAAGCTCTGCGGGTTAGCGGGAACGTATGAACAGGCACTCGATCAACTGCCCCCTGCTGAATTGAAAAACCGCATGTTGATCTTCCTGGGCAGTACGATCGGTAATTTGAATGCGGTGGAGTGCGATCGCTTTCTTGATCGTGTCCGCAAGGCGCTTAAGCCAGGAGAGTTTTTCCTTTTGGGCGTTGATCTACAGAAAGACCCAGTCATTCTTGAAGCCGCTTACAACGATGCTCAGGGCATCACAGCAGCGTTTAATCTCAACCTTCTGGCTCACTTAAACTGGCGGTTCCAAGGCAATTTCAAGCTCGACCAGTTTTCTCATTGGGCCTTCTACAACACTATTGAGCATCAAATTGAAATGCATCTCCGCAGTCTGGTAACGCAGACCGTTGCCCTGGAAACGCTAGATTTCCAGAAAACGCTACAAGCTGGAGAAACCATTCACACTGAGATCTCGCGCAAGTTTCACCTACCAACATTGGTCAAGACCTTAGAAGCCTATGCCTTCCAACCGTTGCAGGTTTGGACTGATCCAAATAATTGGTTTGGCTTGCTGCTTTGCCAACGCCAGTGCATCAGCGATGAGTGTCCCTAAAAGTGAGAGAGTGGTGCAAAGCGACAAGGGACGTGATATGGAACGTCCCTTGTCGCTGCAGCGGTCGGTAACCGGTCGTCCCTAAGGGGCATCAAACACCGCTCTCTTGCTTGGGTGCCTGTATTTTTAAGAAGCGCATATCCAGTCCGGACACCGTTTGGTAGCGTTTGGCGCCACGCGCATAGGCCCATGAGGCCAACTCGAAGGCTCGCTAGAGCGTGCGAGCGCGCCTGTACAAGGACGCGTTGTCAAAGGGCCACCCCAAGCGACCGCCGCCGAAACGCTGCTTGGAGAAAAAACAGGGGTTGGGATTGATGTTTGTCTCGCCCGTTTGGATGTGTACCTGCGGCCCCAAGGGCCAACC
>NZ_PVWK01000100.1 GCF_003003795.1 Stenomitos frigidus ULC18 | reverse complement strand
CTTTGACCCAACGCTCTGCTTCCCGCCGCCTCTCGCTTGACAGGCTTCACTATCCACAGTGTCTACAGAACGATCGATTTGAAACACTACTTTCTCTTTTAGAAAAAGTTAGAAAAGCCGTGCGATGTTCTTAGGGCTACTACATGACGCTCTGAGAGTCGTTATGCGATCGCTAAACCAATTCCAGCTCATTTTGGTGAAAGTGCGCGCGAAATTTTTTGTCAAACTTGATCAGGTAGGGCAAATTGGCGCTGACGGGTCTACCCTTCAACTCTCGAATCACCTGCAGCACTTCCCCTTCTTGACCCCTTAAGTCAAAGGGCTCATTGCGATGATCCGGGTGGTGATAAACGATAACAGACGCTGCCACACGAACACGACTTCCAACCGGAAACGTTTCACCAACTTGCATAACTCAGGCTTCCTGTATAACAGCCATCTCCGCTGTCAGTACAACTTAATACTTTGGACAATTCCTTATCTTTGCATAAGACTGTACCCTTCCTACATTCTTGGCAACACTCGCTCACGGAATTGTTGAAAGCCCGTCGGGTTTAACTGAGACCAGGCTGCTAAACCAATACCACCAAGTAGTAGAGCAGCTAGCAAGCCTCCTACAACCAGAACTTTACGCGATCGCCTGACTCTGCCAGCACTTTCTGGCTGTTGGGTGGCTGGTGGTTCATCCTGCAGCAGTGCTCTAGAAGCAGGCGACCATTCAGATTCGCTTCTCCGACTGGCAGGCAACGAGGGCTCGGGGACAGCAGACCAGATGTTGCAACGGAGGATCACAACGGATGTGTTGTCGTGCCCATTCTTCTGGTTGGCCAGATCGATCCAGGTTTTGGCCGCCAGTTCTAATGAGTGTTTGCCCTTGAGAATGGCATCAGTGTACTCTGCCCAGGATTGCTCAATTAAACCGTAATCACTGAGTCCATCTGAGCAGAGCAGCAGGATGCCATCTTCTTCCAGGATCAAGCGCTGTGTGGTGGGTTGGAGAAATTCGGCATCACGAGTGCCGATCGCTTGCGTGAGTGCACCCGCATCAGGACGCTGTAGCGCCTCCCGATAGAGCGCCCGCCCCAGTCGCACTTCCCGCGCTGAAACATCGTCATCAACCGTCAACAAATGACAGTAACGAGGGGTCATCCAGTACGCGCGGCTATCACCCACGTTAACGAGGTAAAGCTCGTGCCCATTGCCAATAGAACCGTCTACTGCAGGCAGTCGCTGGGACACTTGCAGCGCCATCACCAGCGTTGTGCCCATACGGCGACGATCTTCACGACCTTGCGTATCATTCTGACTAGCAATGAGGTTATTGACCACACGCACAGACGCTTCTAGCTGCTGCATCAACAGATCAGGAGAGACTAGCTCTGTTTGTGCCTCAACCTCTGCCAGCAGTGCCTGAGCCTGCAACTTCAGCGATCGCACCGCCGTTTGACTAGCGACTTCGCCACCTTCATGCCCACCAATGCCATCACACACGATCGCCAGATGGGATGCTAACGGCTCAGATCGGGTTTTAGCAGGAGCTGTGGGGTAACAAGCATCTTCATTGTGCGATCGCTGTGGCCCCGTATCGGTCGCACCCACAATTTGCAACCGTAGCGGTAGTTGAGCAGCTTGTTCCAGCAGCAACTGATTCAGCTGGGTTGCGATCGTGCCCAGTTCACTACCGTCTTCTCGCATCTGATGGCAAATGGCTTGCAACCGCTCTGCGACTCCTGGCTCGGTGCTCGCAACCCATTCCAGCCACCGATTCGCGAGGTCTGCCAGTCGGGGGGTCGCAGGCTCCGCCGCTTCTGTGGGAGCAAGCACGTCGGCATCGTTAAAGAGTTGACAGAGACGTACACGCCAGCCTTCGACTCGAATATTATTCGCTGACAGCAGACTGGAGACAACCCCCTGCTCTAATAGGGGCGTCCATAGCTGCAGTAGTTGCCACAACCAGTAAACCTGACGGACGACGGTTGCCTGCGTCCAGGTGTGAGCGATCGCGGGATAAAGCTTACCTTTCGCGTCCAACGGTACATTCTCCAGCAAAAACAGGCTATTCGCTAGAGCATCGTCTGTTTGGGGGCAAAAGCCATAGACCTCTGGAACATGCAGCCGCTGCGGGTAAAGATGCAGATACGGCAGCACCTCATCTGACCACTCAGCCGGAACATCGGGTAGCAGGCTTGGTTGCGTATCAAGCCAAATCTGTGGGGCCATAACATAATACCGGCCCGCAACCTGTGTGCCGACGGACGGATGTTCCACGGATTGCCCAACAGCCCAGAGGTAGCGGTAGATCAGGGGTGTTTCACAGGAGACGCAGACAAGAGTCCCCAAGGGATTCAGGGGCGCGGCACAGGTTGGATTGGGGCAACAAAGCTGCGGCTTGGAATCACTCATGCGTTTATGACGTTATCTATAGCGTTTTTAACTGGCTTGCCTGTTGAAGCTTACCTGATGTTACGTTCATGCAATCGATCGCCCAGGCGAGGCGCCATCAACGTTAAACTAGTTCTGGAGAGGCCAGAGAAGCCAGGGATTCTCACCTCTACTGAGTCATGCTCGATCGTGATGCAAAAAGCATACTACAGTGAACGTCTTTAAGCTTTCAGGGCACTCTATCAATAGCGTAGTTTTGCTGTTTGAGGCCAATTGCCTATCAACTATAGGGGTGAAAGCGGTAAACGTGCTCGTTCACTTTCTTAAGAAATTTATCGCTCTGATTGATCCGAAATCCGCTCTTCGCAGATTGGATCTAACTGTAGCGATCGCATCCATTTCATTCACGTCTTCAGGAATTAGTTACATGGCGCTGAGTCCTACGGTGATCTGGCTACTGGTTGGAGCGATTCTTTGTCTCGTTGAATTGATTGTGCCAACTGCATTTATCGCTTTTGTCATGGGCGTCAGCGCCCTGGTCGTGGCTGCTGCTTCTACAGTCATTCCACTAGGTTTACAGGTCGTGCTCTGGATGGTGCTGTCATTAGCACTGGTACTCTACTCGCGTCGTCTGGTGCGGCAGAAGGCAACCCGCAAGCTAGACGCCACCGAAGCCGAAACCATGACCGAGATTTTGCCAGGAAAGATCGGGCGTGTGCGCTACGAAGGCAATTCTTGGGCCGCTCGCTGTGAAGATCATACGCTGACGATCGCCCCCAATCAGAAGGTCTACGTCGTCTCGCGCAAAGGCACCACACTTTCAGTCATGCCAGAACATCTGCTGCATCACTGAAGCAAAAGCCGCCAGGGTGAGCGATCGCAGCAGCAATCAACAACGAATCAATAAATCACAACTTAGGAGACCGCAATGTTTGGTTGGTTTTTAGCACTGTTAATTGGTGGTGGTGGGGTCGCGCTTTCGTCTGCCAAAGTGATTCAGCAAGGCAATGAAGCCCTGGTTGAGCGACTGGGTGTATACGATCGCAAGCTAGAGCCCGGACTAAAATTTGTGATTCCTGGACTGGAGCGCGTTGCGTATCAAGGAACAATTCGAGAACGAGTGCTAGACATTCCACCTCAGCCCTCTATTACCCGTGACAACGTTTCCATCACTGTTGATGCTGTCGTCTACTGGCGCATCGTCGATATGGAAAAGGCCTACTACAAGATTCAGGATCTCCAGTTCGCAATGGTCAACCTCGTGCTGACTCAAATCCGCGCCGAGATGGGCAAATTGGAGTTGGACGAGACGTTTACTGCCCGTTCTAAGATCAACGACCTATTACTGCAAGAACTGGATGAGGCAACTGATCCCTGGGGCGTGAAGGTAACACGGGTCGAACTGCGAGATATCATCCCCTCTCAAGCGGTTCAGGAATCAATGGAACTCCAGATGTCGGCAGAACGACGCAAACGGGCAGCGATTCTGAACTCTGAAGGTGAACGCGAAGCGGCGGTGAACTCTGCTAGAGGTAAGGCAGAAGCACAAGTTCTGGATGCCGAAGCCCGTCAAAAGTCAGTTATTTTGCAGGCAGAAGCAGAACAAAAAGCGATCGTTCTCCGTGCCCAGGCAGAACGACAAAATCAAGTCTTGAAGGCTCAAGCAACCGCTGAAGCCATCCAGATTGTGAATCAATCCCTTAAAGCTGACCCCAACGCACCCGAAGCAGGCAAAATGCTCCTGGCGCTGAACTATCTCGAAATGGGCAGCACGATCGGGAAGAGCGACAGCAGCAAAGTGATGTTTATGGACCCGCGCAGTATTCCCGCCACCTTGCAAGGGATGTTGTCGATCGTGGACAACGGGAAGGAAGGGTAGAAATAAGGTCTAAAGGCTGAAGGCTAAAAATAAGCCTTTAGCCTGTGTCGACGATTCAACGACTGATTAGAGCCCAATACTTTTCGGCTAAGCCCTAGCGAATAGAATTCGCGGCTACAAAAGAAAAGTCTGTCTGCGCAGACTACTGACAGTTCAACCTGCGACAACAGCTTTCGTTTCTGTAGCTGCGTTTACACTTGCGGGAATACTATAACCGCTGTTAACCGAGAAGTATTGGATTAAAGCGTGCCTAGCGAATGCGTCTAACTCGCGTTTGGTAGGGCTTCGATCGCGACCGATCCGCCTTCAATTGCCTGAATCCGTAAATCGTAGCCTCTTAATAACTGCATCCCAATCAGAGGCACTGTTTCTGATTCATTGATGTCAATAGGGCGATATTGCCCATCCCAAATCACGATCGCAATGTAAACGTCAAAAATGCATGAAGTGCCATCACCTAAGGTGGCAACATCACGTCCCTTCCAAGATAAATCTAGAGCCACAATGATCTTAGACGGCAAGGTCAAAAAGCCGGAAAAACCTGTATCAATTACTGCATCGACGAGTTGCGTCGTGGTGCTGCTCTTCACTACAACTGGAAGGATCGCCTCACAACTCTGATTCACTACGCCGCGCATCATACAGATTCTTTCAGACTCCGTGCACCGAAATGATATACTGCTCGATGTCCAATGCGGATAAACCAGGTTTGGGCATCAGGGTACTTGGAAAGTAGGCAATCGGACGCTGTCACAATATCGGCAGCAACTTCAAAGGCTCCAGTTTCAATGTCGATCGCCACGATTTTGCCATGATTGCCTGCCTCAACTTGAGGACGCACTTGGGATTCATAGATCTCGTTACCACGTCGAGCAAATTCTTCTTTGCTGTAGCGAGGTTGTCGAACTGTCATTGGCTTGACCTCGTTGCGATTCACAACCCAATTTTAGCTTGGGGATAGCGATCGCTGAATTCAGATTTTGTGTTTTGCAAAATGGGCGATCGCACTGTTTCAATTGGCAGGCGATCGTTGCAATGTCAGTGGGAGTTGGGTTTTGCGCACTCAAATCGAGCTATTACAAGGGGCGATCTTACTAGAAATCCTTGTATCGAGCTAGGAGATCATCATATTCATTCTGTAAAGCTTTAGTTCGTCTCTCGATTTCAGGATAAAGGTTCTCAGGCCAAGGTGGCAGTAAATCTTTTTGCGTATTGTGTAAATCAGTAAACCCCGCTGATCTGGCTGCTTTATACACTGCAACATGCCTAATGTAAGACAATAATGCCTCCAATAATTCTCTATCTAATTGGGCAAGATGAATTTTTGACTCTATGACTTTAACCATTTCTTCGTGATTCGGGAGAATGAAGTCAATTTCTATGACTGCTCCTATTTTCTGTAATGGTCCACTATCTTCCTTACTCTTATCTAGCATTCGTTCCCAAACAACATTATCCTTCTGAAGTCTTAGATAAACTGGCCAATAGAACTCTGTTAACTGACGCTCAATTAATTGAAGACGCGTTATGAATCTCTGTTTAGTAATTTCATTTTTTAATGCTTCTGCATATTTCAGTTTTTCAATAGCTTTATTAATTAGAAATCCTCCTAGTAGAAGTAAGCCACCGATTGCAAGTTTGTCTAATAAAATCTTTATTATTTCATCTTGTAGTGTCATTGCTAGCTTCATCTATCCTTATATATTCCAAGAGTCTAAAGAAATTGATCAACGATACTAGTTGTGACCCTATTACGAGCAACTTGAATCATATTGGTTCAACGATATTAGCTGGAGACCTGTTTGACTGACAGATCTTTTCGCCACTCATGAATTACTCAAGCATGTCCGATCGCCTCGATCGCCGCTTCTAACGCGATCGCCACATGTGTCCAGTGAGTGCCGCCCTGACAGAAGACTGTATACGGTTCTCGTAAAGGTCCATCGGCGGAAAATTCTGAAGTGCTACCGTCGATGAAGGTGCCACCTGCCATGACTAACTCGCTTTCGTAACCGGGCATCGCGCCGGGTACAGGGTCAAGATAGGAGCCGATCGGCGAGTGCTGTTGAATGGCACGGCAGAAGGCAATCAGTTTTTCGGGTGTGCCAAGTTGAATAGCCTGGATCACATCGCGTCGTGGAGCTTGTGGTGAGGGATTAACGGGATAGCCTAACTGGTCAAAGGTATACGCGGTCAGGTGGTTACCTTTCATCGCTTCACCCACCATTTGTGGAGCGAGAAATAAGCCCTGAAACAGCAAGCGATTTTGGTCAAAGGTTGCGCCGCCTGCACTGCCAATGCCGGGAGCGGTCAGGCGGCAGGTTGCCATTTCAACCAGATCGGCGCGTCCGGCGACATAGCCGCCTGCCGTGACGATCGTGCCACCAGGGTTTTTAATCAACGAGCCTGCCATCAAGTCGGCTCCGACTGCCGTTGGTTCTTGGTCTGCCACAAACTCGCCGTAGCAGTTGTCTACAAAGCAAACCGTCTTAGGGTTTTGCTGCTTGACGAGTTGGACAATTTTTTCGATGTCGGCAATCGCCAAACTAGGACGCCATGAGTAGCCACAGGAGCGCTGAATCAAGACCATGCGGGTTTCTGGCTTGATTGCGGACTCTAGCGCGTGCCAGTCAATCGTCCCTAACTCTGTCAAAGCCAATTCTCGATAGCGTACGCCAAACTCTGCCAGGGAACCCTGATCTTGTCCGCGCACACCAATCACTTCTTCTAATGTGTCGTAGGGGGAGCCCGCAACGGCTAACAGTTCGTCTCCGGGACGTAGCACTCCGTAGAGGGCACAGGCGATCGCGTGGGTGCCCGACACAAATTGCACACGTACAGCAGCGGCCTCTGCGCCTACAATGTCTGCGAAGACCTGATCGAGCACCTGCCGCCCCAAATCATCGTGACCATAGCCTGTCACACTACTAAAGTGATGCACGCCGACTCGATGCTTGCGATAGGCCGTCAGCACTCGCCGCAAATTCTTCTTGACCTGAGCGTCAATTCCAGAAAAAATCAGGGATAGTGTTTGCTCTGCTTCGTTTGAAAGATGAAAGCTGCTCATGGATGCCTCATTATTTTCTAGAATACGCTAGGTGCTTATTCGCCAAGGCACTGTGGCTGCATGCAGTCTCAGCTTGCATTCACCCTCTAAAATGAGCGAGGCTTATTATCGCGCAGATTGGCACCATAATCCACATCGAGATGAATGAATGACTGTTGCAACTTCTAAAAAATTAAACTTTGACTTGCCCGTGATTTTATTCATGGCGATCGTGCATGGAGGTGCACTCTTTGCCCTCTTGCCCTCTAACTTTAATTGGGTAGCGGTCGGTATTGCCGTCTTTTTACATTGGGTAACAGGTGGTTTGGGGATTACTCTTGGCTTTCATCGCCTGTTGACTCATCGCAGTTTTCAAGCGCCTAAATGGCTGGAGTACTTTTTAGCGTTCTGTGGAACAATGTCGTGCCAGGGTGGGGTGATTGACTGGGTGGGGATGCATCGGCTTCATCATTTATATTCCGACCAACCTTCTGATCCGCATGACTCTAACCGTGGGTTTTGGTGGAGTCACATGGGCTGGATGCTGCGCGAAATCCCCTCACGGGATCAGGTCGATCGCTTTACTAAAGACATTCACGATGATGCGTTTTACCAGTTTTTAAACAAGCAGTTTATTCCCTTACAGCTGTTGTTAGCCTTGGGGCTTTACCTGCTCGGTGGCTGGCCGTTTGTGGTTTGGGGTGTTTTTGTGCGCCTCATTGCGGTCTTCCACTGCACCTGGTTAGTCAACAGCGCAACGCATCAGTTTGGCTATCGTACGTATGATTCGGGTGATCATTCCACGAACTGCTGGTGGGTGGCTTTGCTCACGTATGGTGAAGGCTGGCACAACAACCACCATGCCTTTCAACACTCCGCGCGCCACGGCCTGCAGTGGTGGGAGATTGACCTGACCTGGATGACCATTCAACTCCTACAAACGCTGGGGCTAGCGAAGAAGGTGAAATTGGCTGAGAAAGAGGGATGAGGGGGAAAGGATAAAGGATGAAGGGCAGAATAAACTTTTAGCCTTCATCCTTTATCCTTTTTTCTCAAAACTGTCCCATGCCTTGCACAATATGCTTGACAGTAGTCAGAGTTTCCAGGCTAATTAAGCCCCGACGCTGCCCTTTCTGGTTGGACATACCTAGAAAGATCGAGTCGCCCCGCTTGGGGTTACGTGAGAAGCGAGGCGACGCGTTGATATAGGTAGAGGCGCTGTTCACACCGAGCGCAAATTGACGGCTCTCTTGATAAGACTCAGTCACCAGACAGTCAGCATGACCGCTGCTATAGAGGTTGATCCAGGAGATGGCGGCTTCCAGGCTGTCTACGACTTTGAAGGCAACCACTTTTGCCAGATACGCCTGCCGCCACTCTGCTTCTTCCGCACGCTTAAGTTCGGGGAATTCTGCCACTAGCTCTGCATCGCCTCTAATCTCAAAACCCTTGTCTTTCAAGCTGTTCCACAACATCGCTAGAGACGAGGGGTTTTGGTTGCGGTGAATCAAGACTTTTTCGATCGCATTCACCGGGTCAGGTTCACTCTGGTGACTGTCCAAAATAATCCAGCGCACAGAGTCCAGGCTCCCGGACGGCGACCAGTAAAGATAGCAGTTGCCCATCGCCGACTTCAAGACGGGTGCAGTTGATTGGCGCACAATCTGCTGTACTAGGTTCGGGCGTCCGTAGGGAATGACCAGGTTGATATATTGGTCTTGAATGATCAGGTCGCGCACCGAGGCGCCTTGGTCAGACGGCAAGGCCTGAAAGCAACCTTGCGGTAAGCCAGCGCGTTCGATCGCCCCATGTAGAGCCTGGGCAATCACCAGATTTGAATTGCTGGCCTCACTGCCGCCCTTAAGAATGAGACTGTTACCCGTTTTGACACAGAGCCCAGCTGCGATCACCGCCAGCTCTGGAAAGGCCTCATAAATAAGCACAATGACGCCTAATGGCATGAGCTGTGAGTAGGTCTGGCAGTGATCAACCTGATAGGTTGCATTCATGACCCGCCCGATCGGATCAGGCAGTTCACTCAAACGCTGCAAAATCTGAATGGCTGCCTGAAGCCTTTCTGGTGTTAATTTCAGCCATTCCAAAATCAGGTCGGGGATCGCCATTTCGCGGCTAGCTTCTAGATCCAGCGTGTTGGCATCCAGAATTTCGTCCTGCTGCTGCTTTAAGGCTTGAGCCATCACTTGCACCGCATGCCCTCGCACCGACCCCTTGGTCATCGCCATCTCTACAGAGGCTCGATGAGCGCGGTGGACGGCAGCGACTGGATCGGGGGAGGGGCTAAAAGAATCGGTTGTCATTGAGCTAACGTCTGTAAGCTAGCAATACCATAAGTGCCGGAAGCAATGCTAGCAGCAGCAGCACGACTGCCCAAAAAACCATTCCAGAAGTTGCTGAAGAGTTTAGCGCCAGCAAAAAGCCAATGATTAACAGTACCAGAATCACTCCCAGCACGATCGACAGATAGCTTTCACCAAAGCCAGAGGAAACCCCATTCCACTGATGCCCATTCCAACGCCATGTCCGCTTGTAGCGGTAGCTTGTAGAAAGCTCTTCTAGGACGTAGCCACCTTCTTCAACGACAAAAATTTGCTGGCAACGATTACACCCAAAGGCTTCAGTGAGCGCAATCTGAGTGAGCTGACCCCGACGGCGACAAGGGCAGGGGTAGCTTTGAGTTAAGTCAATCTTCTGGGCTTTTTGATGTTGCACAGGCGACAAGGAAAGACTTCTGGCAAAGATTCAAGCGAGAACAGTACCGATGCTTTGAACTATTCTGGCAATCGGCGGCTAAGCACCCGTGTTCAGTCCACGTTCTTCGTTTATCTTACCGAACGTTATCAGGGTCATCTGCAGCTTAATGCAAATATTACCATTCACGCTCACTTGAACCTGACTTTAAAGGCGCGTGGCATCGAATCAGCCGTCATTGCCGGGTGCCAACGCCAGGGATCTGTGGTCGTTTGGGCTTGTAAAAAAGCAGCTCGTTAGGACTGATGCAGATGACGCCATCCTAACACCAGCGAATTGAACGTAAAGTGACTCTAGCGAACCGTGTATCCGAGCCTCGGCAACGCTAAACTCAGGTACAGATACGCTCTGCGATCGCTCAGGCTCAGTCAGTAGAGACGCATTGCTCTTGAGAGCCGTTTCTATCGCTTTGGGATGTTCGTTGGCCTTTGCGATCGCCCAAGGCCAGACAGCCCGCTTCACAAGCAACGAAATTCTTATGCCGCGCTTTCTTCACGTTTCAGATATTCATCTCGGGTTTGATCGCTACGACAGTAAAGAGCGCACATTAGACTTCTATCGAGCGTTTCGGGATGCGTTGCACAAGTATGCGATCGCGCCCCAGGTCGATTTTGTGATCATTGCTGGCGATCTGTTTGAGCATCGCAATATTCAGCCCAATATTCTGAACCAGGCGCAGCTTTGCTTACAAGATTTACAGGAGGCGGGCATTCCGGTGCTGGCGATCGAGGGCAATCATGACAACACGCCTTACGGCACCAAAACGAGTTGGCTGCGCTACTTATCTGATTGGGGCTTGCTGAAGCTGCTAGAACCGAGCACTCCCAATACGGGCAACGCGCTGTATGAACCGTGGGATGAAGAAACGAGGCGGGGTGGCTACATTGATCTGGCTTGTGGCGTCCGTGTGTTGGGCTCATACTGGTATGGGGCGTCGGCACCCAACGCGATCGCCAGTCTTGCTGAAGCAATCAAAACCTTGCCGCCGCCGCCTGCTCACACAGTAATGCTGTTTCACCATGGGCTAGAAGGGCAAATCGCTCGCTATCAAGGCGCGTTGCGGTATAACGATCTGCTGCCGCTGAAAGAGGCAGGCGTGGATTATCTTGCGTTGGGTCACATCCACAAAAATTACACGATGGAGGGCTGGATTTTTAACCCTGGTTCCGTAGAAGCGAATAACGTTGAGGAAAGTCAGTTCGATCGCGGCGTGTATCTGGTGGAGATGGATGCTGCTGGCATCCGAGCAGACCTCAAGCGGGATTACACGCAGCGATCGATCGTCCGCTTAAAGGTCACAGCACGGGGGCAAGAAAGCCAGGAGGAGCTAGAAGAAACCGCGATCGCGACAGTACAGCAGGCGATCCAGTCGGGGAAAATTCAGATAGCCGCAGCGCCCATTGTAGAACTACGTATCGAAGGGCAAGTTGGGTTCGATCGCTTGGAGCTAGACACGCACAAACTTCAGCAACAACTGCAAGAACTGACAGGCGCACTGATTTTTCTACTGCGCTACAACGTTGACACAGTTGAGTATGCCACTCATATCACCGAAGAAGCCAGTCGCTTTCAGGTCGAGCGTGAAGTGTTTATGGATTTGCTGGTGGCGCACAATACCTACAAAAAACAAGCACCGGAGCTAGCACAAGGCTTGATTGACCTCAAAAATCAACACATGCAAGGGCTATCGGAGACTGACCTTTACCAGTTTGTGCAAAGCCTTTTGCAGGAGGATTGACGTTGCTGAGCCCGAGATTTAGCCATGAGAGGTGGAAACGTCTGCAATGATCGCTTAACCTTTGCCAACTCTGCAGTTGAGGGACGGCATAGAATGAGAGCACGCTCGATGCGATCGGCTCTCTGTGAAACCCAATGGTTCAGATCAAACCTCGCTTTCTCAGTTTTGAAGAGTATCTGTCTTACGACGACGGGACAGACAACTTGTATGAGTTATTCAACGGAGAACTGATTGAAGTGCCACCCGAGTCGGGCTTCAACGTCGAAATTGCGACATTTTTACTGGTGCAGTTTGCCTTAATGCTGGGTTCTCAACGAGTCCGAGGACATGGTTTAGAGCTTGAAGTGCGCGGCGAACCGAAAAACCGTTACCCTGACCTAACCATTATTCGTGAAGAGCATATTCAGCTACTCAAGAAACGTAATACGATTCGGGTGAGTATGGCTCCACCTGTGTTGGTGGTTGAGGTCGTCAGCCCTGGGGAACTACAACGAGATAGAGACTACATCGCCAAGCGATCGCACTATCAAGATCTGGGCATTCCCGAATACTGGATTGTTGATCCACAAGCAGGAACGGTATTGCTTTTAGCACTGGTTGAAGCAACCTACACCGAAGTCGAGACATTTCAGGGCAACGATGTGATCCGATCGCCCCAACTTGGAATACTGAACGCTACTGTCGCGCAAGTGTTAGCGGCAGTGAACTAAACAGGGAGCGGTTGGATGGCGCAGGGGCGATCGTTCCAAATTCTCAGCAACTTTAAGCCACTTGCTCTAACGCCTCCAGCACTTCGGCGGCATCCTTTTGCCCCCAGTAGTAGCGCATCGTCTCGCTCATGCGCTGCGCCCGGAGTGCCTCTTGCCGTGCTGCATCAAGGTTGCCCGCTGCCCGGTGCATCCACGCTAACCCCACACGAATATCTGCCTCATAGAGGCGGTAGCCCCCTGCTACCGCATAGCCCAACGCCTCTTCTAAATCGCTAGCCGCTGCGACTGCATCCCCCTGCCGCGCTGCCCATCGCCCCCGCGCCAGTAGTGCCTCGATCAGCACATCTCGATTAGAAATGCTGCGGGCAATTTGCAGTGCCTCGTTATAGTGGGACTGGGCAGTGGACAGCTTTGCGTCTGTATCCAGATCTCCCAGGAGGCGATGGCAATCGCTAAGGGAACCCGACCAGTGATTTCGTTCACAGATGCTTTGGTTTGCCTCGGTGATACGACGTGCGTAGACAGCGTCTCCCCAACGGCGCAGATGATCAGCGTACCAAATGCCCCGCGGACCGTAGATGTGTTTCGTCTCCGGGTTAGTCTGTTGTTGTAGGCGCTCAGCGTGCTGAAAGGCATTCTGAGCGGTGTCGAGGTTGCCGAGCAGATGCGCTGCCCACCCCTGGTGTGCTAGAGAATATTGCTCACCCTTCTTATCTTCGACACTACGAGCGTAGGTGAGAGCAGACACGGCGACAGCAGCACTGGCGGGGATGTCGCCGAGATTGACGTAGAGGCTTGCCAGGTTCCTGTAGCCAATTTGAGCGTTGGACCAATCTTCTGCCTCAATAGCACCTGCAATATACCGCTTATAAAGCGGTAGAGTTTCCCCCAACCGTCCCAAACTTGATAAGCAAACTCCAGCATGGTTTAGAATCCAGCGTTGGTTGCCTTTATCAACAACCAGAGGATTCTGAGTAGTATCACCATTGGTGAAGAATTCTTTGATCATGTTCAAAGAGGTGTCCCAAGCTTCGAGTTGGTAAGTGAGAACACGGCGTTCTCTCTGAAAAATGCGCTCCCAAAGAACCTTGTATGCCTCATCATAGTCACCTGCTTGACACCAATGATGTACTGCCTCAACCAGGGGAGTCAGGTCACTGAGGCTAGGGAATTCTGGCACCACTGTGTTTTTTTCATAGAACTCGCCAATACGGCGATGCACGGTTTTCACCCAGTCTGAGTTGCCTTGAGCCAGTTGATCCCGATAATGAGCACGGATGAGCGGATGGAGCGTAAAGTAGCCGCTCTCAGGGTAGTCCTTAACAATGCGGTAGGCAACGAGCCGCCGGATCAGGGCGTTGAAGTTGCTGCTGCTCAGTTCAGTAACGGAGACGTTCAATTTTTCCCGCAAGCGCACCCGAGACGTTGTCTTACGTCGCAAGACCCAATCCAGAAACTTTTTAAGGCTGAGGAGCCATTTTGTAATGGGGTCTAGCGGTGGCTGGCGCGGTGGAATGTAAGGACTGCTGCGTTTCGCTTCAAACACCTGTTGTAGGGCATTGTTTGCGACCACAGGCAGGCGAAACAGGCTAAAGACGTTAAGAAATTCTCGCTCTGCCTGCGTGATGTAGCCGTCGTAACTTCGCAGCACGCTTTGGAGTCGGTCATATACAGGCTGCTTTTGGTCAGGCACTGGAATCTCCCGCACCCGTTTGACATTGCCACCATGTTTATCTAGCAAATAGGTGCCCACCCATCGAAGCGACAGCGCATAACCGCCCCAATCATCCACAACCTCTGCCAGTTCCTTATTCGATCCCTTCACCCCAATGTTTTTCAAGAGTTGACGCCCATCATCCCGATTAAGGGGGCCTAACTCCCGCTGCTGGTAGGTTGTGTAATCGATTAGGTCAAGCACTGGAAACCGACTGGTCAGCAGGCAAAACGAGGCATGGTTGCCATCGGCAAAGGTGCGTAGGAAGGTGCAAAGATCCCGGTTTTTCAGCAAGCCATAGTCATCGCCCTCCTGTTCTTGCAGCAGTTCCAGCCCATCTAAAACAAAGAGATATCGTCCTCGCATTGCCCGGATCGTCTGTGCTTTGGCATCTACCGAGGTTAATTGTCCCGGATCAATCCCTCCCAAGTCGAGGTGTTTCAACACTGCATTAAAAAACTCATCGACATTCGGTTGCTCATAAAAGCCCCACCAAAACACCCCATCGGGCATAGGCAAGGCAGCATCCCGCTGTACGTTCTCCACCCACTGCCGTGCAAAGGTGCTTTTGCCCTCGCCACCAAACCCGATTATTGCCGTCACATGGCAGTGAGGATCTGCCCAATCCTGATTCAGTGCCGCCAATAAAGCGTCTCGACCGACCCACTCCTCTATCAGCGTAGGAGCACGGCTCAGGTCGAAGCGTTGTTTAGGAGCAGGGTCAGGAGTCAGAGCCACGGGTTTTACAGTTGGTGCAGTTGCGGAAACAGTCGTGAGAACGAGTGCATCTCCTTGTGTTGAGGATACCGCTGATGACGCATCTGGATGCAATAGCTCGATCACCACAGCGTAATCAACCGCAAAACTGGTGTCCCGGTCTGCTCCGGTGCGAATGTCGGATGTCTCAGCAATAATGCCCACCACCCTGTCACGCACCACATCCAGCACTGCGCCGCCGCTCATGCCACTGTCGATTTCTGGCGATCGCAATTGCAAGGGGTCTTGCAACAAGATTCGATCGGCTGGAGGCTCAGTTGTGCCCAAAATGGCTCCATCAGCCTGGAGTCCCTGATAGTTGCCCAAACGTCGATACCCATAGCTGCGAAACCTGCGCTCGTCAGGCACATTGACTGAATCATCAGCCTCACCAACAATGGCAACCTCAACCCCTTCTGGCAAATGATCTGCTTGAAGCTGCAGCAACACCACATCATCATCCGAGTCCTGGAAGCATCCCACCACGATCGCTGTTTGCTTCCGTTCCTGCGGCAGTCTTGCCTGTGGAAAATAAACGGTCAAAGCAGCCGCGCGATCGGTCTGCAACGCATCACTAGACCGAAAAAACCTTTGACGAATGAGTTCCCAATGACTGGGAATTCTCCCAAGACGCGGGTTCACTCCCGCTGCCACCACTACATGAGCACAGGTCGCAATCAGCCCATCGCTTGATATCACAAAACCCGTTCCGACAACAGTTTCAGTTTGCTGAATATGCCGGATCTGGACGGTAAAATTCCGCAGGTTTTGAATTTTTTTGGGAGGAGTGGAAGACTCTACCATCGCTGCTGCCTCTAAGAATTGGAACGACTGGTGGCACGATCGCCCTTATAAAAGTAGGGCACTACAAATGACCACCCTAGAACCATCAAGGAACCCAACTTTGGCTCATAGAGGTTGAGCAGAGCAAACACGTCCCCCATCGAATAAATCCACACCAGATAAGACACGCAGGCGATCAACACTGCCAGGATTTGCGGCGGCTGATTTTCTTTAGGGTCAGCGGTGCCAAAGATCCTGACCACCAATACTGCAACCAAACAAAAGACCGTCCAGACGATCCAGTAAGACAATGGTGTTTCACTTGCTTGCCCTGTAGCGATTACGCCTTTGCCCACTAAATATAGACTGATGACCTCCGCTGGAATCAGCTTAATCAGCCGCCCCAGATAGTCTTTCAGCCCATCTGCTTTGTCAGCAGCAACTCGCTTAATGCTTGGACGGGTAATCCTAAACGGTGCAGACATGTCTTGCCTCAGAAAGTCCTCTCTTTCATTAAAACTGCAATCAGAGCATAGCGTTCCGAATGCCACCACAAGGTTTTAGAGTGCTCCACAAAAAAGTTGATCCAATGGTCATGTGTTTTTACCAACAATTTCTACAAACCACTTTGGCAAGTTCGGTAAACGTTGAAGCTGTTGTTCAACTTCAGCCATTGCCTGTTGGGTCAGTTTAATACCAATCCCTTAAAATCTGGCTACAGATAGTGCGTCTAAAATAGAGTGCCAGCCCACAATTGAAGCAATCACCGTTTGGGTCATTGTTTCTAACCGTGCCCGCATCAACCACCGCAACTCGTCCAGGTCTTTAGGCAACTGCCAGCGTAGCCCTAACTTGCAAGGCTGCCACACGCGCTCAATGGGATTGGTTTCTGGTGCCCGAGACGGCTGAAACATTGAGGAATTGGTATGATTCCAATACGGGGTTTGGTAGGCGCAAAAACGAATTAATTCCGATTTCTGTCACTTCTCTCATGTAGTAGCCAACTGACGCTTCAGTCTCCAGGAGGCAAATGATGAACACCCAACTTTTTTCCGCTGTTCTAGCAATCACGGCTTTAGCGATCGCTGTTCCAACACGAGCCGAGAACCCCGACCACGTGAAGCGTCTACTCGCAACGCGATCGTGCGCTGGCTGTGATCTGGCAGGCGCAACCTTGACGGCAGCGCATCTCACAGGTGCCGATTTGAGAAATGCTAACTTGCAAGGTGCGAATCTCACTAACGCGAACCTGGAAGGTGCAGACCTGAGCGGAGCCAACTTGCAGAATGCGAATCTCACAGGCGCGTTTGCCAGCAACGCCAGCTTGAACCTGGCAAACCTCAAGAACGCAAACTTGAACGGTGCCAACGTGAGCAACGCCGAAACGACTGGTGCGAATTTGAATGGTGTTGATGTCACAGGTGCACTGGTTCAAGGTAGCGGCATCAGTGTGGGTGGAAACTAAGGTGATTTCCAAGACAAAATGTACCGCTTGGGATGAGGCAGGTTTTGCCAGCGTCTTTGCATCCAACCTGCCGTTTCAGTGTCAAACCTGCTCCTAGGGGTATTTTGTTTGCTAGAGAGCCCCTTAGCACGATCGCAATCGCGTTAGCACCAGCACAATCTCATCTACAGCGCCTCTGACAGTGTTGGTGGAAGCACCAGAGTAGTTAGTCAAAAGGCTCAGCACAACATCAGGATGGTTGGATGGCGTGAGGTAGCCAGACAAGGCAACAACGCCTCCAATGGTTCCGGTTTTACCTTGAAGCTTGCCTTGTGCTGCCGTGTTGCGAAAGCGATTTTTGAGCGTACCGCTCACGCCAGCGATCGCAAGCGAGTTGCGAAAGACTTGTGAATCAGGGGATTGTGCCATCGCTTGCAGGGTTTGCACCAGGGCTGTGGCGCTGGCGCGATCGCGGCTTGCCAACCCTGAGCCATCCACCATGCTATAGCCTGCAGGGTTCACGCCCAATGGCGTTAGCGTGGCTTTCACGGCAGCAATGCCACTTGCTGTTGCATCCTGACTGGCAGGAGACTGTAAGGCTCCTAGCGTTTTGAGCAACGTTTCGGCATAGGTATTGTTGCTTTCTCGGTTAGTTTCCACCAGGAGTTGAGCCAGGGGAGCCGACTCGATCGCCGCCAGCTCAACTTGTCCCGGTGGGGCAGGCGTGGCTTTGACTACCGTCGATCGCTGGATTGTGATGTTAGCGTTTACCAACGCAGTCCGAAATTTGTCGATTAAGTAATTGCCGGGGTTGGGAATGGACACCGCGATCGGTTCTGCTGCTGAACCCACGCGAAGCTGCCCACTCACTCGAATGAGCCGCTGGTTTAAAACCCGCACCGCATCGACATATTCACCACCGCTTGCCGAAACCGTAACCGATTGATTGCTGACGCGCCAACTGCTGGCATCCGTCGGATCGTCCCACTGGATGCGCAGCGGTTGTCCTACTCGCTGGGGCACTAACGTAAGTCCAATGCCATTTTGGTTCAGCATCAAGCTATTAACGGGAGCGCCATACCCCTGTAGGGTGTCGTCTGCATCCCAGTAAGGATTAGTGGCAGCACCACGAAAATAAGTATCGTCACCAATCAGTTGCTCAACTTGCTGAACCCCTTTTTGACTCAACTGTTGAGCAAGTGTGGTGAGTTGAGCGGTCGTTAGGCTTGGATCACCACGCCCACTAAGGCGCAAGGTTGCCAAAGTGGGTTGAGCGCTATCACCATGTACAGCCGTCCGAAAGCGATACTGAGCACCCAGGGCTTTGAGGGCAGCGGCTGTCGTCAATAGCTTGTTATTAGAAGCTGGAATCAAGAGGGTTGTGGCATTGCTGGCATACAGCGTGCGAGCCGGTTCGCCAAGCGATTGTAACGAAATACCCCAACGAACGCCAGCTAGAGACGAACGTTTGGTGATCCGATCGATCGCGCTACCTAATTGTGCTGGGCAAAGACCACCCGCTGCACTTGCTTGGGCTACCACACTCGATCGTGGGTTCGGCTGAGTGAGCGGTTGGGCAGCACTGGCAGTGCCCATTGTCAGGAACATGCTAGCTGGTAGTAATGTCACTAAAAGGCGCTTAAGGCAGTCAAAATCAACGTTCATGCAGTCATCGATTAGAAAAAGATGATGTTTGGAAAGTCCTCGCTCATGCTGTCCCCCGACCATATTCAACATCACGGGCGGGATAACAACGTAGCGATGATGCTTTCTACCCGTTTCAAACATCCTCATAAGGTATCCTTTTTGAGTGTCCAGGGACTGATAAAGTTCCATTTGAAACCGGAACGGCATCGCCGAATTTCTCTCTCACGGTAGACGATAAGCAGAGGTCTAAAGTGAAAGGCTAGTAGAGTCAGCTAGTTCTATAGCGATCGGCTATAGCTTTTGCCCCATGAGAACACGAGATCCTCAAGCACTGGACAATGAAAGCGTCTATGCCAAGCGATCGCATGGTCATGGAGGGCTATCGTTTTTAACAACCCTGGCATTCTTACTGTCACTGCTGAGTTTAGGCGTCAGCGGTTTTCTTGCCTACCGCTTTCTCAATCTGCAGCAAGCTTTCTCAGCCGTTGATACCGCCCTCAATCGGAATCCAGCAAAGACAAGCCCGAATGTAGAGCCACTACCTGGTCAGGCACCGACACAGACGGCACCACCAACTCAGTCATCCGGCGAGACCGCTAGTCAGGCTGGACAACTCAATCAACCTGCGATCAATCAGAAAGCGCAGGTCGAAATCATCGCTGTAAACCGGATTCAAAATCCAAATACGAAGCTACGTGATTTTGTGAACATCCAATTTCGCGTGCGTCGCCTTGCGCCCAAGACGGATGCGCTTAGCTACGAGCAGGGTGTGATCTATCCCGGCAGCACCACCGCACGCAATCCCACTACGGGCGAAACGTACCCGGCGGTCGATCGCATCAACCGCGCCACGAGCAACATTTCTGTTAGCGAATTGAACCCAAATGCAACGGCTGATGCCTATGTTTGGATCCAGATTCCTGAAGGCACCAGCGCGATCGATATCCTGATTCCGAAGACCCAAGCCTTCAAGAACGTACCGATTTCAGGTTGAATCCATTTCATCAAGCAATATCCAGTGACATTAAGCTTGCTGACAGAACTGAAGCCTAACGTCACTGGCCTTCAACCTGCTCATCACAGCTTTGTGCCGCACTCTGGGCAAAAATTGTTGTTATTAACGTTCTTGGCACCACAACCGCCACAGTAAATGAGCTCGGCTGCATTTTCTAACGTTTTGCGTTCTGGTAAGCCCACCATCTGCGCATTACTCTTACCCGGTGGAATCATGGGGTAGCAGTTCTCATCCCGACGAACACGAGCATCCAAGAGCACTGGTCCTTTGTGAAGGAGTAGTTGAGCAATCGCGCTTTTCAGCTCATCTCGCTGACTGATCATCATGCCTTTAACACCGTAGGCATCGGCCAGTTTGACAAAATCCGGCATCCCCACTTCCATATTGGAGCAAGAATAGCGTTCTTCGTAAAATGCCTGCTGCCACTGGCGCACCATCCCCTGCCAGCCGTTGTTGATGATCACTGTTTTCACGTTGATGCCATACTGTGCCAGCGTGCCCAACTCCTGAATGTTCATCTGGATGCTGGCATCGCCGCTGATACAGATGACTTCATCATTCGGTAGCGCCACCTTTGCGCCCATTGCCGCAGGCATCCCAAAGCCCATTGTGCCTAGACCAGCACTGGAGATCCAGCGACGTGGACCGTTTTTAAGAAATTGTGCTGCCCACATTTGATGCTGCCCCACATCCGTCGTGTAGTATGCATTGGGAGCTTGAATCCCTAGCTCGACAATGACTTCCTGGGGAGAAAGGCTATCCGCGTAGTGGGGCACTTCCAGCGGGTAATCTTCCTGCCAGCGAGCAATCCGGTTGAGCCAGGGTCGGTTGCGCTGCGGATCACGGACGTCGCCGTCTTCATGACTGCGGCGTAGCAGTTCGACCAACACCTGACGCACATCGCCCACGATCGGCACTTCTGGTGCGCGGTTTTTGCCCACTTCGGCAGGGTCAATGTCGATATGGATCACCTTGGCACGTGCTGCAAATTCATCGAGTTTGCCTGTCACGCGATCGTCAAAACGAGCACCCACTGCAATGAGTAGATCGCACTCGGTAACGGCAAAGTTGGCATAGGCCGTACCATGCATCCCCAACATGCCGACTGAAAGCGAATGATGCTCATCAAAGGCACCAATACCCATCAGCGTTGTGGTTACAGGCAAACTGAAGCGCTCAGCAAGTTCTTTGATTTCAGCGTGAGCGTTCGAGGCGATCGCGCCACCACCCACGTACAGCAGGGGTTGTTTTGCTTGCCGAATGAGCTTTAGGGCGTGGGCAATCTGGCGCGGATTGCCTTTCACAGTTGGGCGATATCCTGGTAGCTTGACATCTTCTAAAGCCACAGGCTCGTAGTCAAACTGCTGCTGCGCGATATCTTTAGGCACATCAATCAGTACGGGACCAGGGCGACCCGTCGTGGCAATGTAAAAGGCTTCCGCCACCACTCGCGCCATGTCTCTGGGATCGCGTACGACATACGAATGTTTGACGATCGGCAGCGTAATGCCAAAAATGTCGGTTTCCTGAAAGGCATCACTGCCGATCGCGTGGCTGGGAACCTGCCCTGTAATGATCACTAAGGGAATCGAGTCCATGTGAGCAGTGGCAATGCCCGTCACTAAATTGGTCGCACCAGGGCCAGAGGTCGCAAAGCAAACACCGACTCGACCCGTTGCGCGAGCGTAGCCATCAGCCGCATGGGCTGCTCCTTGCTCATGCCGCACTAGAATGTGCTTGAACCCACCTTCAGCCTGCGCCCGGTAAATCTCGTCATAGATGGGCAGAATAGCACCACCAGGGTAGCCAAAGATATGCTCAACCCCGTGGCGCTTCAAGCTATCAATCAATGCGAACGCGCCAGTCACTCGCTTTACAGCCACACGTTGCAGTTGCACTAGGAAACCTCACCAACCTTGGATGAATTTGTATCGAATATTGCACTAAAAGCTAGAACTTAAGTTTAGTGCGGATTGCGATCCCTGTCGAGCCATTGTGCTTCTCAGCACAAATCCTTGTAATGCCGATTCTAGCGAAGGATGAAGCTCATTGGCTGATATCTTACCGTCACCATCTCCTGACATGGTGAACTACAGCAATAAAACGTTAAGCAGGCAGCCTCGTCAAGCAGTGCGAAAAAGCCCGCTTGAGGCTGGTTTGTGTTCACCAGGCAGTCGGCTCAGAGCACTCCACAAATTCATCCTAAAGCTGTAGCAATCGGGTGCTATCGCAACTCACGCACCTTACCCATCAGTGCCAGCATCTCCGGGTCTTCATCAAAGGTGATCAGGTTCAAATGCTGGGGATTTTCTAGAAACTCTCTAGCCAGCAAGTAGCCAGAAATCGTCCAGGTTTGGTATTTGCGTGATGCTTTGCCGACAAGCCTGCCGTTTCTACCGTCGTAGTATTCGGGCCACTCATCCTCGGCGAGTCGCCGCTCTGCCATTTCGACAGCCCGCCAGCCTAGTTCTGGTCTGCCGGTTTTTTGGGCGACTGCTGCCAAGCTCCAGAGCAGTACAGGCCAGTTACCGCCGTTATGGTACGACCAGGGGACGTTCTTCGGATCGCAGCCTGTGAGAATTTTCCACTCCAGGTCTTCGACCGCGGGGAAGCAAATTTTCATTGGCATGTAGCCTACTAAATCCTGCCAGCGCTGTTCAATCAAGTCCATAATCGACTGCGCTTCGTGTTCGCTTGCTAGAGAGGAATTGATGGCGATCAAATTGCCCAGCGAGAAAAAACGAAAATCCATCTGTGCTGGACCCAAGTTACCTGCCAGATAGCCTCCCTTTTCGGGCATCCATTCTGTCAACCAGTAGGGAATAGAATCGGGATAGATATTGAATTTATTGACTGCCGCTTCGCCAAATTCCTCGCCACGATAGCGATAGATGTCGTTGAGCCGACTGAGATCCAGCCAGTAATACTCCCGAATATGGAAGTTAAGGATGCTCAACCGCTGGTTAACCACCTGAATGTAAACATCACCACGACGACCGGGAGCGAGCAGTTCTTGCGCGGCTCGGAGAGCAGCATAAAACAGTGCCTGGATTTCGAGTGGGTGCCCATACACACCCATACGCCGATCGATCATGAACGCGCCATCGGGTACCAGCATGGTGGGATACATATCGAACCGATCGGCCAGACAGAGTTTCAAAATCAAAATGATGCCGTTTTGGAATTCTGGCTCGTGTGCCAATGTCATATCGCCCGTCGATTTGACATAGGCTCGCAGCAACAGCAGCCACCAAAGGCACGAGTCAACCGGGGTCACTCGGCCGATCGCGTGTTCTCCGAAGTCAGCCGTCAAGTACTGGTGTCCATCCCACGATTCCACCTTGAAGCTGGCTGGCATCAACCCCTGACCAGCATTAAAGCAGTCCATCTGCTTATCGCTGCTTTGCAATGCCAGTGTTTCGATCAAAAAATTGCGAACAATTTCGGGTTTCCCTTTAATTAAAAACAGCAGTGCTGCCGACACAAAATCTCGCACAAAGCACTGATCATAATTTAGTGATTCTACATACGGATCGCGTGCGGCTACTGTGCCCACGGGACGCCCCCGATAGTACACGATCGCATCTTCCAACAATTCCCAGGCTTCTTTGACGAGATTGCTTTGTCCTTGCATTACTTGTCCCGCGCTCCTCGTAACATTTAAATGATTGAGTTTGTATAGCCAATGCAATCAGTGAAACTCAGCCAATTTGAGGCAGATGCCCCGGTGGCTGAGCTTCCTAGAACGCCAATGCCGCTTAAGCGGCATTGGCGCCCTGATGCGGTTGCTTTTGAAATCTGCTGCACCCAGTAAGAATGAAACGGAACGGGAACAATCTGCCAGAGTTCACGAAGCAAGGTGTAGATACAGTGCTCTCTGGCTACTCAAACAATTGCCACCGGAAATAACTTTTTATAGTGTCTTTAGGCCTATCCTAAAGTGAGCGCCAACCCTGTTAGAAAACTTATACACTCAGCTTAGCCCCCGCCAGGAGGGATTTTCGGTAAATTCTTGGTGAGGGAAGGCGCTGAACTGATCGAAAACGATAAAGATTGCTCTATCTCTGTAATTCTCTATGCAAGTGCCAAACCATACATGATTGAGAACCTTGGGCACTGACTTACTGCTTTTTGTGACTGGCGATCAGACCAGCGCTGGTAAAACCCGCTGACAGCTAACGGTTCCGATCGTTTGCAGTACTGGACTGATGATGAAGGACGAACTTTGTTTGGGGTTGTCTAATTTTGCTGGAGAAACGTTTCTTAAGCATCCGTTTTGCGCGCACTATCTGTGTTCAAGCAGCGTACAGACTTTGTGCAGAGACGCGATGCGGTGTAGGATGAGGCGCAAGCATGGCGAGGTGGTCAGTCAGACATGGGTCTCATTTTCGTTGCTTGCGCCGTCATGCTGTAAACTTTAATAGTACAAATGTTTTATTTGTGTCCCTATGGTTCAATATACGCTTGTCCAAAGCCCAGAAGTGATTCTGACCGTTCCTGGCAAAGATTCTGTCAAAGCCCGCGAAAAAGCAATGGATCAGTTAATCGAACTGATGGATGCGGGTGAACTCCCGACCGAACTTTCTGATGGTTTTGCGCCCCAACAGTTTATTGAAGTGAAAGAACCGATCGTTAACCCCAGTCCCGATGAAGATGCTGTCACACAGGCAGTGCAGATACTCAGTAATCTGGCAACGTTAAAGCTGAAGCTGCAAGACTCCCGTGCAGAAGCACTCCAGGTACATGCCGAGATTGATATTCTCTTTAGCGATGAGCCCGTGAGCGAAGAAGAAATCGCCAGCCTCAAAGATGGGTTTAAAGCCCTAAAAGCCTATGCGCAAGCAAACCTTCGTTTTAAAGAAGCAAGAAAGCAGGCAGCAGAGGCCCGCGGTGTGCTCGATCGTGCCCTTAATACTGCCGATCCAGAACCAAAAGTAAGCAAAAAGAGCGAGCACTGAGTAAGAGTGAAGCTTTGAGTTTAACGGCTCACAACACCCTGGCAGCGCTGCTAGGACTTACTGTAGGAGCGATCGCTTAAGCGCTACGTCCGCCGATCGTCTTTTGAAAAGCAGGTCGAGCGCTGAGCTGCTTCAGATACTCAATCACAGCTGGAAAGGCACTAAAGTCCATTTGGAATCGCATCTGAAAAAAGCCTAATGTAGAACCAATGGCTACATCTGCTGGACTGAATTGCTCACCTAACAGATAGGGCTGAAGTTCCAGGATCTGGTTAATTGGTTTGAGTAAGCGAACGGTTGCATGATCACGAGTGGCTTCATTCAACAGCTCTGGCCCTAGCGTTGCGTTCGCGAACAAAATCCACTGAGCCAGCTCAGCTCGCTGCTCGGCTGTTTCAGACTTACCATATTTGTCGGCTAAATACAGCAAAATTGCGCCCGACTCCCACAGCTTGAAATCACCATCCACGATCGCGGGTACTTTGCCAATCGGGTTAATGGCTGTGTAATCGGCCTCCAAGTGCTCACCTGCCTGCATGTCCAGCAGCACATACTCATAAGGGATCGTTAGTTCTTCCAGACACCACTGCACGATCGACGCGCGGCTGAACTTCCCACCGTAAAGCTTGAGCATGGAACAACCCTCCCTAAAACATTCAGTTTTCAACTGTTAGCGCATTCGCAACTAACAACCACTCATTACTAAAGCACCTTATGCGTATATTCATGCTGCTTCACATTATCCTCGGTTCTGACAAGGCGCTGCGAATTGAGTACGCGCTTACGCTCGGTCGAGTAGGTGAAGTCGCTACGGCTGGAACCTACAGGAATATGTGCCTGAGCCACAGGACGAACTTTGTAGGTACGGGCAGCGGCGATTGCCCGTTCCGTAAATTCATCACAAAACTGCGCGGTTGCTGGAAAGGCAGCGGGTAGTTGGGGGGTATCACTCGACCACACTACACCCATCGTTGTAGCGATCGCAGTCTGATAGGACGTTGGAATCCCTTTAACGATCGCTTCTAGCGCCGCGGAAGGAATTGGCTCCACAACAGCAACCTCGTGCACTTCGCCTTCATCCTTAACAAAGCAGGTTGCTAAGCCCAAAACAATGTAATCATCGGCTGCTAAATCAGGTGCATTCAAATTAAACGCTGCAATTGTCATAGGAAAGCCCAGTATTCAGATTCAACGCTAGAGAAATCAAGCACTACAGTGCATTCTACCAACTTCGTGAGACGCTTCCCCTTTCTACTTTCTTACTCTAAGGATCACGAAGTTAATCACTCCGGCATTTCCCGTAGGGGCGCACGGAGTTTTATACCAATTCCTTAAAGACCAGCTACAGATAGTGCGTCCAGAATGGAGCGCCAGCCTACAATGGAGGCAATCACCGCTTGGGTCATCGCTTCTAACCT
>NZ_PVWK01000151.1 GCF_003003795.1 Stenomitos frigidus ULC18 | reverse complement strand
GAAACGATTGCGTCGTTGACCGCCTACAATTTCATTCTCGAAGCCCTATTTGGCGCAGCTTCATATTAAAACGGTATAAGCACCCACAACTGACTGTTAACAACTCCTTCAAGGAGATTGCTAGCCAACAAAAGACCCGTAGGGACAGGTTTGATACCAACGCGATCGGCTAGAGGCAAAGGCGCTGGCAAAACCTGCCCTCTACCAAGCGGTACGTTTTTTCTCGGAAAGCACTCAAGTCCATAAGCTGCTGCTTACAAACCCTATGTATCCGGCAGACGATCGCGGAAGTACTGGCGATACAGTTCATAGCGCAACGTTACGTTATTCCCATTGAGATGCACCAATCCCATACTGTGCAGCTTAAAGGCTTGGGAGGTTTCTAAGCGCACAGGCTCAGTCGTGACGACCGTTTTTGCGAGAGCAGCCGCGAGATCTGGGTATTGTTCCAGATTCCATAGATGCCGTCTCAGGTGGTCACTGTAAGGTCCAGAGTCGGTTGGAGCCTGCTGGAGCAATTGCTCTAGCGTCATATCCTGTTTGGCAATATGGTAAAAAGCAACGCGTATCAGATAGGGATGCCCACCGACCAGAGTCATGAGCTGTTGAATTTGGTGCGATCGCCAATTTAAGCCGTGTCGTGTTGCCAGATCCTGCACCTGTTCCGGGCTAAACTCTGGTAAGTCGATCGGCAAGCCAACATTAAACGGCGACTGGTTGTTGTCCAACGGGACGTAGACTTCGGTCGAGTGGACGACCACCAGACGCAGCTTTTGCCAAATGGCGCGGTTCTTCGCTTCCTCGTGCCATGCCCGCAAAAGTCCGAAAAAATCTTCAGCGATGTGGCGATGCTCAAACACACGATCGACTTCATCGAGTCCCAGAATCAAGGGACTATCAATTTCTCGCAGCAGATACTGCTCAAAGTACGCCTTGCAGTTCACTTTGCTGCCAAAAATATCGTCCCAATAATCCTTTAGCTTGGGCGGCAGCTGTAGTCCCTGCCCGACGCTGGCGCAAAACCAGCGTAAGAACTTGTCTAAGTCAGCAAAAATGGCGCGATCGGCCAGCTGAAAACTCAGCGGCAGGGTGATGTAGTTTTGCTGCTCGCCATAGTAAAGAATGCGCGACATCAGCGACGTTTTACCCATTTGTCGTGGCGCTTTAATCCGAATCAAGGCGCCCGGTTTGACGATCGTTTCGTAGCAGCGAGCCTCGATCGGCGATCGTTCGACATAAAACGCTGAAACCAGGTTGACCTGTCCCCACGGCAATTCTGGCTCGGCTACAGGCAGCGGTGGCGCATCAGGGTCATCCACCGCTGTAAAAGGCGTGGGTAGTGCCTGTGTCGCTGATTCAGGTGTCGGCGGTGGTGCTTCTGCCAACAAGGTTTGCAGGGCTTGCAGCAGTAATGGCGTATCAGTAGGCGAGTGCCATTCCCACTCTTGAAAGCCATGCAGATACCCACGCAAATTGTGGTTAAGTGGCACCGTCAGCGAAAAACCAACCCGTACCGGCAACAGAATGGGCTTGTGGTTGGGGCGAGTATCATACGCTTCTCTGGCTCGTCGCACTTCTTCTGTTACCATTTCACTGACGGCTGACTGGGGCGCTAGCAGCAACAAAAAATAATCGCACTGTTCCAGCGCTGCATCAATGTGCCGCAGCCAGTCGGTCGACGATCGGTGACTCTCTTCTAAAATCGCTAGTTGATGCCCTGCCGCCTTTAACGTCGCGTAGAGTTGTTGAGCAAGACCCAGATTCATTGCCTGGTTGCCGTGGCTAATGACGATGCTAGAGCGCTGAGCCCGCTCAGTCGTTGTCTGTCTGCCACCGTTAACTACATCCTGACTGCCAGAGCGAGGTATCCAGGTCAGCTGGGGTGAGGCAACAGGCATGACGCTACCCGTAGCCGATCGCTTGTAGCCTGCCTCTTCCAGCGTGTAAATCACGGTTCTGGAATCAACATCACCTTCTGGCAACCGTAGAAGCGCTTCGACGTAGCGGTAAAGGTCACACAGAGCCACGCGAACCCCACCCACCCCTTTACACAACTCCTTGGCAATTTCTTTGGGACCCATGCCCAAAAGCAAGCCACGCAGATGCTCTTTTTCAGTCGGAGTGAGCTTGCCTCGCTTAGCAGAGGCTAGATCAGCAAAGAGCCGTCCTGTATCCCAAAGCGCCTCAGCTCGCGCAAACGTCTCTTCAGGCTGAATTGAACCAGGTGCCATGAGGGGTGATGAAACTTCTAACGTAACGCCTAACGATCTGGCTAATGATTCCTAACGCTTGTTAGTTCAATGTAATGCAGCTTTTCGACTAACCTTTCTATCTAGAAGGGCAATGACAAACAATGCAACCCCCCGACACCTGAATCATCAGGTCAAGCCGTTTGTCAACGTTACTTTACACATCACTACTTGTGCAACCGTTCTTCGTGGAGATGCTAGGCATGAACTCGATTCATGAAATTGTTCAACAGGTGCTCACCACTGGTTATCTCACCGTGAGTGCTGAAGAGCAGCTACGACGACTTTTAACAACAAAATATGGCAGAGAAGATTTCTATGCCTTTATGAACCTGCAACAAGCAGCGATGACAGGACGAGTCAAGCAAGAATCGCGCGAACTGCGATACGTGAATTGAGCTTGCTGAGATCATCCGAAGCATCACACTCTGACCTGACCCAGGGACGATCGACGAGACGAGGTGGCATTGACCACGATGCGATTGAGCAAACCTATCACTTGTCTGGAGATGCCATGTTGACCCGCGATTACGAAGTCCCCAATTGCTTACCCTACAACAGCCTCTCTCATTCCAGAGATATCAGTCCCACAGCCTCTCTTATGGCAGCGCCTGTACGTGACCTTAACAGTGCTTTAGAGTCCTCTTCATTGCTCAGTGCACTTGTAGAAGCGCTACCAAAAGGGGTAATCGTACTCTCGATCGATCGAGCCATTTTCTACTGGAACCAGAATGCCAGACGGCTTTGTCAGAAACTATCGAGCACTCAGCGCTATGGCACAACACTACCCACGATCGTGAATGAACTCTTTGGGCAGGTTGTAGAAACAGGAGCCGCCTCTGAGCCAGTACTTTTAGAATATGAGACGACAGACTGCTGCTCGTTCCGACTGACGGCGTGTTGGCTGGCGGCAGACATCAGCAATGAGGTGAACCTGGCGCTCACTCAACAGGCCTATGTGCTCATTACGATCGAAGACCGGGATGAAGTGTTGCGACAAGATATCCGGATAGAACAAAAAAAGTTCCAATTGACCAATCGGGAAGCGGAAGTCTGGTTACTGCTGAAGCGGGAATATAGCTATCAGGCGATCGCCACAACGCTCCACATCAGCCTCAACACGGTCAAAACGCATATCCGCAACATTCACGCCAAGCGTCATCCCTACCAGTCGCTTCCAGCTTAAAAGCCAGCGCGATCGGGCTCAAAGGCCTGCCAAAGTCTCACATGTTTGCCAAAGAATTGATCTTGGCAAGCTTGTCTTTACTGAGCCCTTCCAACTCCTGAAGGTGAAGCCAGCCGTCCTTAACAAGGCCAGCAAAAACAAAGGGCAGAGCAGCGTATTGATAGTCGTACTTGCCCTCAACTTGGTGTCGTTTAGCACTCAAGAAATCATGTAACCGCCAGAGATCACTCAATTCCACGAGTGTGCTGGCGTCCGCTCGCACTTGTTTCAGCAAAGCCTCAATTTCTCGCCCATACGCTTGATCAAAAGCTGTTCGGGCTATCGTCTTCTCAGTGTCAGTCCACTCGGCTTCACTTACTTGCATGGCTCAATCTAAAATTTGTGCAGTAGTTAATGGGCTGGATGATGCGGTTGCGCCATATGGCTGAACATTCTCGCTTTCAAGAGCCACCCCGTAGGGACATGGCAATGCCATACCTCTACTGAAATTCGACCTTATTTAGTCTGTATTCCTTGAAAAAGTTCCAGAAAACAGATGCTTCATTCTTTGCTCGTCTCAGATAGGGACGCAAAAGCTTGCATCTCTACAGAGATGACACGTTTTGGCATTGCTGCTTTGTCAGGATGGATGTCGTAGGGGCGCTGTTTCCTAGCTAACCACAAGCTAACATCCCCTACATCAAAAATAGGGATGCTTTGTGCATTCCTGCATCCCTATCTTTAGCAACGCCCACTTTTCAGCGATCGCCTTAATGCGTTGCTCCTGGTTAACCTAGCGAACCAGATTTAAAAGCTCCTTGGGGGAAGCCAACAAATCAATGGCGACAAAGAAGATCTTGCCTTCAGGGTTAAGCAAGAACCGCCAAGCCATATTCATACCCACGGCTGCACCAAACCAGGGAGTTTGAACCTTGCCTGTAACTTTCACTTGAGTGTAGCCATCGTCTGCGGGTTCCGCGACTCCGCGTTCTGGTACCAGGTTAAGGTTCTGGCATTCTTCCCGGAAAAACCGCAGGATAGCATCTGTGCCAACGATCGGGCGCTGGAAAGGAGGCTGCAACGCCCCATCTGCCGCAAAGAGCTTAATCAGTTGCTCAAAGTCATTGGCATTTAAGTTGTTCATGTAGCTCAGCACGGTTGGGTTGTCGAGCCCTTGAATGGTGACTTGAGTCCGCTGAGCGGTCTCTTTCGGCGCGACCACAGGTTCAGAAATTCTGGTGTAGCTGCCTAATTTGCTGACGTCAAACCCCATGTCAACAACAGAGTTTCGCAACACAGTAATCTGTTGGCCTTGATCCAACGTTTTGAGGGTTTCTAGGACAGCGCTGGCGTTGGCAGACAGCTTATAGCCAGTCGGAATGGGCGCAACGGTACCTTGCTCCATCCATTCTCCAAGCTGATTCCAAAAACCGAGCTTAATGTTAGGCGACCAGGTAGCATATGTGCGGCAAAGGGGCGTATCGGCGTGATTTGCTAGATCACACATCACCTGAGTTTGCGCCTCAAAGGTCATTTGCTTAATCTGGTTCAGGGTGCCTTCAGCAAACTGCATACTCGCTGCACCAGGGGCTGCAACGGTAACGGTTTTGCCCATTTCCAGGAACGCGAACCATGTCCACGCCAGTTGATCTTCAGCACTAAGTTGGTTGAACCGTGCAGTCAAAGCAGGTACTGCATCAGCTGATAATGTACCCGGGAAAATACTACGGGCGGAATCAATAGTAATTGCCATATGGAGGGGTGCCTCACTAGGTTTGTAACTGGCTAAAGGCGAAGCAATACGTCTCCGGAGATACAGTTTGCTCCTCAGCTTTAAATTATCACGAAATGTTACATAAATTAAGTGACATGCCTGTTTGACCCAAAAACTCAGCGCCCCCAAAGGCTGTGATGCTCGACACGTAAACACAGCAGTGAACAATTAACTTTTGAGACAAGTGTTAATTTCTTTCTAATCTTTGACACATTTCTTAGCAAACAGGCATAAAGCGGCTGGGCGATCGCTCCAGCCTGAACATAAACTCTAGGCAGCGCCGAACGCATTTTTCAGTGCTTGCCAGAGCTTGTTAATGATGCGCTTCAAATGACCATCGACGTGAGCAATGGGTTCTCTTTGCACTAGGCTCTTGTCTCTGCTTACTCTTACTGGTGGTGCCATGCCAACCACTTCGTAGAGGCAATATTCACCGCTCTTACCTGGAAGCTGGGTCTGAAATTGCTGCTTGACCAAAACCTGATTATCCACCTGTTGATAGGCGTCTTCGGAGATGAGGAACGTGGTGCCGAGTGGCTTGTTCGCGGCTTCGATGCGACTGGCTAAATTCACCGCATCACCGATCGCAGTCATGTTGGGATTTTTTGGATCGCCGATCGTGCCAATAACTGTCCATCCGTAATGCACACCAATGCCGATCCGCAAGCGCTGATTGTAGAACGATTCCAACGATGGATTCATGTCTTCCACCGCTTCCAGCATGTCCAGACCCGCACGAATGGCTTGTTCTACCGCTTTGCCAGGTGGTTGTCCTTCTGCTGGCTCGACCCCAAACAAGGCCATCAACCCATCGCCCATATACACATTAATGGTGCCCCCATAGGAACCGATGACTTGTGCCATGCGCCGAAAGTAGCGATTCAGCACGTAAATGACGTCATAGGGCAACAGCGCTTCTGAAAATGACGTAAAGCCACGAATATCAGCAAACAAGATGGCGATTTCTTTTTCCTGCCCCATAAACCCAGGCGTCAGTTTGCCGATCGCCTGGTCGAAAAACTGCGTCGACTCTTCCACCTCTAACGACAGCCTGCGGACTGAGATTTTGCCGCTACCTGCCAGCTTGGTTTGGCAGGCAAGCCGCACAGAATCAGGAAAACCCAACCGTCGTGCCATCTCTTGTTCAGCGATCGTCTGAGTCCCACAGTGTTCTTGCCCTTCAGTGACCATCACTCGACAGGTGGAGCAACGCGCATTGCCACCGCAAATGTGTGTATGGGGAATGCCTGCCTCTAAGGAGGCATCCAATAACGTAAATGCTTCTCCCGCTTCGACCAGTCGCCCGTCGGGAAGATAGTAAATTTGCAGCATACAGGTCACATCCGATCCACCTGTGAGAATCTACACTAACTCACGGCTCCAGACCGGACAGTCAATGCTGCTAAATCGTAAAGAGAGGGTATCGGGATGAGTGGGGCGATCGCACAAGCAGGCGATGGCGATCGTCTCTTTCCCAAGATTACTGAAACCAAGCCTCTACAGTGGCTCTGTGATGGTTCAACGTCTATGCTCTCTCAATTGTCTACGATAAAATAAGCATCATCCATCAGAAAGCCACAGCGATTATGGAACAAATGGCGACACTCCACATCGAAAAACTCTCTGAAGGACTTTACCTTGCCACATCAGACGATATTCCAGGACTCGTTGCTCAGGGACGCACGATCGAAGAAACGCTAGAAATCGCCCGTGATATTGCCAAAAAACTGCTAGAAGCTCGGCAAGAGCGACAGACCCCTATTCACCTAAACGAAATCGAAGCTGTCTTTGACTATCCTCTAATTGTGGGCATCTAATGGTACGAAGCAGACATCTAACCCGATGACTTTCTCGATCGCTGAATGAGCAAATTTTCACATGAAAGCAAACATCCGCAAGGAAGCGTTAGTGGCGATCTAAGCACTGGTCAGCGGATCGGGCTGTCGATGGCATAGAAAGCCGCAGCGTTTGACGTTTGAAGGTGTGAATAGGGAGTAAGCGGTGCCCACAATACCTGTCTTACAGGTTACTAATTACATCATCTCAGACTTCCTATGTAAGAAACCCTAACGTCACTGTTGCAAGATTGTGATCAGCTTGGCGATGACTTCGTTTGTTCTCTCTGGGGTAAGCTTTCCTGCTTTGTAGGCAATCAGTTGTTCGTTAGCTGTAAACACTCGATTTGACTTGGCGTAGCTGGTTTTGTTGAGGCTTCCAGTTTCAAAGTCGCTTGATTCAATCAGGGTTGTATAGGCATCGTTCGCGGCTTGACTGGTCATCAAGCAAAGGATGAAGTCGTTGCGAGTCAGCGCGGCAAGCACCAGCGCGGGTCGTTTTTTAGCGTTGGTTAAATCTGAAAAGGGAAAGGGAAGCACGACAACATCGCCCTTTACAAATGCTGCCATGCTTCATCCTCTTCAGGCGTTAACCATTCTTCTGCCAGGCTGGATTCGCTTAAAAGGCTAATCTCTTGTTGCTCTTGCTGAAGCTCTTTAGCACGAACGAACAGCAAGAAATCCAGTACTTCTTTTAAGGTGGCACTGGGCGCTTTTTCGATTTCTTGTAGTAGTTGCTCTTTAATATTCATCCTGTCTGGCTCTAGCTCCGCTCTTACTGCCGTTGTCATTTGCGTTCACTATTTCATTAGGATGAGCGCCCTTCGGCTCGATCGCATGTCCGCAAGCAGCGAAGCCTATCCTTCTCTATGGTAGTCTACAGCCTGTGCCTCGTTTTCAGGCTCTGACTGGGAATGCAATGGTTTGGAGGCTCTGCTTCCTCGTTGGGCGATCGCGGCGAGGCGGAGCCTCTGTTGCGATGTTCCCAGCTAGAAGACGGGAACAAGAATATTGAGGAAGCGCGATCGCTCAGCCGTACACCATAGATCTCGTTTCCAAGCTCTGCCTTTGTAGCGCGATCGCAACAGAAAGCCCTGTAGAGATGAATTTACTCTGGAAATGCACTATAGGTTGAGGCATTACGTTTGCTTGAGGTACGCCTATGCCTCGTCTTCCACGCAGCCTTCAACCTGGTTTCTGCTATCACATTACCGTTCGCTGCAACAATCGGGAATTTCGCCTGGTTCGCTTTGAGTGTCGTAAAGTGTTGCTCTATGCCATGCAAAAAGCAATTGACAAGTATGGATTTAAGCTCTACGCGCTCTGCCTCATGAGCAACCATGTTCATTATTTACTGGAACCCAAGCAACCTCAGGATTTACCCAAAATCATGCACTGGCTCAATTGGTATACTGCCATGTGCTTTAACAAATTACTGAACCGTACAGGGCATTTCTGGGAAAAGCGTTATCACAGCACTGGTTTTTTGACGAGTGATAAACGCAGAGCGCTTAATACGTTGCGCTACATTCACGGCAACCCAAAGGCTGCCAATATGCAGACGGGCTGGTTTTACGACTACAGCAACTATGGCACGTATGACCGCTTGACCAATGACGGCATGACTCAATGGCATCCAGCATTTTTAGCACTGGGAACCATGTTAGAAGCTTGTGCTGCTGCCTATCGTAAGTTCTGTAAGCAATATCGACCACAGCCGAAGCCAGAGAAGAAACATCGCTGGGGCAGTAAACTCTTAGCCCGCATGAAGCTAGAACGTCAGCCGCAGAAACGATCGCCGGGACAGATGCATCTATGGAATGACTGGGAGATACCAGATGAAATCCACCAAGTAGCCGCAAAATTTGTGCTAGCGAACTGTTACGACCCAAAAATGGCAGGTGTTCAGTTTGACGACCTGGTAAGAAGCAATGAGGTGAGAGGCGATGCCCGGTGCCAGGTAACGGAAGCCCGAAACGCTGACTCCTCGTAGAAAAAGGCGGCTGCAATAAACTTTAAAAAACAGCCAGAAAGCCTAGAGGTTACACTTTACAAGTCTGGACGCGAGAGAAGAGACCTCACCCAACACCCACATACCAAAAATTCCAACACCAGGCCCAAAGTTCGGCAATAAGGGTAAGTGTCCCTGCTGGGAGGTGGTGTCAAATGTTACTTCGGAGTAGTTGATCCAGGTATTTTCCACTCTCCAGCCAACGCGATCGCCAAATTTTTTCCATACTTTTTCATCATAGCTGCCATCGAGGTTGCCGCCGCAGTCCAGATAGATTTGCTTTTGCACACTAAAGCCAAAGTGCCCATTGCTGTACTTGACCCAGAGTTGGTCAATGGTGCGGAGGTCTGTGCAGGGAAAGTTTTTGATCTCTGTTTCCCGAATCCAATCGCCGTCAGTGCGTCCCACGATCTGAAGCATGACTAAATAGGTCTCACGGTCTGCGTCTTTCCACTGGTTTGCTTTAAGCAAGTCTCGCAGTTTGGTGTAGTTAATGCCTTTGTCGGAGCTGAGGTCGTCGGAGGCGAGGGGTGGGAGTCGGGAGTCGGGAGTCGGGAGTCGGGTGGAGGGAGATGGAATGTCTTGGGTGAGGACAGGGGAATCAATGTTGGATGCAGTGGGGATGGGCGGGATGTCTTCGTCGCGTAGCTTCAGCAACTGCTGGTAACGCTTTAGTTCCGCGCTGGTTTCAGGGCTGAGTGTGCCGCGTTCTGCCTCCAGTGCTTCTGCAAGCGCCTGGGTAAATTCCTCCCGGTTGTGCTCATATTCTCGGAAGGGTTCTAAGACTGTCGCTTCAATGGTGCTGGCATTGGCTTCGGTCAGCTTCAGCTCACGTCGCCACCGTTGCAAGATTCTGCGTCCCACCACTGAGATTCGACCGTTGCGGACGCAGTTTTCGACTTGCTTGCGGTATTCCAGTGTCGGGTCGCCCAGCGGTGCTTTTGCCAGTTGGATGGTGTAGCCTTCCTTCACCGCATAGATTTCTGGCTTCATCGCGGGGGCAGCTTCCTGCACTTTGCGCTGGGCGTAGGTGTGCAGTTCGTCTACGGTGATGCGTCCGTCATTGTCGGTGTCAGCGGCTCCGGTTTGGATACCTTCTACGAGAAAGCGGGTGTAGATGGACAGGTCTTCGTCCGTTTGGGCAAAGGCATATTGGGTGGCAGTGGAGGCAGTCAACACGACGCGACCTTCGCCGCCTAATTGTGCTTTGACATCAACGGAGGCATCGTCTTTGGCGGTCATACCTGTGGCAAAGGCACCGCTAAAGCAACAGTCGAGAATCACCACCTGTCGTCGGGATCTGGAACTGGACATGACATCATGCACAAAGCTGGCGGCAACGGCCGTGGTTCGCAGGCGGTCTTTCTGTGTGATGCAGGTTGCCAGCGAGAATTTGCCTGTGTCGTCTTTGATGCCGTGACCAGAGAAGTAGAGTAAGACGAGATCATCTTTCTGCCGATCGCGAAACAGGGTATCGATCGCGTCTTCCAGCTCGGTGCGATCGGGGTTCTCCAGCAGACGCACGTCATCAAACCCACCTCTTTCAGCATCGTTCAGGACGGATTGGACGGCGTTGATATCTCTGATGGCGGCTGGCAGGTTGGCGAGGGCAACATCGGCAAATTCGCTCACCCCAATTAGCAATGCCACTTTAACCATGCTGTGCTCTCACTACCGCCAATCACTGGAACGATCGATGCTTTCAGCATAACCGCAAATGTTTTGGCTGGCTGTGACTTCGATGGGGTGAAGGGAGGGAGCGATCGTGCTGCAAACCGAAACGATCACACTCCAAACAGGAACGTTTCTAATTGAAACAGGAATGTTCTCACGGCAAATAGGAGCGATCGCATTTTAAACAGGAACGATGCCGTTTCAGATCGGAATGTTCTCACTGTAAACAGGACTCTTCCGACTGCAAACAGGACTTGTCGCCTTGCAAATCGAAATCGCCGCTCTTGAAACAGGAACGCTCTCACTCTGAACAAGAACCGTTTTGTTTGGAACAGGAACGATGCCGTCGGAATGCGATGCGATCGCACTGCAAACAGGACTGTTCTCACTTTGAATAAAAATAGTTCCGATTCAACTGCACTCAAGGCTTACAGCGAGGTGTTTTGTGCCTCTGTGAGTCCGGTTGCGCCTGTAATGGCTATGCCTTCGGAGGGGCGATCGCGCACTGGCTAGTTTTTTGTCCGTTGCCAACCTTAACGACGAAGACTCTGCAGACACGCAAGTAAGCGCGATCGCCTCACACCGTATGAGGACGGATTTTCTCCAGTTCCTGCGCCTCGTCCTGTTGAGCATGATAGAGATCCCAGCGCAGTTGCAGCGCCATCCAGAAATCAGCAGAAACCTCGAAAAACTTAGCCAGCCGCAATGCCGTACTGGGTGTCATGCCGCGCTTACCCTTGACCAGTTCGTTCACCCGTTGATAAGGCACATGGATAGCATCAGCTAACTCTCGTTGCGTTAATCCCATCGGCAGCAAAAATTCCTCCAGTAGCATTTCCCCTGGATGGGTTGGCGATCGGTGGGTTGGTACTCTCATAGTGTCGTCCTGTTTGTTAGCCGTGATAGCCCACAATTTCAACTGCATCAGGTTCTACACCCGTCCAAACAAAACATATCGATTAATTCCGGTTCCAAGCCACACGAACAAGCAAGTAAGCGCGATCGTGCTCCACTCAGATCATTCATAATGTGACCAACCAGAAACGACCCTGATGGTTTTTGCTTCGTCGTCCACCGCATAAACCAGACGATGCTTGATATTAATCCGTCGTGAACTGTACTCCTGAAGATTACCGGAAAGCTTCTCATACGGTGGTTCGTAGGGGTTTTGCTTGAGAAGCGCCAGTAGACTGCTGAGATTTGTCTCTAAATTCGCAGAGCGTAGTTTTTTCGCATCCTTCAGAACTTGACGACTAAACTGAATCGTCCACGCCATGCAAATGCTCCAACAACGCCTCCTCTGACACCCAATCATCTGCCTGCTCAGCCGCTCTCACGGCTTGCACCAAACCAGGCACCGATTGCAAATAAATGGTCTCCTGCAAACTATCCCAATCGGCTTTCGACAGCAAAACGGCATTGCCCTTTCTGCTGGTAATTTCTCGTGGCAAATGGTCTTGATTGACTTGCTCAACCAGGCTAAATAACTTTGCTCTCGCTTCGCTGGCACTCAGAATTTCCATCGCAAACCCGATCGTGTACGACTTATTGTACTATATCGAGCACGATCGCCCTACTTCTCCAATTCCACCGCACCCAACGCCTTCAGCGAAGACTTTTGGGCTTCTGTGAGTCCGGTTGCGCCTGTTATATCCATGCCTTCGTAGATGCGATCGAACTTGAGTTGGCGTAACCGACTGCACTTTTGCACATCCCACAGTTGCACCGACCCATCTTCACTGCCGCTGACTAGCAGTGTGCCATCGGGGTTAAACGCAAGGGCACGAATAGCGGCGGTATGTCCCCAGCGCAGGGTGTCTAGACAGGTTCCCATACCCATGTTCCAGAGTTTTACAGTGGCATCACCGCTACCACTGGCAAGGGTGTGTCCATCCGGGCTAAAGGCGATCGTATAAATTTGCTTGGTGTGTCCCTTGAACGTCTTGAGACCTTTGCCCGTGCTCACATCCCACAGCTTGATGGTTTGATCTTCGCTGCCACTGGCAAGGGTTTGTCCATCGGGGCTGAAGGCAACCGACCAGACAATCTCTTCGTGGTCTGCCAGCGTTGTGAGGCACTGTCCAGTTGCCACATCCCAGAGCTTCACTTTACTATCGGCGCTACCGCTGGCGAGGGTTTTTCCATCGGGGCTAAATGCCACTGTCCAGACCCAGTGGGTATGCCCTTCCAGCGTCTTGAGGCATTGCCCCGTGCTCACATCCCACAGGCGAATTGTGCGGTCTTCACTGCTGCTGGCAAGGAAGCGCCCATCGGGGCTAAAGGTGACTGTCCAGACCCAATTGGTATGCCCTTCTAGCGTTTTGCAGCCAGAACGATGGCGATCGTCTTGCAGATCCCATAGCCGGATGGTGTAATCGCTACCACCCGTTGCCAGAATCGGTTCGCATGGACTGAAGGCGATCGATCGCAATCGTCCTTTGCTTTTGGGGTCTTGCAACTTGTCGCGCTTCTCTTGATAGACATCCCAGAGCCGCACAATATTGTCATCGCCACCACTGGCAACCATTTGCCCATCCGCACTAAAAGCGACCGCATACACACCGCGCGAATACCCCTGCAAGACATTGAGGAGTTTACCGTTCGTCGCATCCCATAGTCTGACAGCCTGGTCATCGCTGCTGCTCAACAGCGTACGCCCGTCGGGGCTAAAGGAAATTGACCAGACCTGGCTAATGTGCCCTGTCAACGTTTTCAGGCATTCGCTGGTGCGGATATTCCAGAGTTTGATGGTGCGGTCTTCGCCGCAACTCGCCAGAGTTCTACCATCCGGGCTAAAGCGCACGGCATATACCTTTTTGCTGTGGCCTTTTAGCGTTTCAAAGCACTGTCCAATCTGCACATCCCAGAGCTTCACCGTTTGATCTTCGCTGCTGCTGGCAAGCAGTTGTCCGTTGGGGCTAAAGCGGACGGAGTAGACCTGGCTAGTATGCCCAATCAGCGTTTTCAGGCAGTTTCCCTCGCTGTCCCACAGCTTAATCGTGCCGTCTGCACTGCTGCTCACCAGGAGTCGTGGATCGATCGGGTTAAACGCCACTGACCAAACCCAATCAGTATGTTCTTTCAGCGTTGCGAGGCATTCGCCGCTATTGGCGTCCCAAAGTTTGATGGTTTGATCTTCACTGCAACTGGCGATCGTTTTCCCATCTGGGCTAAAAGCAACACTATAAACTTTGTTTGTGTGCTCTTTCAGCGTCCGCAAATAGGCACCTGTGTTGACATCCCAGATTTTAATGGTGTAGTCGGCACTGCCGCTCACCAACAGTTTGCTATCGGGGCTAAAGGCGAGTGCCCATACCCACGCGGTATGTCCTTTGTAAAGCTGGATCTGTTTGTTGTCGGCTGCCTGCCAAAGCCGAATTTCACCATCACCAACGCCTGTCGCGAAGAATTTGCCATCGGGGCTATATTGTACGGAAACCAGACTGGCTAGCCCTAGTATTTCCGCGAAGACCGAGCCACTCAAGTCGGCGTTGGTAAAGTTGGTGTCCTGGAGCTTGACGCTTCTCAAGTAGGCGCGCCAGATCGTCAGTGAGGAGAAATCGCGCCCACTGAGATCTGCCTGTAGGGTACTGCTTTGAAGCTGACAGAGCAAATTAATGAGATTACCGATCGCATAGCTTTTTTTCGTAAACGACTGGCCACGTAGCCGATCGAAGCTGCGGCGAATATGGGCTTCCAGATCCGTGTCATACACATCAAGGAGTTTCGTCTTAATCGGTTCTAGAATCTCTTTTTGCTGAGCTTTGCGGATGTGGTCTAGTGCTTCTGCTTTAACGAGAGCATAGCTGTTTAAAGACCGTAGCTTTTTCCAGCTAAACACTGCCTCATCCGGTTGTTCTAACAGTTGCTCAATTTCAGTCGTAATTTGTTCCACTAACTGTTCGGTCATGTACTCCATAATGACAGGCAGTTGACCGAGCTTACCTGACTCAGACTTCCCAGTGATCAGCGATCGACGCAGCAGTGATTCCACCGCTTCGAGCAAGCGCATGGATGATTCGGGAATGGGAATATCGTTCCTCAAGTCTGCCAATGAAACCGGGTCTCGATTGATGGCTAACCAATACATGACTCGTTTTTCCAAATTCGATAACCGCTCAAACTGTTGATCTAAAAGGGTACGGATATCGCCATAAACCGCCGTTTCTTGTTTAATTTGAGCTAGAAAGTCCGCGATCGTATTATTAAAAAGGTTATAAATCGTAGTGGCAACAATTTTAAGCGCTAAGGGGTTGCCAGAATAGCGTTCTACCAGCTCACTGAGTTCGGCATCAGAGCCACCCAAGCCTTTATCTTTAAGGATTAAACGTGCTTCTGCCTGGTTCAGTCCATCCAGTTGCAATACCTTTACTGGAAGATTTTTGCCTTCTAAAGCGGCGGCATCTTTAGGCTTTTCGCGGCTCGTCAGAAGGAGACAGCTCTGATGTGCAGTTTCGCCCAACTTTTTAAACAGGTAGCCATACAGTTCATAGCCATCTTTGTATTCGCCTGCACGCTCGTAATCTTTGCCTTCCCCACTGCGCAAAATTGATTCCACATTATCGAGAATGATCAGGCAGCGATGGTCTCGCAGTACCTGAAGTAAGCGCACTAGGCGGCTGTTCTCGTCGTCGGGTAAATCTGTTTCGGAACCCGGTAGAAACTTGAGCAGTTCTGCCAAGATATCGTTCAGGGTCGGCGCGTTGCGGAGCGATCGCCAGATTAAGTATTCAAATTGATCCTGCACTTGCTGGGCAATGCGGGCAGCCAGAGTCGTCTTACCAATGCCACCGATACCCAATACCGCCACCAAGCGACAACGGTTGGCAGCGCGATCGCGTCCCACCGCATCACCAACAATCCAATCTTCAAGTTCGGCAAGCTGCACTTCACGTCCACAAAAATCAACCACATCAACCGCCTCTCCCCAGTCATAGTTGGGTTTACCGGCATCGGGCTGATGCGACTGATACTCCTCCAGCAGTTTCTGCTTCAGGTAAGTGAGCTTTTTGTTACCGCCGACATCAACGTGAAATTTTTTGTAGCTCTCGCCCAAGCGTTTGCGGACTGCCGCCTCACTGATCGCTAACGTCTTCGCAATCTCAGCACCGGGGTGATCGTTCAACGCCAGCAAGAGAGCCTCAAGCTCTGTGCGGGTGACACCATTCCTGGTTGCCATCTCAGTGACGAAGCTATCAGGGATAGTGGACATAAAACCGTACACTCCTTGGACACACGCTATATGACAGTTATCAATATGTGAGTTGATTGTTTATAGCATGAACGATCGATGTCACCCCCACTCCTTTAAGGGCTTTATCATTCTCTTGCTATTACCGCTGTCATCTTCACGTTACCCACACACACTAAACCAAACACCCTTTTTATATGTCGTATGGTGCATCAATTCTGCATAGATGCCTACAAAAATCGCCTACTCTAACAGCCGTCATCTGAAGTAGCAGCACCTCTCACTTCATGTGAGAATCTAGCGCCAACAATATCCCTTGAGTCAGTAATTGGCGTCAAAAAGTATTTTAAACTACAGAATTGATTTATATGTTTGTGAGATTAAAGTTATAGAAAGATAGAAAGTCCTCAGTCCTGCTCTGATGAGCCTACATGTTATCATCCATTTTCCTTGGATTCGTGAGACTCTGTCTTTAAAATTATAGCCAAACTAAAGCTGTGTGAGAGTGATGGTAGCTAACTCACCTTTACTGGAGAACCATCGTCATGAATGGAGATTTTTTCCGGCCGAAAACAATTAGAAATCTGCCCCAACGGGTTGCCGCTAAATTAGAAGCATCTGAGGCCGGGATGAGGGTTGCCTATGGTGGCACATCCTGGCGTTTTAAGCTCCTGGTTTCGATGGGGCAAATTATTCAGCTGCTTCCTGGTCAAACGGTCACGATCGTTGGGGTAGAGGATACTTCAACCTTAATTATCGAGGTGTGAGCGTCTGTTTGTTGTAGACCCATTACCGGTAATGGGTCTACGGGCAATGAAGTTCTATCAGGAGAATTGCCATGAAACGAGCTAAAGCGTTCCTCCCGTGGTTACGAACCAAGCAAAATCAACTGAGCCAGATTGTTTCCCTGCCAGCGCGACAGCAGGTTAATTTAATCACGACCCGTCCGCCGCTCTATCGAAACATTAGTAGTGAGTCGCTGCAAGAGGCAATCGCCGAAATGCAAGCGATTCTCATTGCTAAAGGTTATTTAGTGACTGCAAGCGGCAACTTTGACAAAGAGACCGAAGACGCCGTGAAGTGGTTTCAACGGCAGCATCACTTAGAAGATGACGGTATTGTGGGCGCCCTAACCTGGGCAGCCTTGTGTTACCCGGAACTGCGTCGGAGTGAACAGCCTGAATCGCTGACAATACAGCGGGCGATCGTCAATCTGCAGGAATTGCTGGAATTAGCAGGCTTTTACATCCAGAATCGCGATGGCTTTTTTGGCGAAACGACAGTAAGGGCTGTGAAGCGCTTCCAACGCACCTATGGGTTGCACCCTGATGGTGTAGTGGGGCCGCTAACGTGGTCTGTGCTGCTAGGCATGCGTCAGAAACCGAGCCGGGTCGATCGTCTGTTAGTGGGAGTATACCTATCTCGCGCTGAAATTCTGTGCTTATTTCAGGAGATCTGCATTATTACCTACATCGTTCTGGGCATTTACTTCAGCCCTGTAACCACGAAAGGACTCAATGTGGTAGACCTCGGCAAAGCGATTACCACCGCGATCGCGCTAACCTGCATCATGCCCTTTTTGCCCGATCGTCTGTTGGTCAAACCACCGGGTGATCCACGACTGTTTCTACTGCGTTATGCCCATTACGTACCGGTCGGCATTTTTTCTGATTCAGCGCTAGAGTTCCTTCGGCGCAAATTGCTCGGTTAAGCAACGCCCATCCTGAAAATCGTTTTTACTCCCACTGATCCTGACGACATGCCTTTTCCTGAGTAGATTAAGCTATGCCCAACCCACGATCGTCTAGCGTTCAAAGCAGCAATGCTAACAGCCTTTAGGGATCGAGTAGACTTTGGGGAACGTGCGGTTTTAAAGGACAGAAACCAGCAATGACAGGAATTTTTTTGGCGGGAGCCAGTCGTGGCGTCGGGCGAGAGATTGCGAAAATCCTGACAGCACAAGGGCTTAAAGTCGTGGCATTGCTGCAATCGGAGGACGCTCGCGCAGAGTTAGAGGCACTGGGCGCTACCGTTGTGATTGGCGATGCGCTAGATGGAACGACGATCGAGTCCTTAGTCCTGGCGCAGCCTCTTGATGCTGTCATCAGTACCTTGGGCGGCAAACCAACGGATGGCGATCGTCCTGACTTCAAAGGCAACCGCAACCTGATCGATGCAACGGTGAAAGCTGGCGTAAAGCGGTTTATCCTGGTGTCGTCGATCGGCACGGGTGAGAGTGCTGCTGCCCTGCCACCACAGGCACTCGAAACGTTGGGCCCCGTGCTGGCAGAAAAAGAACAGGCAGAAAATCATCTCACTGCCAGCGGGTTGATCTACACCATTATTCGTCCCGGTGGGCTGAAATCAGAGCCGCCTAGAGGCAACGCCGTTTTAACTGAAAATCCCAATATTGCGGGCTCGATTCATCGGGCAGACGTGGCGGCTTTAGTCTGTTGTTGTTTAGCTTCGGAACGATCGCACAACAAGATTCTGTCAGCCGTCGATCGCACCATGCTCTTCGGTCAACCCACGTTTGAAGACTTCACAGTGTAAGAGCTAGCGGTCGAAAGCCTGTCGGATGCGCGGTTGACTGTAGCGACGCCAAACGGTTTGACCCATCCTTGCCCCAGCGTCCAATCTAAGACAATGCGGGCACCTGCAAACAGCAAAACGCTTTCTGCGCCCAGAATGACCAATGGCAACAAGGCGCTTGCCTCATCCAGTTTGCCTTCCGCTTGGGTCAGCCCACGTACCAGTCCAAACGCCAGAACAGCACCAGAGTTGAGGTGAGGGTTTTGGTCTTGCCGGATAATATAGCGATAGGTAATGCCAAAAAGGAATCCAGAAAGGGCTGCGATCGCACCACTCGTCAGCAGCATGACAGCCGTTTCGATCTGCAATGGGGCTAGTTGGGCGAAGCGTGGTGCCAGTAGCCAACGATTGACTAATACCAACGCACCAAACACGGTACCCGTCGTTAGCGCTCCGACAAAGCCAGCTTTGACCGATTCAATCCGCTCTACTAAACCAATGTCTCCTGACGCGTTAGTAGCGCTTAACGGTGCTAGCGTCGCCTGAGTCAGTTCTTCATGCCTCATTGGTGCTGCCATAGGGAAAGAATTTTGAGTCGCAGACTTTCGATTGTAGATTGAAAGCCTGCCGCTCTCACCACCATTTTGCGGCAACCCGCGCCTACTGTCTCCTTTCTTAACTCTACGATTTTCCCAACACCTTCATCCGGGTGCAACTTTGAACTATGATCAGTGCTGAAGATGTTTCGCAATGCTGATTGGTTACCTCATGGATATTGTGACGTTGGGCTGGGTTTCACTGTTAGTGATCTTTACGTTCTCGATTTCGCTGGTAATCTGGGGACGCAACGGTTTTTAGTTTGGTTTGGGCATCGTGGAAACTTCTGCTTTTAATGTTCTCGTTTTGGTTGCCTTTGGTCTAATGATTGTCGTCAGTGGCGGCATCGTTTATCTCACCATCGCAGAGTGGCGTGATCGACGTCGTCGTGATGAAGAGCGTCGTGCCGATCGCCCCATTGCCCGCAGTACCGACAAGATTTCCCGTAATAACGGCAAGGTCAAAAAATAGTTTGGGCAGGCTGAGTGGAAGTTGATGAGGCGTTGCCGAATTCTGGGGATTATTTGTGAATCCCCACGTTTGGTGTAGGGGCGTTTCGCGAAATTCCCCTACGTGATTCAGCCTTCAAAGCAGCAGTGCCATCGATGAAGCTTAATGGTACTCAGCTTTCTGTTGACGCTTATTTCTATTGACGCTTGCTTTGGACGGAGCTATAGGTAAACTGAGCTATACGTTCATGTCAGCAATGCCTGAGTTTCATGCTGAAATTAAAGTCCTCAGGCACCCCTTCAGGGTAATGTCTGCAGCGTCCTTTTCCAACTCTCGTAGCTAGCACACAGTTTGAAAGAAGCCGGGTTTCTGGGCGGCACCTGGATGTTCAAACGACATCTGCTTGTTAAGAAACCCGGTTTCTACATCAGCTCTGTTATGTCTGTGCGCCTAAAAAGACATGATCGATCGCATCGCGGCTCACAACAGAGCGTTAAGGCTCTGAACGACTGGGTCTTTGTGACGCTGCAAAATGCTCCGATAGGTGTCGGCTAATTCCTGAGCAAGCCGATCTTCTACATCCTTTGCTTTTTGCTTAGAAAGGTAGTTTTCAAAAAATACCTGATACTGACTTGACTGAAAGAGACCTGTGGCTAGCTCTTTGAGTAGAGTATCGTCAAAGGGGTGCTCCCAATCGAAATTCTCGTCAATAGTTTCTAGCAAACGCATTTTAGCCTTACAGCGAATGACCGTCCGATGAGGGCGATGACGATTAACTAATTCCATGACCTTGTATACTGCGTAACGATGTGTTGCAGTATACCCATGTTTTTAATCTGTTTTCACCCACTTAGGTTACATTTTGGCAAGAAATTTGCCGAGCTTTAACTTGGATTTGTCCACCTAATGGCCTACCACTTGCAGTTGTAAAAGCTCTCTGTATAGTGTGTGAAGATTAGTGCTGTCCAGCAGTTTCCATCAACCAGTGCAGAAGGGGTTTTAGAGGCTCTGGTATGGCAGCTTCCCCAACGGTGATCGTGTGCTTTTGAGTGCCCTCTTGGATGGTCACTGTATACTCAAACCGATCGGGCTGGGCTGGTGTTGAGACCCTGTCTGGTAAGCGAAAAAAGTCTGCCGCTTCTACCAAATGGCGCAACCGAGCGGCGTTGTCAGGCGACAGCTTTGCCGTATCAACGGTGATCGTCAGCGGCATACCCGTAAAACCACCACTGCGTTCTAGTGTAATCTGCATAGCGTTTTGCTCGCTTATTGTTCCTGAAGGATAGACTTCACCACTTAGAAGCGGTACCACCAACGCAGTCCACAGAAGCCCCGAAAAATGACGACGAGTGAGATGTGCTCCTTGCAGTGCCTGCTTTTGACGATACTTCTTGGTCGCATTCAAAGCTTAGATGACTCCCACTTCTTGCCAGGCGCTACGAACGGCATTTTGCTCATCACTGCCGTTGCCGTAAAGTTGTTCGGCGATCGCGAGCGTCGCAGTAGCAGCATCTGCAAAGGTTGCTCCACTACTCAGTGCGCTTTTCAACGTGACATACCAAATCTTCCCAGCTTTTTCCCAGGCGTATCCACCCATTGCCATCGCTGCTAGATAAAACGCATAGTTTGGAATCCCAGAATTAATGTGAACGCCGCCTCGATCGCGTGTGCCTGTGTAGCGATCCTGGTAATGCTTCGGTTGCGGATCAGTCCCGAAGTTTCGGTCATTTACGTAAGCTTTGTCGCCCGTCAGTGTGCGGACACCGCGAATGCCTGCGCCCGGACCCAACACTTCTTTACCGATGTACCAGTCTGCCTGTTCAGCAGTCTGATTATACTTCCACTGATTGATTAAACTTCCCATGACATCGGCAAAGCTTTCATTAAGCGCACCCGATTCAGCGAAGTAGTCCAGGTCGCTGGTGAAACTCACAACACCGTGCGTGAGTTCGTGTCCCACAACATCCAGTGCTTTGGTGAACCGGATAAATAAATTTCCGTCGCCATCGCCATACGCCATCTGCTGACCGTTGAAAAAAGCGTTCGACATTGGTCTACCAAAGGTGTCACTGACATGGATACTGGAACGGAGAGGTAAGCCCGCATCATCCAAGGAGTCGCGATCGAAGACTTCTTTATAGAAATCATAGACATCACCTGAGTAATCGTAGGCTTCATTGGCGGCTTCATCATCGACGGGGCGATCGCCTTCCTGCCGCAATAAGTTGCCAGGCAGTGGATCGCTTGCTCCACGCATATCAAACACGTACCGCTCTTTCCCGGCAATTTGGCTCATCAAAACAGCAGCCATCGGTTGTGCGCTTAGCAATCGCCGCGCTGTCCGATATTCGTTCCCCAATGATGCCAGCGCAATCTGGCGCACAGCTGGATCATCAGAATCTTGCAAGGACTCAGCCATGTAGGGCGGCACGAAGCAGCAAAGAGGATGGTGGCATAAATGCATAATCGGTTCCTTCAGAATGTGGATTGATTAAGTTGGCATTCTCGTCGAGGCATGGCATTGCCATGCCCCTAAGACAGGTTCTCTGCCGGAAAACTGAAACGATCGATCGGCATTCACACCACTTGAAGCATGGGCACTTTGAAATAGCTTGGTGAGGCAGAAGCATTTTGAAGGGTGACCCAGACCTTGAGTCGATACAGCCCAGGCTGCTGTAACCGTGCTTCAGGGAATTGGGCGATGTAGGCTAATTGATGGCCACCCGGAAGGCGCGTGGTGATATCTCCCAAATAGGTGTCTAATTTTGTCGAGAGATTGTGGGCAATGCACTGAGCGCGATACACAAGTTGCTGCTCTGCAAGAGGGGGTTGGGCTGAGCCAATAATATTCATCGAAACTTCTAGGGCAAACGGCTCTCCACTATGAAGCGGGTCTGAGAAGAGCGGTTGCGCCTGATCAACAACCATCGGTTTTTCGGTTTGAGGAGAGCAAATGACTCGAAGTTGGGTGATTTCTAAACCCACAGTCTCTTGTGCTGGAGACGGATGGGTACTAGCTTGCAGTTGCTGTAGCATCCATTGCTCCGTAGCTGCAAAATCAATATTTGATTGGATTTCCACCGTATCGGTTTCCCGATGGTGAACGATGGTGCGCTGTTCGTTATGTCCCTGCCTTTGACTCGTTTGGCACTCGATCGTAAAGGAGCCAAGATCATGCCATTCGTCGGTAACTGTAATCTCTGGCATGGTTGCACTAGATGGCATTGGCGCAACTGGTTGGCTAGTGTTGCTCTGGGACGGTGTTGGCTCTGAGCTCGTTGACTCTGAGTCTGATGGCTCAGGCGCGTGATCGGCTCGCAGGGATGCTGGTTCAGTGTCGATGGAACGATCCTTGGTAGCATCCGACTCAGCGCGCAGGGCTGGCGCGATCGATATGGCAGGCGTTTCTCTCAATTCAAGGAAGTTTTCGTACTCTGCCTGCATCATGTTCTGGAATGAACGGTAGCGATCGGCACCGGGCAACCAGTCCCCAAAGAACCAGGCTTCCCACTCGCCGTCTGGAGCCACAATCTGGGGATTGAGCAGATAGATCGCTCCCTCTCCGCGTTTGCTAATTTCTAAGGCTGTTTGGAGATATTCAATCCGAATTTTGCTACAGTCCTGTTCCTGTCCATACACAAAGTACTCTTCATCTGGAATCGATGGCGCTAGTGCTTTTGCATTAGTGGATTCTGGCGAATGATGTCCAGACTTCTCCCAAAACGCATCAACCCAGGCTTGATGCCTTACCGCAAACCATTCAATATCCTTCAGAGACCATAGCTGGTTGCTAAAAAGGGTTGTTTGCCGCCAGCCATTGCTTACCTTTAAAAACGCTCGATAAGACGGTGGTAAGGTGGCTCCCAGACGAGCTTCGGTGTGGGCAATTTGTTTCTCGGTTGCCCCTGGATAACCCAACCAACCCGATTTCAACACCTCTGGAGGCAGGAAAGTGGGAGCATCGCCGATCGCACCGATGATTTCCTGACTCCACCGCTTCAGGAACCTCTCCCAATCGAAGCTGCTCATGATTGTAATCCTTAGATAACTTGGAGCATTGGCACTTTAAACTGTCCTAACGTTGCTGGCGCCTGTTGCAGCGTGACGAAGACCTTCAGACGGTAGGCGCCTGGCTGTGGAAGTAGCAACGAGGGCAGTAGAACTTTGTAAGCTGAGTTGTTTGAAGGGGAAACATGTGCCGTCACATCTCCCAGGATGTCAGTGGCACCCGTAGCCAAATTGCGAGCAAGACATTGCACTCGGTAAGCAACCTGCTTTTCCTGATTGACCTCCGTGAGCCCAGTAAAGCGCATGGACACTTCCAGTGCAAACGGCTCAGTGGTTTGAAGGGCATCTGGGAAGATGGGACTATTTTTGTCAACAACCATGGGTTGCTTCATGTGATGAGGCTGAAACACTCGTAGCTGAGTGATTTCTGCCACGATCGGTGCTGCTACGATCGGACTGTCTACATGCAAGGAACGAAGCGTTACCTCTACGCGGTCGCGCATCCATTGCTGCATCAGATCAGTCTCAAAAGCAGGCCAACTTTCAACCGTATCGGTTTCGAGATGGTGAGCGATGATGCGTTGCTCCACTTTCCCGTCAACCTGTCGGATTTTATAGTCTACTTTGAATGACGCGATCGAGTTCCAAACTGTGAGTTGTTCACCCTCTGCCTCTCTTCGATCGCTGACTAGAGGCTTGGAGTCTCCTATTGGCGTGATTGCTTCGACCACATGAGAAGATTCTGCTTGCTCTAAGGAAGCCTGAGCATGGTGGACTCGGGCTTGAGCAATCCATTCTTCAAGCTCATCGCGGGAGAGGGAGCGCCCATCACTCTTCGCTTGAGCTTCAATCGCATCGGCTGACGCTTGAGCCAGAGCGGCGATCGTGTCGATACCCAGTGAATACAGCCAACGCTTTCTAACTGCGCCAATGCCCCGAATCTGCGTTAAATCGCTGCGATCGTGATGATTGCCGTTGGCTTCGTGTGTTGATGATCCCATCATCCTGATTCCTTTTCTGAATAGGAACCTGGTAGGCGCAATGCCTACCAGGTGGCTTAACTCCTGGACTGTGCCAGGAGATCGTTACGCTCAGATCCGCGCTACATTGCTTTCGGAGAGGCTAAACCTTACTCTTGACCGGAAGGATACACTTCCAGCAAGACTTCTTTGATGTAGCCATGTCCCCAAATTCTGGTTGAGCACTTGTTCTCAACTGGACCAATCGTAGCCACTGCACCGATCTCATAGAGACCAGGTGTCAAGCCATCGCGTCGAGCAACCCCCCTGTGAACCAAAGAGTAGCTGAAGATACCCTTCTGGGTGACGAGGGTTGCCTGAACATCAACTTCCGCAGCCTTTCTGCCCATGCCTTCAAGGCCGTAGTCGATGATGATGCGGGTGCCTAAGCACATCAGAAGCTCCGTCAGAGGTGTCTTGTTAAACTCAACGTTCACAGAGAGTTCATACTCTTCATCTTCTGAAATGATGAACGGAGAGTTAGTAGGAGCTGCCGGTACAGTGCCAAGTCCTCGAACGCGTAAGTCATGCAGTTCGAACGTAACAGGACCGAGAATGAAAGGTGCGCGAGTTTCGGTATCACCGACTTCACGAGGTTGCTGTGCCGCAGCCTCAGCTCCTCGGAATCCCATAGCCTCATTGCCCCGGTACTTGTTAGCGGCAGCGATCATCGTATCCATTTCGTTAGCCATGATCTAGTATCCTCGTGTGTTGCAGATTCTTGTATTAGGTTGTAAGCCTTTGTTTGATGGCGCCTTTAGGTTTCTGACCTTCAGCTCATTTACCCTTGGCTTGTCAACTGAATTCATCATCGCAACACAACAAGCCACTGTGTAGTACCCAAGTTGGGTACTCTTTTTTTGGATTAGCCATGATAAGCTCAGCCATAGATTGAGTAGTGGCTTAATCCAGCGTAAAGAGTCGCTTTTTGAAATTTACATTGAAAACATATTTTTCGATCATGTGTATCTGCATCAGCGATTCTCATTGAAAGAAAGCTCTGGAGCAATGGAAAGTTGAACTTCTATGACAAGACGCCCCGCCTATTCTGTTTATCTCTAGAATTAAGTGGGAGGCTTGATATATTTTAGTTTTCATCTACCAGGCAGACCCTGAAAGAGTCCTCTCATCGGATCTTTCACCAGCTGATCCTTTGTAAACGCCCTAGAAATTGCTTTCCCGATCGGGATCAGTAGTAGGAATAGTGGCCAGATATTGCTGAACGCTACAATCAGTTTAAACACTTCACTAAGTAGTAGATCCTTCTAAAACCACCATGAAAACAGGACTTTAGCTATCTTAACAGCCGATTTTAGCGCTTTAAAACACAGCTCATACTTACCTTGTGAATTCTGCAATGCATGAATTCCAGCATTTTTTTGCGTTAATTTTTAGATCAACAATATGTGTGTTAGAGAGAATAGATATGTTTGAGAACCTTGATATCGATGATTTTGTCAGCAAAATCTGAGGTTGCCGGAAGCTTGAACAAGTCTCAGCAGTTCTCATCGCTGCACAGTGAAAGAGTTTTCCATAAAGATGGGTTTTCTCATCGGTTCTCACTCACAGATGATTTGGGGCTGTTAGAGATCATCGAAGGGGCTAGTGTGCCTCGCAAAATTTGACTTATTGTCCTGGAGGCAATTCAATGATCAGTCGAGCTTGCACGGCGAACAATAAGGTTGATCTTTTTCAACTTCAAAAAGCGCGGACAGCGTTACAAACCTATGCTTTCGAAAAGAATTATGAACAGATCGACCTACCTCAGGAAGTGATTAAAGACCTGATTGATGGCGTTTTAATTCTGACTGAGAAAAGGGAGTTGATCTATGCTAATGAATGCGCTCGTCGTATTTTACGTCAGCTCAATCAAGAGCGATCGTTGGTAAATCAGATACCTGAAGAAGTGTGGCATATCTGTCAGGCACTCATTGATAGCCGCCATCTGTTTCCCAATCAATATTGGTTGATCGAATCTAAAGTCTTTATTGGCAACTCTATTGTGTTTAACGTCCAGGCTCGATGGCTGAAGCTAGAGGATAGAGATCGACCTTGTCTCTTACTTAGCATTCGCGATCAGTGTCAATCCATTAAGGACATTGTGAATGAAGAATCTCAAAAATATGGTCTCACATCTCGCGAAAAAGAGATTTGGTTGCTCCATCGAGCAAACTATACGTATAAGCAGGTTGCTTTAGAGCTTTGCATTACGCCAAACACCGTTAAAAAACATATGAAAAGCATTTACTCGAAGCAGAAAGCGATGCTTATGCTGCAAGAGGCCTGAAAAATCGCTTCATCGCAGTCACGTTAACCAGGCTGAACGCCCAGCCACTCAACCTGGTTCATGCAGACTTGTTCGTATGGGATATTTGTATGGGATAGAAGGTATGGGATAGAAGCCTGAATGGAGTCGGATGTTCATAGCCCACAATCTGAGTCTAGTAAGTAGCTGAGGGTTACAAAGCTCAGGTATGTAACGGTTCATGAATGAGCCAATTTCGAGGGAAACCGAAATCGTT